>JBGAMH010000051.1:0-20592 GCA_044223135.1 Candidatus Eiseniibacteriota bacterium | reverse complement strand
CGGGGTCCAGGACGTTGCCCGTTCCGCCGCGCATGGACTTGCGCGTGCGCAACGCGACGGGTGGCGCGTACGCCGCGCCGCGTCCTTCGACGCGCGCGCGATCGGTCTCGAACTCGAGCGCGCCCGGGCCGATGGCGCAGGCCGCCATCCAGGGATGCTGTTCGTCGTTGCCGCGCGGGCGACGGCGCGCCAGCACCGCCTGCGAGCGCTCGTCCCACTCCGTCTGGATGAACAGCTTCGAGAACGCGGGGTGCGAGGCATCGGCAGCGGCGGGCGCGAGCACCACCTGCAGCACGCTCGTCACGTCCAGCCGTCGCGCCGCCGGGCCGTCGTTGCGGACGCGGACGCGGCGCACCTCGAGGTCCGCGCGCGGCGACACGGCGACGTCGAGGCGAACACCCAGGCCGTCGACCGCCCCCGAGAACTCCAGCACGCCCGGCGTGCGACGGACGGACCAGCCGCCCTCGGACGCCGCCGGGTCGCCGATCCGCCACGCACGCCCCGACTCGACGTCGCGCAGCCACAGCAGCCAGCCCTCGCGGTCCTCCACGCGATCGCCGGCCCAGCGGCTGAGCGCGAGCCCGTTCCACGCCGAGTAGCCGGTGGCCGCGTCCGTGACGAGTGCGTGGTAGCGACCGTTCGACAACACGTGCGTCGCCGGCAACGGCTGCGACAGGCGCGGCCGGATCGTGCCGTCCACGGCGGTGGGGCTTGCCATTACGTCTCCCGGTCGATTCAACGGACGAGGACCAGCTTGCGCTGCACCTGCTCGGCGCCGGCCCGGAGTCTCACCCAGTAGAGCCCCGGCGCGTGCCGGCCGGCCGCGAGCACTTCGACGTGGTCACCCGCCACGAGGGTTTCGTCCCGCAGGCGGTCGACCACCCGCCCCGTCACGTCCAGCACGTCCAGCGTGACGTGCCCGGGCTCGCGCAGTCGGAAGCGCAGCGTGGCCGGGCCCCGGCACGGATTCGGCTCCGGCGCGGACAGGGCGAGGCCGGCCGCGGCGGGCGGCGGCGCCGACTCGACCCACGGCACGAACCCGGCCTGCGCGAGGCCGCGCTGGATGTCGGGATGGCTCATGAAGCGGTTCCACACGCGGCCGGTGCGGTGGTTCTCGATCATCAGCAGGATCGGCCCCTGGTCGATGCCGATGACGTCGTTCGCGACCCACCCGAGACTCAGGTTGATGCCGTCCTTCCACCCGTACGGCCCCCAGAGCACACCCCGGTAGTTGTTCCAGAGGTTGCGTATCATCGGCATCACTTCGGCCGGCGCGAACGGCAGCGACGAGATCGCCGCGGTCGGCGTGATGGTGCCGTCGTCGCCCTCCGACGGCGGCGCGCCCCGCGCGGTGTAGCCGAACGGGCCGTCCCCCGCCGTGATGCCCCACAGGCTGTCGCTGTACCCGTAGAAGCCGCCCGGATTCGCCGCGGCGTAGGCGCGCTGCGCGAGCGTCGCCCGGCGCGAGTTCTCGAAGTAGTCGATGCCCTTCGCGAGCATGTACGGGTCGCGGATGTTCCGGAAATCGATCCAGCAGTGCGAGTACTGGTGCCCGAACAACGGGCCGAACACCACGTACGTCTGACCGTACCGCGTGTCCCACGTGTAGCCGCTCGTCCAGCGCGACCACGCCGAGGCGGGCACGGCCTTCGTGGGCGATCCGAGCGCGAGCACGTACAGGATCATCGCCTCGTTGTAGCCGACCCATTCCCCGTAGCCGGAGAAGTTCGTGCCGGGATTCCAACCCATGAGGATGCCCGGGTTGAAGTTCCGCATGAAGTTCCAGTTCGCCCGTCGATAGATCGTGTCGGCGAGCGCACGGATCAGGACCTCGTCGGGATCGTTCCCGTCGAAGTACATGCGGGCGTCCAGCATGCCGGCGAACAGCAGCGCCGTGTCGATGGTGGACAACTCGGTGTTGCCCGAGCGCGTCGCGGTCGTCATGTCCAGGAAGTGGTAGTAGAGCCCCTGGTAACCGATCGTGCCGCTGGCCGCGGAGCCCTGCGGGCCGTTGTACAGCGTGTTCAGCATGGTCTTCACGCGCGCGCGGCCCTGCGGCCGCGTGATCCAGCCGTGATCGATGCCGATGGGGATCGCCGAGAAGCCGAACCCCATCGACGCGATGCTGCACGCGGAGGGCGTCGCGCGGTCGCGCACGAGCCCGTTGCCGGGGTTCGCGGCCTGCCAGAAGAAGTCGAACGCCGTGTGCTGCAGCGTGTCGAGCAGCGCTTCGGTGTTCTGGGCCAGCGCCGGCGAGGCCGTGAGCATCACGGCCGCGAATACGATCAGCAGTCTGCGTTTCACGTCAGAAGTCCACTCCCACGGACACTCGATGCGAGTCCTGGAGTCGTCCCTGATCGGCCCACGCGTAATCGAGATGATAGCGATAGTCGGTGACCCGTCCCTTCACGCCGAGCCCGGCCGTGAATCCGACCTCGGAGTCCTCGAGGAACAGGTTCTGGTAGCCCGCCCGCAGGGCGAGCATGTCCTTCAGCGACCACTCCGCGCCTGCGCTGATGCTCTCGGAATTGTCGCTCGGGTGGAACGCGTCCACGGCCAGCAGCAGCCGCGAACTCTCCCCGACCTTGAACGGCTTGCCCACGCCCACCCGGAACATCACGGGCAGGTTGAACTCGTCGGTGAACTGCGAGGCGGGGAGCGTTCCGTTGTCGCCGTTGCGCGTGGGGTCGCCGTCGAACGTCACCCGCAGGTCGCGCCCGTCGAAACGCGTGTGCGTGCCGAAGTTCGAGAGGCTGGCTCCCACGTGCAGACCGTCCTTCGACAGCCGGTAGAGCGTGCCCACGTTGATCGTCATGGTGCTGGCCGAGCTGTGCCAGACCGTCTCCTGCACGTAGTTCACCTGCACGCCCGCCGAGAACCGCAGCGAGATCTGCTTGGCCCAGCCCAGGCCGAGCGCGATGTCCGACACGGTGTAGCGTTCCCCCGTTCCGAGCGGGTCGCTCACCGTGCGCACGTCGATGTCACCCGAGTTCAGTGCGGTGACGGTCGCGTACAGGTTGCCGCGACTGGCGGTGGGCAGCACCGCCGCCACGTGCTCGTAGCGGATGCCCGCGAACCAGTTGATGTGCGTGAAGTCCGCCCCGAACGTCGTGGCGGAAGCCGCCGCGGCGGGGTTGTAGTACAGCGTGCCGGGTCCGTCGTAGAGCGTCGAGCCCGCGTTGCCCATTCCCGCGGCGCGCGCGTCCGGCTCGATCTGCAGGAACGAACCGAACGTCGTGCCCGTCTTGGACTGGGCCGCGGCCGAACCGGCGGTGAGCGCCGCGAGCATCAGGGCCGTCAGGAGCTTTCTGGTCATGATGGCCTCCCGCTCACTTGATGATCGCGAACTTGCCGACGAAGGGACTCGTCCCGGCGGCCTCGACCTGGAACACGTACAGGCCGGGTGCGACGTCGAGATTGTCCTTCGTCCGCAGGTTCCAGGGAACGAAGCCGTCGTTCGAGCCGTCGTGCCGCAGTGTCTGCACGAGGTCGCCGTGGACGGTGTAGATGCGGATCACCGCGCCCTGTGGAAGGGCCCGGAACTCCATCCGGCGTTCGCCGCGACCGTTCACCGCGAAGCGGGCCGGCTCGAAGCTCGCGGATCCGACGTAGGGGTTCGGCACCACGTACGGCTGCAGCGGCGCCTTCGCGAGCGAGGCGTCGACGGACTGGGCCGTGGCGGAGAAGACGAACTGGTCTCCCGCACCGAGCGGTTCGTCGACCACGAGCTCGTACCGGTCGTTCAGTCGTGGCGGCACGATCGGGCCGCGGGCGGTCTGGCCCAGCGTGTCGAGCTGGACTCGCCACGTCGTCTCGATGCGCCCGGGGAACACCGGCGTGTACGTGACGATGTCGATGTGTTCGTCCGCCCGGCTCAGCGTGCCGTTGTTGTCGAGATCCCGGAACGTGAAGTCGAGCTGCTGATCGCCGGTCGAGGAGTGCGCGAAGATGCGGAACTTCGCCGGCTTCGTGGTGACCGGGAACAACGTCAGCCCCGTGTCGCGGACGACGTCGTCGAACACGATCGAGATGTCGTCGGGGTAGCCGGGTCGGCGCAGGTTCGGCGACAGGATGCCGTTGCGGTAGGACACCTTCAGGAGCGTGTTCGTGGGCGATCCCGCCACGAACCCGGAACTGTCCGTCCTGACCCTGGGGTAGTTCGTCGGCGCGGTGACGATCGGGAGCAGGCCCGCCCCGACGGGGCCGGTGCCCGCGCCTTCGAGGTCGGTGCCCGAAGTGAACAGGAACCGGTGGGCGGTGCTGTCGCGCAGGATGTAGCGCTGCGCGATCAGGGAGTCCGGCGAGTCCGCGTCGAACGTCAGCGAGAACAGGTGGCCTTCGGGAACCAGCGTCGAGTTCGCGACCTCCACCCGCACGGTTCCGATGCCGTTGCCGGCGACGTGCGACGCGTTCCCGACCGTGGCGCGCTCGAATCCCGTCACCTTCGGGTTCGGCCGTACGCGCACGACGTTCGTGGGCAGGATGATGCCGCCCCGCGTAGTGCGGGACACGTTGTACGAGTTCTCCGAAGGGTAGAACGACAGCGAGTCCAGATCCGGCCCCTGGTCGAAGCCGTAGTCGTAGGCGCACACCGCGTAGTAGTACTCCTGCCCGTTCGTCACGGTGGTGTCGGTCCAGACGTGCTTCAGGCCGGAGTCCTTGCCGAGGTTGTACGCGACGCCTTCCACCTGCAGGCGCGAGAAGCCCTTGATGCCGTCCTCGAGGTCGAACAGCACGATCGGCCGGCCGTTGCCGACCGTGTTCGATCCCGTGCCGTTCGTCACCACGCGGGCGTCGCGGAAGTCCGCATCGGTCGAGCGGTAGATCTTGTAGCCCTCGAAGTCGAACTCGCCCGTCACCGGGTCCACGCTGCGCTCGGCGACGTCGTCCCACGTGAGCGTGACCCGACCGTCGCCCGTTTCGGCGGCCACGATCGGCCGCGTCGGCGGCACGGCGAACTGGTAGTTCGCGTTGTAGATCTGCTGCACGGTCTTCACCGTGTTGCGCAGTTCGTCGAGGTCACCGCCGTAGGCCAGCGCGAGGCTGAAGCGCTCGTTCTGACCGGCGTGCAGCTGGAACGGCCCCGAGGCGAACAGGAAGCCGATGTTGTAGTTCGTCGCCAGCGCCTGGTCGAAGCGGTTGCCCTCGGTGGGATCGGTGAACATGAGGTAGAGCCGGCCCGGCCAGTTCTGCGACTCGGTGTAGAACAGGATGCCGTCCGTGGGGCCCGAGCCGTCCGCCGAACGGATGCGGTTCAGCTTGAAGCCCGTGAGGCCGATCTGGTCCGATTCGTTGAGGTCGGTGCGGTCGAAGTTCGGCTCGCCCTCGGTGGGGATGCCGTCGCCCTCGCCGGTGTCGTGCGTGTCGCCCACGCCGTCGGCGCCGACGTCGTGCAGCTCGCGCACCCAGTCGAGGTCCTCGTCGCCGGTCCACCAGCGCGCGGCGCGGAACGCCGGGCGCTTCTCGAGCCGGCCGTAGAACGCGGTGAAGAGCGTCGTGTCGTAGTTCGCGATCACGTAGTCGCGAATCGCGTCCTGCCCCACGATCAGCGTGCCCGCCCCGCCGTCGCGGCGCTCGTTCGTGAAGCCGTCCTCGTCGTTGTCGATCGCGTCGAACGGATTGCCCGGCGTCTCGAGGTAGGCGTAGCCGAGGTAGCCTGTCCGGCCGCAGCTGCCCGACAGGTCGCGACCGTGGCCATACACGTCCCACGTGTACACGAGGTTCAGGCCGGACGTGTGATCGAAGAACGCGTTGTCGTCGTCGGACTCGTAGATGCCGTCGCACGACAGCGCCGAGCCGCCCACGCCCGAGTCCATGTACAGGCCGAAGAGGATGTTGTCGAGATAGTCGGTCGTGACTTCGTTCGTGATGTCGTAGTGCCAGAAGATCACGTTGCCGGCCTGCGGATTGGCCCACTGGAAGCCGCGCACGGCCACGCGCAGACCCAGTCCGTGCCGCGTGGCGTCCCGCGAGTCCGGCTGGTAGAGCCACGCGTCGTAGAAGTCGTCGTCCATGACGCTGTAGCTCTCCTGGTCGGCGGCCGGCCGCTTGCCGAAGTAGCCGTTCCAGGAGGCGGGCCAGCCCGGATCGTCCGGGTCGGTCAGCTTGTCGGGCCACTGCGGCGGCCACGTGCGCGGGTCGCTGCTGATGGCGATCGATCGCCCGACGTTGATGGTCGGGTCGGCCTGCATGTAGCCCGGCCGCGGCTCGAAACGCATGATGCGCGCGGTGAACGGGCTCTCGGCCTGCCGCTCACGGAAGCCCGTCTCCATGATGTACGCGTCCTGGCCGTTCGTCTGCTGGATCTTCGCCAGCACGAACGGCGTGATCCCGTCGCTGTAGTTCATGCCGCCACCCTTCGGCACCTCCACCGAGTGGAAGACCGACAGGTCCACGCCACCGGGGTCGGCCGGGTAGTCCCCGACCATGCCGAAGTTGTAGAACACGGTGCGGATGTTGGCGGCGTCGTGCGTGCCGTTGCGCTCCGCGTCGATGCGGCCGCGCTGATCCTGCGGAACGACGGGCTGCAGCACCTGCGCCCGGGCGCCCGTGGCGCCCAGCAGCGCCACCGCGACCAGGACGAACAGCATCGGGCGAATCATCCCTGCCTCGCGAACACCGGGGCCCCCGTCGGAACGTTGGGTGCGCATGGTCACGAACCCCGGTTGAAGGTGAAGCCGACTTCCACGCGCCGGGGCGCGTAGAGACGGGTCGGGTCGGCGAGCGCGCCGCGATCCTGCGCCGGGAAGCGCGAGTAGTACGCACTGCCCGTGCTGGAGAACACGCCGCCGTTGAAGAACTTCGCGTCGAACACGTTGAACACGCGCGCGAAGCCGCTGACGTCGAAGCCCGACCAGCGCATCTGCTTCTCGGCGCGCAGGTCGAGGGCCACGGACATGGGCTTGCGGCCCGAGTTCGTCTCGAGGCCGTTGCCGAAGCCCGCGTCGAGCGTCGGCGTGTAGGGCTGTCCGCTGGCGGCGCGCAGGATGGCGCTGAACGAGAGGATGTCCGGCTGGTCGTAGCGCGCGGTCAGGTTGAACGTGTGGCGCTGGTCCCAGTTGAACGGGATCTGGCGCGGCCGCGAGTCCTCTCCCGCCTCGGCGCGCGTCGCGGTTTCACGCGGATCGCTCGTGTTGCCCTGGGCGAACTGCCACGTGTAGTCCGCGTTCAGGCCGATCGGCCCGATCGAGCGCTGGTCCACCGAGACGGTGAAGCCCACGACGCTGCCGAAGTCCACGTTGGTCCAGCGCGCGTACTCGGCGGCGTTGTAGGTGGAGATGAACTCCACGCCCAGCAGGTCGCGGATGTCCTTGTAGAAGGCGTTCATCTCGAGGCCGAGATCCGGCGTGATGGCCTGCTTGTAGCCGAACTGGTACTGCACCGTCTTCTCGGGCCGGATGTCGGGGTTGCCCATGATGCCCTTGTCGAAGTTGCTCTCGCCCGCCTGGATGTCGCGCAGCACCGAGTAGTCGGAGTTCGTGAAGATCTGGCCCAGGCCCGGCAGCTGGTAGAAGTGCCCGTAGGCGAAGAACAGCGCCGCGCTCTTGGAGATCGGGTACGAAACGCCGATGCGCGGCGAGAGCGTGAGCTTGTTGCTCGTGGCCTCGGCCACCGACTGCGGCGCGCCGGAGATCGAGTTCGCCGGGTTCGCGAGATCGCTCGGCAGCCACGTGCGGGCGTCGAAGAACTCGACCCGGGCCCCACCGCGAATCGTGAGGTCGTTCCACTCGATCATTTCCTGCGCGTAGCCCGAGGCGAACACGGGCAGGTACTCCGGAATCGGCGTCAGGTCCTTGCGCACCACCGCCTGCGTACCGCCGGCCACGGTGGTCAGCTCGAGGCTTCCGGGTGCGCCGAAGCGGATGCGGGGCGCCTGGAACTCGCCGCCGAGCTTGAACTGCAGCTCGGGCGTCACCTGGTTCGTCAGGGCGCCCTTCGCGACGAAGGCGTTCGTGTTCTGCTTGAAGCGCGAGAAGTCCACGCCCTGCACGTAGGCGCCGTCGACGCTGCCCGTGGGCGACTTGAGCGGCCCGTAGAGGTCGTAACGCGGATCGAACGGGCTCTCGTACATCCAGTCGTGGTAGTCCCAGTAGTTCTGGCGCAGGTTCACGCTGAAGAAGAGCTTCTTGGAGAGCGTCTGCGTGTAGTCGATGCCGTGCACCACCGACACGGTGCGCTGCGTCTTGCGCCCGTCGGGATTGAGGTGGAACGCCCAGGCGCTCCGGCGCGTGTCCGAGAGATTCCCGATCGCCTGGTAGCTCAGCTCGATGTTGCGCAGCGAGCGGTTCGTCAGCTTGAGGATGCCGTCCCAGCTCCGCGACTGCCCCAGCGGGATCTTCTCCCCGTCGCCGTCGGGCTGGCCCACCTTGATGTCGGGGTTCAGGCTGGCGTCGCCCGGGGCAGCCGCGGGCGTGTACACGCGGGTCGCGTAGGCGTAGTCGTCGAACGACTTGTGCGCGCCGCTCAGCAGGAACGTCGTCTTCGGCAGGCCCGTGGGCCCGCTCACGCTCAACTGCAGGTTCACGGTGCCGGTGGGCCGGGCATCGTAGGTCTGGATGCGCCGCCCGCCGCCCGTGTACAGGAACCCGCCCGACAGCACCTCCCCGTCCCACTCGAACTTCTCCGTGCCGCGGCGCAGCACCGCGTTCACGACGCCGCTCATCGCCTGGCCGTACTCGGCGTCGAAGGTGCCGCTGATCACCTGCACCTCCTCGAGCAGCGAACGATCGAGGCGAAGGCTCGTGGTGTTGTCGTAGGCGTTGTTCACGGTGACGCCGTCCACCTGGTACTGCACTTCGCCGGCGCGACCGCCACGGAAGTGGCCCTCGACCACGCCCGCCTGCAGGTTGACGACGTCCTGCAGCTCCTGCACGGGCAGCTTCTTGATCTCCTCACGCGACACCGTGGCGAGGGTGCTCGTGCGGTTGACCTCCACGACCGGCCGCCGCGCGCTGACGACCACCTCCTGCATCGCCACGGGCGCCTCCGCCAGGTCCACGTCGAGGCGCGTCGTGTTGTCCGCCGACACGGAGACGTTCGTGGTGGTGACCGTGCGATAGCCGAGCAGGCTGATCTTCACGGTGTACGTGCCGGCCGGCACGTTCAGGATGCTGAATCGCCCCGATTCGTCGGTGAGTGCGCCGAGCGGCGCTCCGATCACCATGACGTTGACGCTCGTCAGGGGCTGCTTCTTCGGGTCGAGCACGCGCCCGGAGATCTTTCCGGTCGTACCCGCCAGCGCCGCGAGTGGACACGCGAGCAGCAACAGTGCCGCGATCGACGCCCCCCGCAGGATCCGTCCCAAGTGATCGCGAATCATCCCCGATCCTCGTTCGTGAGGCCCGCCCATGCCGGGGCGGGACGGACGCGATGGTCCGTCCCGCCCCCGTGCACGGGCACGCGAAACGCTACTTGACCACCAGCATCTTGCCCGACAGCGCACCACGCTCCGCACCGGTCTGCACGTCACGCATGCGCAACCGGTACAGGTACACGCCCGGCCCGCTCTGGAAGCCGAACACCGGGGCCTGCTGCAGGCCGGCCGGCTGCCGGCCGAGCCGCTTCTCGTGCACGAGGCGGCCCTGCAGGTCGAACACCTCCAGCGCCACGTCGCTCTCCTGCGGCAGCGAGTAGCGGACGGTGGTCGTCGACCGGAACGGATTCGGCGAGTTGCCGAGCAGCACGTAGCCGCCCGGGCCCGGCTGGCCGCCCGGATCCACTCCCGTCACGTACGAACCGGGGTCGAGCAGCGACCAGGCCGGGCAGCACGTGTTGTCGTACTCGCCCATCCACCAGGTGCGCGTGCCGTAGCTGTCCGTGAACGGCGTGAAGGAGTCGCCGTCCATCATGTCGACGCTCCACCACAGCATGCGGTCGTCGAGCCCGTGCGAGTAGCCGAGCTTCGTGAGGTCGATCGCCAGCTCGGCCGTGTAACCGACGTCGGCCGACGTTCCCAGCGTGTCGACCGTCGTGCCCGGCTTCAGGTGGATGTTCACGCGGGCGCCGCCGACGGTGTCCCGCAGGTACGCGAGGAACTCGAGCGGCTTCACCACGCCGCCCGGTCCGACCACGAACTGCAGGCGGTGCGGCTTCAGCGTGTTGTCGAACGGTTCGCGCGCGGAATGGTCGTACACGCCGACGATGAAGCCGTCGTAGCGGTCGAAGTTGTCCACGTACTGCACGACCTGGTCGCGCACGTCGAAGCCCAGGTACAGCGAGTCGTCCCGGAAGAAGTAGTACACCGTCGCGTCGCCCGGATCGACGATCGGGGCCTGGCCGCCGTTCACGTTCGGCTGGTAGCGGCCCGCGCGCCACTTCTGGATGCCCGGATACGAATCGATGAGCGCGTCGTCGCCGTAGCGGATGTCGAAGTGCGGCGCGGACTGCCACACCGGCTCCGTCAGCTGTCCGTCGATGACCGGCGGCGCGAACAGCGCGCCGTTCTTGATGATGACTTCGGGATCCACGTCGGGCACCGCACCGGAGTTCACGGTGACGCTCGGCTTGGAGTACACGCGCACTTCGTTGTACGCGCCGGTGTTGCCCCACGGGCCCTGCCACCAGGTGCGATTCGCCGACAGGCGGATCGGCACGATGGGCCAGTAGTTGTCGCAGTCGTACAGCGACAGGTTGAACTCGACGATGTCACCGTTCGGCTGCGTGACGTCGTAGCCCAGCGCGGAGAGGCCGAAGCGCATCTCGACCGTCCAGCTGGTGTCGCGCACCGCGTCGCTGTTCGACAGGCCGCGCACCTTCGTGACGGCGTCCCATGCCGCGATCTGCGCGGGCGTGCGCGGCTGGTACGGCGGGAACGTCCCGAAGCGTCCGATGAAGCCCGGCGACTGCCCGGCCGGCTGCGGATCCGCCACGGTCGGGTTCCACCACGCGTAGAAGTGCTCCGCCACCGGCGCCGGGTGCGACGTGGCGAGGTGGTCCTTCAGCGCCATCAGCAGCGCGTCGAAACGGTTGAAGTTGGTGGAGCCGCCGATCGAGCTGTCGGGAACGGTGAGTCCCATCCACAGGTCGTTGCCGACGACGAGCATCTTCAGCGTGGCGTGCGTCGGGTCGGTCGGAAGGAACCCACCCTCCGCCTTCCAGCCGCTGCCGGGCCGCCCGGTGTCGGTGGCCCACACGATGGAGACGGATTCGGCCTTCGCCCACACGGGCTCGTCCAGGATGCCGTCCATCGTGATCGGCGCGCCGGCGGTCGTCCGGGCCCACATCACGTCCGATCTCGGGATCGCGTGAGAGACGTTCGCGACTCCGAGGGCCGCGCACAGCAGCAGCGCGGCGACAAGTCCTCGCTTCATGGTTCGAACCTCCTCAGGAACTGATGGAGCGTTGCGGTGGTCGACAGGGGTTCGCCTCGACGGCTGCGCGACGGCTCGTCGAGACGAAGCAGAGGGGAACGCGAAGGAGATCCCCGCGGGCAAGGCTCCGGTCGGCGCTCGGGCGTGTCGCCCGGTCCGGTCGCGCGCGCAGCAACCACGCGGGCGGCTGGAAGGGGTTCGAGCTCGGGACGTCGTGCTGCAGTTCGACCGGCTCCGCTTCTTCGTGACGACTCGAAGGGCCGCCTCCGGCTCGGCGCGATTCCATGCCTCCCCGGTGCGCGATGAAAACGATTACATGGCCTTTCCGACATTGTCAACGAATCGCTTTCGAATCGTGCTCCCTCCGGGCGAGCGCGCCGGATTCCCGGCCCGCTCGTTCCGGCCGAACCCCCGCGTCGGCGGCGGTCGGGGCGGGCGCGGCCGGCCGGCCCCGATCGCGCGAATCCCGCTGTCCTCCAAGGGCGAAGCGCCCGGACCTCGCGCTTCACATCGTCGCCTCCTGGCCGGGCGGCGACACCCCGTCGTCGGACGCCTCCGGGGGCGGTGCTAGAGTGCGCGGGTTCGCTCCCTCCCGACAGTCCGTCCCGGAGACATCCACGCATGACCACGTCTCGTTCGCTTCGCATGCTGGCGGCGGTCGCCACGCTCGTGCTGCTCGCCTCGTGCAAGGGCGTCAGCGGCACCACCGACATCAAGACGCTCACCGACGATCCCGCGCGCTTCGATGGCAAGGTGGTGCGGATCGCCGGCACCGTGACCCGCTCGATCGGGGCGCTCGGTTACGGCGCGTACGAAGTCGACGACGGCACCGGCACGCTGCCCGTCGTCTCGCAGGGCGGCGGCGCGCCGCGCGAAGGCGCGCAGGTCGGCGTCGAGGGCACGTTCCGAAACGCGTTCACGCTCGGAACGCGCACCGCGAACGCGCTGATGGAGAAGCGTCGGTTCACGCCCGCCGACAAGCCCTGACCGCGCAGGACACCGCCGCACGAAGGCCCGCGCCAGCGAACCGGCGCGGGCCTTCGTGTCTCGGGCCGCTCTACTCGGTGACTGAGAATTCCATCAGCGCGTGCACGGGCACGGGTGCGAGCCGCTCCCGCCCGCCGAGCCCGCGCAACTCGATCACGAACACCGCGGCCACGACCTCGGCATGCAGCTGGTGCACCAGCCCGACCGTCGCCGCGGCGGTGCCCCCCGTGGCGAGCAGGTCGTCCACGAGCACGATCTTCGCGCGCGGCGCGAGCGAATCCGCGTGCAGCTCGAGCGTGTCCTCGCCGTACTCCAGCGAATACACCTGGCGCACCGTCTTCCCCGGCAGCTTCCCGAACTTGCGCGCGGGAACGAACGGCACGCCCCACGCCTGCGCCAGCGGCGCTCCGAAGATGAAGCCGCGCGACTCGATCGCGACCACGGCGTCCGGGCGGGCGACGAAAGCGGCGAGCCGGCGAATGGACTCCTGGAACGCCGCCGCGTCCGCCAACAGCGGCGAGATGTCCTTGAACAGGATCCCCTTCTTGGGGAAGTCGGGAACGTCGCGGATGTACCGGCTCAGATCCATGGCACTGCCTCCCGATGCCGATGCGACCGCACGCGCCGGGCCGGCACCGCCGCTCCTCACGTGCGCAGGGCGATCTTCGAGCGGAGCGTAACGCGACGGCTCGGGGTCTGGCCAGCGCGCGACGTCGTCGCGGTCAGTGGACCATTGCCGGGCTGAAGCGGTCGGCATCCGCGAGCTCGATCGCCCGGCGCAGCTTCTCGAGCGCGCGGGCCTCGATCTGGCGCACGCGCTCGCGCGTGATGCCGAAGTGCTCGCCGGTCTCCTGCAGCGTGCGCGCCACGCCGTCGTGGAACCCGTAGCGGATACGGATCACCTGCTCCTCCCGCACGCTGAGCGTGCGCAGCAGGCGGTCGAGCTTCTCGTGCTCGAGCTGCAGCTCGACCATGCGCTCCACCGACGGCGGCGCTTCGCCGAGGTGCTCCGCGCTCAACTCCTCGAACGCGTCCACGCCGTCGCCCTCGCCCGGGGGGCGCAGGCCGGCCACGAGCTGCTGCAATCGTTCGGCGCGCACCGGGGCGATCTCGAGCTCGCGTGCGACCTCGTCGATCGCGGGTTCGCGGCCGAGCGCGGCACGCAGCGAGCGGCTCACGCGCACGAAGCGGTTCATCTGCTGGAACATCTGCACCGGGATGCGCACCGAGCGCGACTGCTCCGCGAGCCCGCGCACGATGCTCTGGCGGATCCACAGCGTCGCGTACGTGCTGAAGCGCAGGCCGCGCTCGGGATCGAACCGGTCCACGGCGTGGATCAGGCCCAGGTTGCCTTCTTCGATCAGGTCCAGCAGCGCGAGCCCGCGGTTCTGGTAGTTGCGCGCCACGTACACGACCAGCCGCAGGTTCGCGAGGATCACGGCCTTGCGTGCGCGGTCGTCGCCGGCCCGGGAGCGCTTCGCGGTCTCGATGAGGTCCGCGTGCGACAGCAGCGGCACGCGACCGATCTCGTCCAGGTACAGGTCGAGGATGTCGCGTTCGGGCTCGCCCACCGACCACGTGCGGTCCGGTTTCGAACTTTCGCCCTCGGCGCCCTCGTCCTCGGGCAGCACCACTCCCGCCTGCATCAGGCCGGTGCGGAATCCCTCGAACGCATCGTCCTCGAACTCGACGTCCGCGAGCAGCGAGTCGTACTCGCGGCGCGTGAGCGAACCACGCGTGATCGCCGCACGCCGCGCTTCCGCGAGGCGATGCAGGAATCCGATGCGTTCGGGGGCGTCCATGGGCTCCTCAGGTGATGCGAAACGACCGGTATCGAGCGGCCCCATCCTGCCAGTCCACGTCGACGGAGTCGACACGGGCACGGATCGGGCCACGGCGCAGCGATTCGACGAACTCGACGAGGCGCGCCTCGGCGCCTTCCGCCAGCGCCTCGACGCTGCCGTCCGCACGATTGCACACGTGACCGGTCAGCCCCAGGGCGAGGGCCTCCCGTTCGACGAATCGTCGAAAGCCCACGCCCTGTACTCGTCCCGTCACGACGCAGCGCACGCTCTTCACGCGCGGAGAATGCCCGCCTCGGCCCACAAGTCAAGCCGATGGGCCGCAAGCGAATCGCCCGGCGGTCGAAACCGCCGGGCGATCCGAAAGATGGTCGGGGCGAGAGGATTTGAACCTCCGACCCCCTGGTCCCGAACCAGGTGCTCTACCGGGCTGAGCCACGCCCCGACCTCGAGACGTACAACTTCAATTGTCGCGCGGGGTGCCGGGCCAGGCGTCGCGCCCGATCAGGGGAACGAAACGACACGCATCGTGACGTTCCACCGTCCGTCGTCCGCCCGTGAGGCGCCAGACCTCCAGATGCTGGAGCTCCGTGTCGCCCACCGGAACCACCACGAGTCCACCGTCCGCCAATTGCTCGAACCAGGCATCGGGTACACGTGGAGCCGCCGCAGCGGCGAGCACCCTAGCATAGGGTTCGAACTCCTGCCAACCCAGCGAGCCGTCGCCGTGGCGCAGCACGGCGTTCGTCACGGCCAGCTCGTCGAGCAGGCGCCGGGCTGAGCGCACCAGCGAGGCGAGGCGCTCCACGCTGTACACCTTCTCGACGAGCCGGGCGAGGATCGCGGTCTGGTATCCGCTGCCCGTGCCCACCTCGAGCACGCGATGCGTCGGCTCGAGCCGCGCCAGTTCCAGCGTTCGCGCCACGATCCACGGCTGCGAGATCGTCTGGCCCTCCGCGGTGGGCAGCGCGTGGTCACCATAGGCCCGCGACTCGAACGCCCGGTCGACGAACCGGTGTCGGGGCACCGCGGCCATCGCCTCGAGCACGCGCGTGTCGCGGATGCCCCGCGCGACCAGCTGCTCCTCCACCATCCGGCGCCGGGCCACCTCGAAGGGTTCCGCGCGCTCGCGGCCGGCGGCGGCGTTCACAGCTTCAGCGCCCACGGCATCATCTCGGCGACGCGCGCCCGGTCCGTCAGGTCCAGGTGGAGCGGGGTCACCGACACCCACCGGTCGTGCACCGCCTGGTAGTCGGTGCCCGGGAGCGGCTTCCACTGCGGGTCTTCGCCGCCGATCCAGTAGTAGTCGTGCCCGCGCGGATCGACCTTCTTCACGAGCGTGTCCTCGTACACGCGCGAACCGAGCGTGGTGAGCTGCACGCCCGCCAGCTCGGCGCGGGGCACGAACGGGATGTTCACGTTCAGCAGCATCCGCTCGGGCACGCCGCGCTCCAGCACCTGCCGGAGCAGCGTGGCCACGACCGCCGCCGCCTCCACGTAGTCGGTCGACTCGCGCGTCACGAGCGACGCCGCCAGGGCCGGCACCCCCTGCAGGGCGCCTTCGATGGCGGCGGCCACGGTGCCCGAATAAAAGACGTCCTCCCCCATGTTCGGCCCGTGGTTGATGCCCGAGACCACGAAGTCCGGGCGCTCCACGAGCAGCCCGTGGAACGCGATCAGCACGCAGTCGGTCGGCGTCCCGTCGACGCTGTACACGTCCTCGCCCATGGGATGGATGCGGAGCGGCCGGTGCAGCGTGAGCGACTGCGACGACGCGCTCTGGTTGCGGTCGGGCGCCACCGTGATCACGCGGCCGAACGACGACAGCTGCGAGCGCAACTGCGCCAGCGCCGGCGAGCCGATGCCGTCGTCGTTCGTGAGCAGGATGTTCATGACGTCCTTTCGGGAGGGCGGCCTTCGAACGAGAGCCGCACCAGCATGCCGACGATCCGGGGCACGTCGCGCGTGGGGCTCAGGTGACTCGTTTCGTCGCCGTACACGGTGGGGATCTCCACCTCGGCCACGCGGAAGCCCAGTCGCGCGGCGCGCACCGCCATTTCCGTCTCGACCTCGTACCGGCTGGCGCGCACGGGCGTGCGGGCGAGCACCTCGCGCCGGTACAGGCGGTAGCCGCACTGGCTGTCGCTGATGCGCTGACCGGCGATCGCGCTGACCCACGCGGAGGAGAAGCGATTCGCGAAGCGGCGCGCGGGCGGCATGTCACCGCCGATCGCGCGACGACCCAGCACGAGGTCGGCGCCGCGTTCGGCCGCTTCGACGAGCGACGGCAGGCACTCGGGCGGGTGCTGGCCGTCGGCGTCCAGCGTGACCACGGCTTCGAAGTCGCGCAGCAGCTCGAAGCCCGCGAGCAACGCGTGCCCTTTGCCGCGATTGGCGGCGAACGAGTGCACGCGCACGCCGAACTGCCGCGCCACTTCGGCGGTGGCGTCGCGCGATCCGTCATCCACCACGAGCACGTGCGGCGGCGACGGCAGCGCCTGCAGGCGCATCAGCACTTCGCCGAGGTGCGCGGCCGCCTGGTACGCGGGCACGAGAGCCGCGACCTTCAGCAGCATGGAGCGGCCGACTTCCGAACGTGTACGGCGTCCGGGAGCAACGCGGCAGGGACGTGCGCACCGGCAACCCGCACGCCGAACGCCCACGCGACCACCGCCGCGGCCAGCGCGAGCGATTCGCAGGCCCGGCCGGGAAGCGCGCGCTCGAGTCGGTCGGCGACGCGGTACGCGAGGGCGGACATGTTCGGGCCGGGAGGGAAAAGGAATGGTCGGGGCGACTGGATTTGAACCAGCGACCACCTGCCCCCCATGCAGGTGCGCTACCAGGCTGCGCTACGCCCCGACCTTCGATACAGGGGAACGACCGGCGCGGAATCTAGCGCGGCGCGCTCCGTGCGGCAAGCGAACCGCCCGCGACGCGCCGCGGCGGCTCAGCGGCCCGCGCCCACCGGCTCGGGGCGGGTGCGCAACCGTGCGGCCAGGCTGCGCAGCTCCTCGCGCACCTCGAACAGCACCAGCTTGCGCTCGGCCTCGGCGAAGCTCATCTCCACCTGCGGCGAGGCTTCCTTGCGCTCGTCGAGCAGCGTGCGGCGGGCTCCGGCGATCGTGTAGCGGCGCTCGTACAGGAGCTCCTTGATCCGCCACAGCAACTTGACCTCGTCGGGCCGGTACATGCGGTTGCCCGCCCGGTTCTTCCGCGGACGCAGCATGCTGAACTGCGTCTCCCAGTAGCGCAGCACGTGGGGCTTCACGTCCAGCATCTCGCTGACCTCGCTGATCGAGCGGTACAGCTTGCTCTCGACGTCTTCCTCGGGTCTGCGGATCGCCACGTTCGCCTCCTTCTACGCCTCGCGCTTGAGATCCCGCGTCATCAGCGCCATCAGCGCTTCCTGCGGATCACGCCCTTCCAGCAGCAGGGCGCACACCTGTTCCGTGATCGGGAGCTCGACACCGTGCTTGCGGCCGAGATCGCGCGCCGCCTTCGCCGTGTTGACCCCTTCGGCCACCATCACCATGTTGCCGAGCACCTGTTCGAGCGACTCCCCGCGACCGATCCGTTCGCCCACGTGCCGATTGCGACTGTGTCGACTCATGGCGGTGGTGATCAGATCCCCCATGCCCGTGAGTCCGAAGAACGTCTCGCGCCGTCCACCCAGCGCGACGCCGAGCCGGCTGATCTCGGCGAGGCCCCGCGTGAGCAGCATGCCCTTGGTGTTGTCGCCGAACCCGAGTCCGTCCGCGACGCCGGCGGCGATGGCGATCACGTTCTTCAGTGCACCGCCGTATTCGCAGCCGGCCACGTCGTCGTTCGTGTACACGCGCAGCCGGGCGGTCGAACACAGCGCCTGCACCTGGCGCGCGCGCTCTTCGCTCGAACTGGCGGCCACCACCGACGTCGGGATGCCGACCGCGACTTCTTCCGCGTGGCTCGGTCCCGTGAACGTGACCGGATGCCCGTCGCCGAGGGATTCCGACAGCACCACCGAGAGCCGCTCGAGGGAGCCCAGTTCGAGCCCCTTGCTCGCGCAGACCGGGATGGCCGTGCACCCCGCGGCGCGCACCTTCCCCGCCACCTCCCGGATGGCCTGGGACGGCACCACGAAGAAGACGAAGTCCGCACCACGAAGGGCGGGTTCGAGTTCCGCGTGAACCTTAACCTCGGGGGGCAGCGCGATACCAGCCAGAAACTTGCGGTTCTCCCGGTCGGCCTCGATGGCGGCCAGGTCGGCCCGGTCGTTCCCCCACAACCGCGCCTCGTGCCCCGCCCTCGCCACGTGCACGGCCAGCGTCGTCCCCCACGACCCCGCGCCCAGGACGGCCACGTTGCTCACTTCCCACCCCCCTTGAACGAGAAGCGCCGCTCCGTTCCGCCGGCCAGCCGCTGGATGTTCTCGCGGTGCCGCGCGATCACCAGCAGGGCGATCAGCACCCCGAATCCGAACGTCGGGCTGCGCCAGCCGCCGGGCGCGCGGAACGCCAGCGCCACCGCGAACGCGACCGAACCCAGGATCGAACCCAGCGAGATGAACCGCGTCACCGCCACGCAGGCGATGAACACGGCCACGAACACGCCGAACGCCGGCGGGCTCAGCGCAAGCAGCACGCCCACCGTGGTCGCCACGCCCTTGCCGCCCTTGAAGCCGGCGAGGAACGTCCACACGTGCCCGGCGACGGCCGCCAGCGCCACCGTCAGCGCGCACCACTCGCGACCGCCCGGGAACGCCGTCGCCAGCGCGGACGCCGGCACGAGCCATACGGGCAGCGCGCCCTTGGCGATGTCCAGCAGCAGCACCGCGACACCGATGCCGGGGCCGAGCGTGCGGTACACGTTCGTGGCGCCGAGATTGCGCGAGCCCAGCGTGCGCACGTCGACGCCCTTGAGCCAGCGCCCCAGCCACAGCCCCCACGGCAGCGAGCCCGAAGCGTAGCCCGCCAGCACGCACGTCACGGTGGAGACGATCGCGTTCACGCTACTCGCTCTTCTTCACCCGCAGCCGGAACGGCGTTCCCGAGAACTCGAAGTGCTCCGCGAACTGCGAGTGCAGGAACCGGCGGTAGTTGTCGTTGAGCCGTGACGGCGCGTTCACGAACAGCGTGAACTGCGGCGGGCGCACGCCCGTCTGCGCCATGTAGTAGATCTTCGGGGCCTGCCCCATCGCGTTGCTCGGCACCTGGCGGCGCTTCTGCACGATCTCGAGCCACTCGTTCAGCTTCGACGTGGAGATGCGCCGCATGTTCTGGTCCACGCACTCGCGGATGTACTGCGGCAGTTTCGCGAGGTGCGTCTTCTCCGTGGCCGAGATCGGGTGCGCCGGGATGTCGCCGAGCGTGGGGAAGCGCCGCGCGCGATCGGCCTGCACGTCCTTCCACGCCTGCTCGCGCTCCTCGACCAGGTCCCACTTGTTGTAGAGCAGCAGCAGGCCGCACCCGGCGTCGAGCGCGTGGTGCGCGAGCCTCGCCTCCTGCTTCTGGAAGCCTTCCTTCGAGTCCACGATCAGGCAGGCGACGTCCGCGCGTTCGAGCGCCTGCAGCGCGCGCATCGTGGCGAAGAACTCCGCCTGGTCGTCGAACTGCGCCTGCCGGCGGATGCCCGCCGTGTCCACCAGGATGAAGTCGCCCGCCGGTGTGCTCCAGCGCGCGTCGATCGCGTCCACGGTGGTGCCGGCGGTCGCCTCGACCACCACGCGCTCCTCCTGGAGCAGCGCGTTCACGAGCGACGACTTGCCCACGTTCGGCCGGCCGACGATCGCCACGCGCGGTGCGGGCGTCTCCTCGACCGTCTCGGGTGGCAGCAGCGCGATGATGCGGTCGAGCACGTCGCCGATGCCCGTGCCGCCCTCGGACGCCATCGCCAGCGGCTCGCCGAGCCCCAGCCGGTGGAAGTCGTGCACCACCGGGTCGAGCGGCTTGTCCACCTTGTTCACCACCAGCAGCGCGGGCCGCCCCGAGCGGCGGAGCTGGTTCGCGATCGCCTGGTCGAGGTCGGTGACACCCGTGAGCGCGTCGACCATGAACAGCACGAGGCTCGACAGCTCGATCGCGGCCTCGGCCTGGCGACGCACGTGCGCGTCGCGACCCTCCATCGCGGTCGGCAGGAATCCACCCGTGTCCACGAGCACGAACGAACGCCCCACCCACTCGGCGCGCGCGGCGTTGCGATCGCGCGTGACCCCGGGACGGTCGTGGACCACCGCGCGCCGTTCACCCAGCACGCGGTTGAAGAACGTCGACTTGCCCACGTTGGGGCGTCCGACGATGGCGACGACGGCAGCGGACATGGACCCCGCAAAAAGGGGACCGGCGCGCCGAGGCTGGCTTTGGGCTCAGGCCGGCGCGCCGGATTCCCGGACGATTGGAGCGGGCAACGGGGTTCGAACCCGCGACCTCAAGCTTGGGAAGCTCGCGCTCTACCAACTGAGCTATGCCCGCGAAGGTTTCCTGTTGGCCCGCGGCACGTTAGGAGAGCCGGCCGCGAGG
>JBGAMH010000365.1:0-2513 GCA_044223135.1 Candidatus Eiseniibacteriota bacterium | reverse complement strand
GTGCGGAACACCGGCACGCCGCCCGCCTCGAGCGCGTCCGCGAACGGGTCGTAGAGCGCCCCCGCGTCCACCACCACCACGAACGGCTTGGTGAGCGTGCGGCGCAGCCGGATCAGCCGCCCGGCGATGCCGCCGTCGCGCGCGAGGTCCTCGCCGTGCCCGGGCCCCGCGGGCAGCGTCTGCAGCGCCTGCGTCAGCGGCACGCAGCCGAACACGCCGGCGTCCACGCCCGGGTCCGCGAGCATCGCGGCGAACACCGCCTCGTTGTCCTCGTCGTTCATCAGCGGCGTCAGGTCCATCGGGTTCCGGGGCGCCACGATGTCGGCGAGCCGCGCGCGCGACAGCACCTCGCCGATCGCCGCGCGCGTGCCGTCGTTCCACTCGGCCAGCGTGAACGGCCCCAGGTGGTCGGCGATCGCCACGGCCTCGAAGCCGGCGTTCGACAGCGCGCCCAGTCGCAGCCCGGTCGGGTGGAACGCGCGCAGGTGCACGAACAGCCGCACCAGGTCCTCGAACTCCTCGAGCGAGTCGGCCACCACCACGCCCGCCGACTCGGCGAGCGCGCGCGCCACGGCGAAATCGCCCGCCACGGAGGCGGTGTGGCTCGACGCGGCGGCCGCGCCGGCGGCGGTGCGGCCCGCCAGGTACAGCACCACCGGGCGGCCGCGCTTCGTGAGGGCGGCCGCCGTGCGCACGAAGCGTTCGCCGTCGCGCGGGCGGAAGCCCTCCAGGTAGACCGCGAACACCTCCACGCGCGAGTCGTCCGCGAGCGCCTCGAGGTAGTCGGCCACCGTCAGGTCCATCTGGTTGCCGATCGTGATCGTGTACAGCGGCTGCAACCCGGCGAGCTTGCTCGCCTTGGACACCGCGAACGCGCCGCTGCCGGTGATCATCGCGAGCGGCCCCGGCGCGCCGGGCGGGCGCGGCAGCTTCGCGTCGGGAATGAACAGCGTGTCGTAGCGCCCGGGACGCGAACGCACGCCCAGGCAGTTGCCGCCGTTCACCACCGGGCCGCCCCACGCGGTCGCGCGCGAACGCGCGAGGCTGTCGCGCATGCGCGCCACGAGCGGCGCGGCCTCGGGCTTCTCGTCGAGCCCGCCGGGGATCAGCACCACGCTCTCGGCCAGGTGCCGGTCGGCCACCTGCGCGAGCGCCTCGGCCGACTGCGCGGCCGACACGCTCAGCACGAGCAGGTCCACCGGTGCGCGCAGCGCGTCGAGCGACGGCACGCACGCGCAGCCGTCGATCTGGTCGGTACCCGGCTTGATCACCGTGACCGCGGCGGGGTCGAAGCCCTCGCGCAGCACGTTCTTCAGGATGATGCGGCCCGGGTTCATCTTTTCCGACACGCCCATCACCGCGATCGAGGCCGGCTCCAGCAGCCGCTTCACGCGCGCGAGCGGGCGGGGGGCGGGCAGCGGCGCGGCCGCGGCACCCAGCTGGCCGAGCGCGTCGAGCGCCACCAGCGTGCCGTCGCGGATCACGAGCGGGTTCGCCTCGAACTCGGCGAGCCGGGTGCCGTCGGCGGCGCGTGCGAGCGCGAGCATCGAGCGCACGGCCGCGGCCAGCACCGCGCGCGGCAGCAGCGGCGCCTGGCCGCGCTGCGGCTCGGTGGCCAGCTTCACCACGGCGAGCTTCGCGAGCGCGGCGTCGATCGACTCGTCGGTGGCGCTCGCGGGCGAGAACACCGCCACCGCCGTGCCGTCGCGCAGCGAGCGCGCGAGGAACTCGGCGTGCACGCCGCCCGGGCCCAGCGTGACCACGGGCCCGAAGTCGCGCGCCTGGCGCAGCCCCAGCAGGAACTCGCGACCGGGCCCGCCCTCGTGCGCCACGAACTCGCACACGAGGAAGCCCTGCACGTCGCGCCCCGACAGGCGCTGCTCCATCTCGCGCGCCGCCGCGGCCAGCGCACCGCCGCGCGTGCTCACCACCGCCACCGCGCGCTCGTCGGTCTTGTGCAGGATGCGCGGCGAGACGACCTTCAGCACCACGCGCTCGCCGGCCCACGCGGGCGGCGTCCACTCGGCCACCGCGGCCGCGTTCGGCAG
The DNA here is from genome assembly GCA_044223135.1 of Candidatus Eiseniibacteriota bacterium. Taxonomy (GTDB): domain Bacteria; phylum Eisenbacteria; class RBG-16-71-46; order RBG-16-71-46; family RBG-16-71-46; genus JBGAMH01. The sequence continues at coordinate 465 of JBGAMH010000365.1, read as the reverse complement.
CAGCGCGTGTCGCGGTACGCCCAGCGCCAGCTCGGCCATCAGCGCGAGGCCCTCGGGCTCCAGCATCACGCCCTCGGGGCGCAGCATCGCGGGCGTCAGGTGGTGTTCCAGCCGCGCACGTTCGAATCCGCCGGACGCGGACGCCGCCGCCAGCGTCGGGCTGCTCACGCGCCGGCCTTGCGACCGGCGGCGAACGCCGCCACGTTCACGCCCAGCACGCGTTCGCCGCGGTGCGCGAACGTGTCGCGCACCGAGCGCTCGAGCGACTCCGGCTTCATCGGCAGGCACCACGACGCGGCGCCCACCATCACGGTGTTCACGGTGAGCGGTTCGCCCGCCTCCTCGGCGAGCCGATCGGCCTCCACCACGCGCGCGTGCGGCAGCGCCCGGATCCGCGCGAGCACGGTGTCGACGTCCGGGTAGTCGGGAATGTTCACGAACGCGCTCGCCGCCGTCACGAGCATG
>JBGAMH010000050.1:0-20950 GCA_044223135.1 Candidatus Eiseniibacteriota bacterium | reverse complement strand
GGGCGCGGTGCCCGCGCGGCATGACGACCGTTCACCGCCCGGGCCGGACGTGTCTGCGGCGCCGAGACAGAGGTAGAAGACCAGTACGAGACGCGTGCTTTCCCTTGACGGGGTTCCCCATAGCGCACGAAGCTGCCCGAGTACCAACGCGCCCGAGTGATCGCCTCCGGGGAGTCGCGCGATGGAACTGGGATGGATGACGCAGGAGCGTCGAGGTACGTGGCCGCAGCCGCGGGACGAGGCCGAGGTGACCGCGTTCCTGACGCACCTCGCCGTGCACGACCACGTGAGCGCGTCGACGCAGAACCAGGCCCTGAGCGCGCTGCTCTTCCTGTACCGCGACTTGCTCGCGAGCGACATCGGCTGGCTCGACGAGGTCGTGCGCGCGAAGCGTCCGCTGCGCGTGCCCTCGGTGCTCACGCGCGAGGAGGTGGCCGCCGTGCTCGGCCACCTGCGCGGCCCCGAGGCGCTGATCGCGTCGCTGCTCTACGGCTCGGGCCTGCGCCTGCTGGAGGGCTGCCGGCTGCGCGTGAAGGACGTTGACCTCGCGCGCCTCGAGATCGTGGTGCGCGACGGCAAGGGCGCCCGCGATCGCGTGACCATGCTGCCGCGGCGGCTCGTGCCGCAGCTCGCCGCGCAGCTCGAGCGGGTGCGCCTGCAGCACGCCGGGGATCTGGCGAGCGGACACGGCAGCGTCGAGCTGCCCGACGCGCTCGCGCCCAAGTCCCCGCGCGCCGCCTTCGACCTGGCGTGGCAGTGGGCGTTCCCCGCCACGCGCTACTACCGCGACGCAGCGAGCGGCCGGGAACGGCGGCATCACCTGCACGAGTCCGTGGTGCAGAAGGCCGTGCGCGCCGCCGTGCAGCGTGCCGGCCTCGCCAAGCGCGCGAGCTGCAATACGCTGCGACACTCGTTCGCCACGCACCTGCTGGAGGCCGGCTACGACATCCGGACCATTCAGGAGCTGCTCGGGCACCAGGACGTGAGCACGATGATGATCTACACGCACGTGCTGAACCGCGGCGGCCGCGGCGTGCGCAGCCCGCTGGACGGAGGCTTGTGATGGGCGCGAACCTCAGCGCGCGGAGGGCGACACGCGACGGCGGCGCTGCGCGGCGGGGCGTGTCGCGCTATGCGGAAGGGACGGCGCGGCGTATGTGGCTACAGGGCGCAACGAGGAGCGATGAGGGCGCGATAAGAGTGTGCGTCGTGGCAGTCGGCGCCGCGGGCGCGCCGAATACACAGACCGGACGGGTGCGCGTAGCGACATGCGCGGAACCGCCCACTACGCGTTAGGCGTCGCGATGAATGGCGTTGAGCAACTGTGGGCACTTCATTTCCGCATGCGCACTGGAGATGCGAACTGGAAAGATTGCATCGACTGGGCGATCGAGAGGCTGCGTCGCGACGAAGAGGGCGACGATCTCGACGTTGTCATGCTGGCAGCCGCGACACGAGCAGATGAAGTAGATTCACTTGTCATTCAGATCGTCGAGCGATACATCGCCCCAGGCGCACTAAGCGACGAGGTCGCGGCCGGCAAACTGATCGTTGAGCTGTACCGGGCATACACGGAGGGGAAAGAGAGCGTCGCGTCGCTGGAACCGAAATTCTGGCGCCTGTTCTACGACCTGGGGCAACCCGGTTGGCTCGTAATGCTCGCCAGAAACTGCGAGTACGCCACAGACACTGAGCCCGTTCAGAAGCCCTTCGATCAAGAGTTCGAGTACATCGCTCGGCTGTGGCAAGAATCAAGCTCCAAAGAAGAGTTCTTATCAAGGTACGACCGGAAAGTCTCAGATTCGCACGATGCGATGTGAGCGCGAAAGCAGGTCGAGCGTGCTCGCTGCGAGGCCTAACCATTCCATCGAGGGGATGCCTTGCCGGCTGCGCCGTCAAGCCACCCCTCATGTCAAACGTTAGACGTCGAGTCCCACACGAGCCATGCGTGCGCAGCTTGCACTCCGTCGCGGCACGGAAGCCGATGCGAAGGCGCTCGCCGAGTTTGCGGCTCAAGCGTTCTGGGATACGTACCGCGAGTTGGACGATCCCAACGACGTCCGCTCGTACATCGAGGAACACTTCACCCAACAGGCCCTTTGCGGAGTACTTCGCGACCCGAACTGCTACACACTTCTGGCTGTCGCAGGCGGTCAACTCGCAGGTTACGCGATCCTGCGCTCCTGCGAGCCACCGGCGTGCGTGCAGGGCCCAAGTCCGATTGAACTGGCGCGCCTGTACGTCGGGCACGACTACATCGGTCACGGAGTTGGCGCGCGACTGATGCTCGCAGTCCATTCCGAAGCCTGTCGCCTGGGAGCCAAGACTCTCTGGCTGGGTGTGTACGACCGCAATGCTCGAGCCATCAAGTTTTACGAGAGCTTTGGCTTTCGCAAGGTTGGGGGCAAGGAGCTCTTGTTCGGCGGCCGCATCTGCATTGACCCCATCTACGCGGTAGCGGTCCGCGATGACGCCAAACCCTTCGCTCGAGCGGACTCCCACCGGCGGGGCTGGAGTGTCCCCATTCTTCGGACCAGTGGCTATGACAGGCCCGCGGTCGTGATGGGATGAACTTCGGGCTCGATCGGATGGACGGGCGATCCAGCTCGTCCAAGAGTCGGAGCGGCGATGGTTCGATTGGCACTTTCATGCGGGGCGCCGCCATGTAGGGCCGGCCGCGAGCTTCGTGCCCCGAGGGGGGCGCAGCGCTTGGATGCCCGCCGCCGGATCATTGCAGCCCATCACGCCGCGATTCTGGAGGCCTGGCATGAGCACTGCGGCTGAGTTCACCAGTGATCCCCGGATTCGGGAGGTGCGCGTCACGGCGAACGAGATCATCGCGAACCTCGCCGATGGACGCGTGATCAGCTTTCCGCTTGCCTGGTCCTGGCAGCTGTCCCAGGCAACCGCCCGGCAGCGTGCAAACCTTCGCCTCATCGGTGATGGGCGAGGCGTGCATTGGCCCGATGTGGACGAGGACATCAGCGTGGAGCGGATGCTCCACGGCGTTCCGGCTCCGCGCCCGCGATCGAGAGGGCCTCGCACCGGCGGCGGGGTCGTGCGCGACCGTCGATCGCCCAGCACTCGCAAGCAGCCGACTCGCAAGAAGACCGCGCGCGGCTGATGCACATCGCTGGAAAGTCAGCCGCGCCTTTGTGACCGAGTTGGGCGCCTGACCAAACACTCCGGCGCCCGCGACGAGCTTCCGTCGCGGGCGCCGAGTTGTTTGCGCCACTCGATTCGCGCCGTCGCCGGCGCGCCCCGCTACTTCGTCGCGGGGGCGGGCTCCGGCGTCGCCGGGGCCGCGTCGCGGCGCAGGCCGCCGAAGTCCACCTTGGGCAGCGCCTTCGCGGCCTCGGGCGTCTCGTAGTACTTGAACTCCTCGAACTTGAAGAAGCCGGCGAACAGGTTCATGGGGAACTGCTTGGTCAGCACGTTGTAGCCGCGCACGCCTTCGTTGTAGCGCTGCCGCTCGGTGGCCAGGCGGTTCTCGGTGCCGGCGATCTCGTCCATCAGCTGCATGAACGCTTCGTTGCTCTTGAGCTGCGGGTAGTTCTCGATCACCACCAGCAGCCGTCCCAGCGCGCCGTCCATCTGCTGCGCGGCGGCGATGCCCTCGCCCTGGGTCTTCGCGCCGGCCATCGCGGCGCGCGCGTTCGCGATCTGGCCGAACACTTCCTGCTCCTGCGTGGCCGTGCCCTTGACCGTCTCCACCAGGTTGCCGATCAGGTCGTTGCGGCGCTGGAGCTGGTTCTCCACCTGCGCCCACAGGCTCTTCACGCCTTCGCGTGACTGGACCAGCGAGTTGTACTGCTGCGACACGCAGCCGCCCAGCAGGAGCAGCACCACCGCCACCACGATCACACCGATCAGACCAGCCTTCATCGCTCGTCCTCCTTTGTATGTCTCGTTCCGCGCACCGTCCGGCGCGCGGGCGCAGGATCACCAGTTTCCGCCGCCGCCGCCACCGCCGCTCATTCCGCCGCCGAAACCGCCGAACGAGCCACCGCCTCCGAAGCCACCTCCACCACCACCGCCGAAGCCGCCACCGTACCAGCCGCCACCGTAGCCGCCGTAACCCGAGCGTCGGCGCCCGACCGTCGGGCCGAAGCCGCCGCCTCCGCCGCTGGCCGAGCCGATCGCGGCCAGCACGATCACGATGATCAGGAACAGCAGCAGCGCCAGCACCACGGGCGGCATCTTGCCGCCGCGCACGCTCGAGTAGCGCAGTTCTTTGCCGTTCCACTCCAGCGTCACGCCCTTGTCGGCGGCGATGCGCTGCGCGCTCGCCAGCACGCCGGCGGTGATCCCCTCGGCGGGATCGCCGGCGCGGAAGCGCGGAATCATCAGCTGCCGCGTCATGCGCGACTGCCAGCCGTCGGGCAGCACTCCCTCCAGGCCGTAGCCGGTCTCGAAGCGGATCGCGTGCTCGTCCATGGCCACCAGCAGCAGCAGGCCGTTGTTCTCGCCCTTCTGGCCGATGCCCCACGACTGGAACACGCGCACCTTGTATCCGTCGGGGTCCTCGGGCCAGCAGTTCTGCACCGTGAGCACGGCGAACTGGGCGCCGGTCTTCTTCTGCACCTGGTCGAGGAAGGCCTCGAGCTGCGCGCGCCGCGCGTCGGGCAGCACGTGCGCCACGTCGGTGACGTAACCCTCGTACGCGGGAATGGCCGCGCGCCCGGTGGTGTCGGCGGGCTGCGCCCAGGCGATCGCGGCGGCGAGCACGGCACACAGCACGAAGCAGGCTCCCGCGAGGGGAGCGAGAACTCGGCGGGGCGTCACGGAAGCTTGAGCTCGTCGATCGCGGTGACGAGGCGTTCGATCTCGGCGAGGAAGCCGCGGTACAGCCCGCGCAGCTCGTCGGTCGAGAACTTGCGCTCGGCGTAGCGCACCAGCCACGCGCCCAGCAGGCCGCGCGCGTCGAGCCGGTAGAGGTCGGCCACGCGCTCGATGACGCGCTCGGTGCTGGCGGGCGGCACTTCGCCCGACAGGCGCAGCAGCGTGCGGAACAGCGTGTGGAAGCCGCTCGCCAGCCGCACCAGCGTTTCGCGCTGCGCTTCCGTGTGGCGGAAGCCGGCGAGGTATGCCTGCCGCAGCTGGAGATGTTTTCCGCGCAGTTCGTGCTCGAGCTGGTGGCGCAGGTGCGTGCGCGGCACTTCCACCGAGGCGAGCACGTCCTCGCCCTCCAGCAGCAGCCGGCGCTCCAGGATGTCGAGCCACTCGATCGGGAACACGTCGAGCGAGCGGCGCATCTGGTCCTGGCTCACGAACAGCGGCTCGAAGTGCGGCGCCTTGCCGCCCGCGGGGATCGCGGCGGCCAGCGCGTCGAGCGCGTCCACGCCCAGGTCCCGCGCGATCACCAGCAGGTTGACCCGCGAGTGCTTCGGGTCGAACCCGGCGGTGAGCACGCTGCCGGTGAGGTACGCGGCCAGCCAGCGCGGGCCCAGTGCGTTGCGCACGGGGGTGATCCACTGGCGGGCGGCTTCGAGGACGGCGGCCGAGGGCTCCACGCGATGCTCGCTGGCGGGTTTCATGGGCGGCAGCGTAGCGCAGGGGTCCGGCCGGTCAAGCCGTGCGCCCGGCCGACCGCGGGCTGCCTCCCGCCGGGGGGCCATCCCGCCAAGCCGGATGATTTTCTCCGTCCGGAGCGCATTTGGTCGTTGCCCGTCGCGGCCCGGGGCGACCATCCTTGACGCTGCCGGATTCCGGCACCCGGGCGTCGCCTTTCCGTGGCGACGCCGCCCGCGGATCGCCCGCGTCCCGTGTCCCCACCGCGAGGAGATGTCCCCATGGCCCGTGGCTTCCACTGCACCGCCCGCCTGCTGCTCCCGGCGCTGTTCGCCGCCGTCACGCTCGCCGCCGCCGCGCCCGCGCGCGCCGTGGTCGGCTCCGTCGGCGACATGTACGTGACCGGCGACGCGTCCAACACGGTGCGCGTCTACGCGCCCATCACCGGCGCGTTCCTGGGCGTGTTCCAGAACACCGCGAACCAGCCGCTCGGCATCCACTTCCATCCCACGAACGGCCGCATGCTGGTGGGCGGCTTCTCGCAGGGCGTGCGCGAGTACGACTCGGCGACCGGTGCGCTCATCAAGACGTACGGCCCGGTGCTGTGGCAGTGGTCGGCGGTCTACCGCGCGAACGGCAACGTGATCGTGGCCGAGTCCGCGAGCAACAAGCTCATCGAGTACGACGGCAACACCGGCGCGTTCGTGCAGGTGTTCGCGCCGCTGCCGGGTTCGCCGGCGGACATGGAGTACGGGCCCAACGGCAATCTCTACGTCTGCCAGTACTTCCCGCCGATGGTGTTCGAGCTCGATCCCACGAGCGGCAACGTGATCTCGGCGTGGAACCTGCCGGCGAACACGCTGGGGAACGACGTGGCGTTCCTGAACGGCGAGATCCTGGTGACGGCCATGGGCACGAACCTGGTCTACCGCTTCGATTCGACGCCCGTGCACAACCTGCTCGGCTCGTTCGGCGACGCCAACTGGGGCAACGCGCACGGCATCGCGATCAGCCCGCACAACGGCCACATCTACGTGGTCGACGGCGTCACCGCGCAGGTCTACGAGTTCGACCCGATCACGTTCGCCGAGCTGAACGCCGCCGTGCTCACGCCGGCCCCCGGCGACAAGGTGGTGGACATCGCGTTCCGCCCGGGCGGTGGACCCACGGCCGCGCCGCTCACCACGTGGGGGCGGCTGAAGTCGCTGTATCGCTAGCCGGCGCGCCCGCACCCCGCGCACCGAAACACCGCGGCCGCCCCCTCGCGAGGGCGGCCGCGGTGCGTTCGGGAGGGCTCACGCCGCGTCGCGCGTGCCGGAGCCCTGCGGCGTCACCCTGGTGAGCGCGGCGGCGAGCGCGGCGGGCCGGATCGGCTTGCTCACGTAGTCGTCCATGCCCGCGAACAGGCAGCGCTCGCGATCCTCGGCCATGGCGTGCGCGGTCATCGCGATCACCGCCACGTGCCGGCCGGTGGTGACCTCGCGCCGGCGCAGCTCGCGCGTGGCCGACAGGCCGTCGAGCACGGGCATCTGCACGTCCATCAGCACCGCGTCGAACGGTTCGCGCTCGAGCGCGTCGAGCGCGGCCTGCCCGTTCTCGGCGCTCTTCACGACACAGCCCCAGCGCTCCAGCAGCCGCGAGGCGACCAGCCGGTTCGTGGCGTTGTCCTCGGCCAGCAGCACGCGCAGGCCGTGCAGCGAGGCGTGGTCGGCCAGCGCCGTCCCCGCCACCGGCATCGGCACGCTGCCGAGGTCCTCGATCGCGCGGCGCAGTGGCGCGAGCCGCATGGGCCGCGACACGAACGCGTCCGCCCGCCGCCCCGCCACCTCGGGCAGCTCCGAGCGGGCGCCGCCGGTGGCCACGAAGCGCGGGCGCGCCGCGGGGTCGCCCGCATTGAGCCACGGCGCCAGGCGCGCTTCGTCGCGCGTCGCGGAGTGGATCTCGAGCACCATCACGTCCACGGCATTGCCGCCGGTGGCCGCGAACGCCGCTTCGACCGTGGTGCCCGCGTACACGACGTGGCCCACGCGCCGCAGGTGGCGGGCGGCGTGCTCGCACGCGGTGGCGTTGGGCTCCACCAGCAGCAGGCGGCGCGACACGCGGTGCGGCGCCATGAGCGCCGCCGACGACGCGGACGCGGCCACCTCGAGCGGCATGCGCACGAAGAACCGGCTGCCGTGCCCGAGCTGGCTCTCCACGCCGATCACGCCGCCCATGCGCTCGGCGAGCTGGCGCGAGATCGACAGGCCCAGGCCCGTGCCGCCGAACCGCCGCGTGATGCTGCCGTCGGCCTGCGTGAAGCTGTCGAACACCGCGTTCAGCCGGTCGGGCGAGATCCCGATGCCGGTGTCCTGCACTTCGAGCACGAGTGGCCGTTCCGGGTCCTCGGTGTCGCGGTGCGCGCGCAGCGTCACCTGGCCGCGCTCGGTGAACTTGACGGCGTTGCCCGCGAGGTTCACCAGCACCTGCCGCAGCCGCACGGCGTCGCCGAGCACCGCGTCGGGCAGGTCGGCCGCGACGTCGGCCACCAGCTCGATGCTCTTGGCCGCCGAGCGCGGCGTGAGCATCTCGACCACGTCCTCGAACAGCGTCAGCAGCGACACGGGCTCGTTCTCGATCGCCAGCTGCCCGGCTTCGAGCTTCGAGAAGTCCAGGATGTCGTCGATGATGCCGAGCAGCGACTGCGCGCTGCGGCGCACGCCGCTCGCGTACTCGCGCTGCTCGTCGTCGAGCCGGGTGTCCAGCAGCAGCTCGATCAGGCCCAGCACGCCGTTCATGGGCGTGCGGATCTCGTGGCTCATGTTCGCGAGGAACTCGCTCTTGGCACGCGTGGCGCGCAGCGCGGTGTCGCGCGCCTTCTCCAGCTCGGCGGCCTGGCGCTCGGCGTGCTCGCGGGCGAGCTCCATTTCGGCGATGTGCTGGCGCTGGTCGGTGATGTCCTCCGAGATGCCGAGCAGGAAGCGCGGGCGACCTTCGGAGTCGTAGAGCGGCACCTTCTTGGTGTGCAGCCAGCGCACGCCGGTGGGCGTGTTCATGGGCTCGTCCACCTCGTGCAGCCGCCCCTCGGCGAGCACGCGGCGGTCCACCGAGCGGAAGAACTCCGCCTGCTCGGCGGGGAACACCTCGCTGTCCTCCCGGCCGACGTAGTCCTTGCTGGCCACGCCGCTGAGGCGCTCGGCCGCCGGGTTCCACAGCAGCATGCGCAGCGTGCGCGCGTCCTTGGCGAACAGCATGTTCGGCACGGTCTCGACGACGCCGCGAAGCAGCGCTTCCTCGTTGTGCAGGCGTTCGTCGATGATGCCCTGTTCCAGCGCGAGTGCGGCGAGCGCGGAGACCGCTTCCAGCGTCTCGTACTGGATCAGCGTGGGCACGCCCACTTCGCGGCGGTACGCCCCCATCGTGCCGAGCGGGTGCCCGTCGGACGCCAGGATCGGGAACGACCAGCACGCCGACAGGCCGAACGGCTCCAGCAGGTGGCGATGGACGTCCCACAGCGGATCCGTGTGGATGTCGGCCACGATCACCGGCTCGCGCCGGTGCACCGCCGTGCCGCACGAACCCGACGACGGCCCCACCGCGATGCCCACGAGGGCGTCGGCGTACGCGACCGGCAGCGAACCCTTCGTGTTCAAGCCGAGCCGGCCGTCCGAATCCAGCAGCATCATCGAGCACAGCACGTCGGGGTGCAGCTCCTCGACCAGGCGCACGAGGTGCGAGAGCACCTCGCGGCCGGGCGTGCGCCGCACGAGCATGCGCAGCGTGGCGGCGATGAGCTCCGCGCGCCGGCGCCGCACGCGTTCGATGCGCGCCACCTCTTCGAGCGCCGACTCCGTGCGCCGCAGGTCCATCTGCGCGGCGACCTGCCGCGCGAGCACGCCCAGGCGCCGCAGGTCCTCGGGCGTCGGCGTGCGCGGCTCGCGGTCGAGCACGGAGAGCGTGCCGTAGGGAATGCCCTCCCGCGTGCACAACCGCACGCCGGCGTAGAAGCGGATGTGCGTCGGACCGGTGATCGAGCTGTGCGAGGCGAAGCGCGGGTCCTTCGTGGCGTCCTCCACCACCAGCACGCCGTCGGGCTGCCGCAGCACCTCTTCGGTGAACGAGCCGGCCAGCGCCAGTTCACTGACCTTCGCGCCCAGCTTGGAGCGGACGCGCAGCCGGTCCCCGTCCACGAGATCGACGAACGCCAGCGGCGCGTCCAGCGACTCGGCGGCGTAAGCCGTGAGCTCGTCGAGCACGGGATCGTCCGCCACGTGGAACGCGTCGAACCCGAGGATGTCCCTCAGGCTGCGCGCGGGATGGATCGTGGGGCCATCGGCCTCGGTCATCGCTTCTCTCACCGGTGGATCGTCGGGGGGGAGCCCCGGAATCATCCGACTCGGGGCTCGATGTCACGACCACGTTCGCAAGTCTCGGATCGCCGGCTCCTCCTCTGAAGAGAGGACCGGCCCGCGCGTCGCCTCCGCGCGCGGAAGTGCCGGGGCACCGGCCAGTTGGAGGGCTCGCGCGCGTGCGCTTCGCCCGGAGTCCGGTCCGCGTGAACCGCGCCCGCCAAACTTGACCCCTCGCCGAAGCGGCTCGTACCGTGGCCATGCTTCGCTCGCGTTTCGCGTACTCCGGAGGTGTCGTGTACGAGGTGCTGATCATCGGCGGCGGCCCCGCCGGCCTCACGGCCGGGATGTACTGCCGCATGCGCAAGATGTCGGTCCTCGTGGTGGATGCCGGGCGCCTCGGCGGGCAGCTGGTGTCGTTGTACGGCGACAAACCGGTGCACGACTGGCCGGGCTACCACAAGATCCTCGGCGCCGACCTGGCCGCCTCGCTCGTGGAGCACGCGCGCGAGCTGGGCTGCGAGATGATGGAGAAGGTCAAGATCACCGACCTCGTGCGCCGCGAGGACGGCTCGTTCGAGCTCGACGGCCTGAACGTCGAGACGCGCGAGAACCTGAAGCTCGAGACGAAGTGCGTGGTCATCGCGATCGGTGGCGGCGCGTTCGAGCCGCGCAAGCTGAAGGTGCCGGGCGAGGACGGCCTGGACGAGGATCAGCTCACGTATCGCATGGCCGAGAAGAAGCGCGTGACCGGCCGCCGCGTGATCGTGGTGGGCGGTGGCGACTCGGGGCTCGAGAGCGCGCAGGCCGCGCACGAGGCGGGCGCCCCGGTCACCGTGCTGCAGGCGCTCGACCGCTTCACGGGCATGGAAGCCAACATCGAGAAGGTGCAGGAGTACGGCGTCGCGGCGCGCTTCAACACGCGCGTGAAGGAAGTGCTCCAGGAAAACGGCCGGCTCGTGGGTGTGCTCGCGCAGACGAAGGGCGCCGACGCGCCCGAGCGCATCGACGGGGACTACCTGGTGGTCAACATCGGGGCCGCGGTGAACCTCGACGCGGTCAAGCGCTGGGGCGTGACGGTGGAGGGCAACCTCATCCTCGTCGACGGCCAGATGCGCACCAACATCGAGGGGCTGCTCGCGTGCGGCGACATCGTGACGTACGAGGGCAAGTACAAGCTGCTCATCACGGCGTCCAAGGAGGGCGCCGTGGCCGCGAACTCGGCCTACTCGTGGGTGCGCAAGCCGACGCGCGTGACCATGGGTGACCTGTATTCGTAGACGAAAGGAGCGGGCGTCTTCGCCCGATCGAACCGCGTGAAACCCGTCATCAACGACTTCTGCATCCACGTGGCCACGGTCAACGGTTCCGGCAGCCAGACCGCGAACAGCGTGCTGCTGCGCGCCATCTTCCAGATGGGCATCCCGGTCAGCGGCAAGAACCTGTTCCCGTCGAACATCGCCGGCCTGCCCACGTGGTTCACGATCCGCGCCAGCAAGGACGGCTGGATCGCGCGCCGGCGCACGAACGAGATCCTCGTGGTGATGAACCCCGAGACCGCCGCCGAGGACGTGGCGGCGATGGGGCCCGGCACGGTGATCGTGACGAACGACGCGATCAAGTTCCCGGACCCGCCGGCGGACCGTGTGGTGTACCGCGTGCCCATGGCCAAGCTCATGGAGCCCATCACCAACGACGTGAAGCTGCGCCGGCTGGTGGTGAACATGATCTACGTCGGCGTGCTGGCGAAGCTGCTGGGCATCGAGCTGGCCGAGATCGAGCAGGCGCTGGTCGCGCAGCTCGGCGGCAAGCCGAAGGCGCTCGCGCTGAACCAGGCCGCGGTGAAGTCCGGCTTCGAGTTCGCCGGCAGCCTCGACGCGTCGCTGCACCCCTACCGGCTCGAGCGCATGAACGAGACGGCGGGCAAGATCCTGATCGACGGCAACACCGCGGCCGCGCTGGGCACGATGTTCGGCGGCGTCACCGTGGTGACGTGGTACCCGATCACGCCGTCGTCGAGCCTGATCGAGGCGCTGATGGGCTTCCTCGACAAGCACCGCCAGACTCCCGAGGGCAAGGCCACGTACGCGGTGGTGCAGGCCGAGGACGAGCTGGCCGCGATCGGCATGGTGCTGGGGGCGAGCTGGGCCGGCGCGCGGTCGATGACCGCCACGTCGGGCCCGGGCATCTCGCTGATGGGCGAGTTCGCGGGCTACGGCTACTACGCCGAGATCCCGGGCGTCGTGTGGAACATCCAGCGCATCGGGCCCAGCACGGGCCTGCCCACGCGCACGTCGCAGGCCGACCTGTCGCAGGCCGTGGGCCTGTCGCACAGCGACACGCAGTTCCCGGTGCTGCTGCCGGCGTCGGTGAGCGAGTGCTTCGATTTCGGCGTGATCGCGTTCGACCTGTCGGAGCGGCTGCAGACGCCGCTGTTCGTGCTGAGCGATCTCGACATCGGCATGAACCTGTGGATGAGCGACGCGTTCCAGTACCCCGAGAAGCCGATGGACCGCGGTAAGGTGCTGAGCTCCGAGGACCTCGACAAGCTCGCGAAGTTCGAGCGCTACCGCGACGTGGACGGCGACGGCATCCCGTACCGCACGATCCCGGGCAATCCCAACTGGAAGGGCACGTATTTCACCCGTGGCTCCGGGCACGACGAGGCGGCCCGCTACACCGAGAGCCCCGAAACCTACGTGCGCAACATGGACCGGCTGAAGAAGAAGTACGACACCGCGCGCACGCTGGTGCCCGCGCCCGAGGCGTTCGAGAAGCCCGGCGCCGACGTGGGGCTGGTCGCGTTCGGCTCGTCGCACTGGGCCGTGATCGAGTCGCAGGCTCAGCTGGCCGCGGTCGGCGTGAACGCGTCGTACCTGCGCATCCGCGCGCTGCCGTTCGCGGCCAGCGTGCGCGAGTTCCTGGCGAAGCACCGCGTGATCTACGTGGTCGAGCAGAACCGCGACGGCCAGATGGCCGAGCGGCTCAAGCTCGAGGCTCCCGATCTGGCCGGCCGCATCCGGTCGGTGCTGCATTACGACGGCCTTCCGATCGACGCGAAGACCGTGACCGACGGCGTGCTGGCCCACGAGGGCCGCGCCGTCGCAGAAGGAGTTGCCCGATGAGCACCGCGACCACGCCCCCGGCCGGCAACACCAACCGCATCGGCCTGACGCGCGCCGACTACGACGGCGCCAAGACCACGCTGTGCCCCGGCTGCGGGCACAACGCCATCACCGGCGGCATCATCCAGGCCGCTTACGAAGCCGGGCTCGCCCCGCACCAGGTGGCGAAGTTCTCGGGCATCGGCTGCTCCAGCAAGACCCCCGCGTACTTCCTCGGCCACTCGCACGGCTTCAACGCCGTGCACGGGCGCATGCCCGCCGTGGCCACCGGCGCGCACTGCGCGAACCACCAGCTGCTGTGCATCGGCGTGTCGGGCGACGGCGACTCGGCCAGCATCGGCATGGGCCACTTCGTGCACATGCTGCGGCGCAACGTTCCGGCCGTGTACATCGTCGAGAACAACGGCGTGTACGGGCTCACGAAGGGCCAGTTCAGCGCCACGGCCGACCTGGGCAGCACGCGCAAGAGCGGCGAGGCGAACACGCTCACGCCGATCGACCTGTGCTCGCTCGCGATCGAGCTGGGCTGCGGGTTCGTGGCGCGCTCGTTCTCGGGCGACCAGAAGCAGCTGCGTCCGCTGCTGAAGGCCGCGTTCGCGCACAAGGGCACGGCGCTGGTGGACGTGATCAGCCCGTGCGTGACCTTTGCCGACCACGAGGGCAGCACCAAGTCGTACGCCGCGGTGAAGGAGCACGGGTCGCCGCTGCACGACATCGACTACGTGCCGTACTTCGAGGACATCAAGGTCGAGTACGAGCCCGGCACCACGCGCGAAGTGAGGATGCCCGACGGTTCGTACATCTACCTGAAGAAGCTGGGCGAGGACTACGACCCGTCCGACGCCACGCGGGCCATGACGGTGCTGCACGAGGCGCGGCGCGAGCAGCGGCTCGTCACCGGGCTCATCTACTACAACCGCGACTCGCGGCCGTTCACCGACGAGCTGAACCTGGTGGACGCGCCCGTCGCCACGCTGCCGCAAAGCGTGGTGCGCCCGCCGAAGGCGGTGCTCGACGAGATCATGCGGCAGTACCGCGAAGGCCAGGTGGAGGCCGCGGGCGGGGGCGGATGAGCGACGCGCCGGCATCGGCGGAAGTACGCGGGGGCGCCGGGCTCACGGCCCGGCGCCCCGTCGCGTTCGCGCTCCTCGCGTTCGCGATTGGGCTCCTCGCCGGCTGCGGCGGCAGGCACGGGACGGCGCCGCCGCCCGTCGACGGCTTCGGCGTCGCGTGGTCGCCGGCGGGCGTGCAGCCGGCGCTCGCCGCGCGTGCGTGCCCGGCCACGGACTGCTTCGGCATGGGCGACCCGGCGCTCGGCCGGCTCGCCGACGGGTCGCTCGCGCTCTGGTACACGGGCGGCGGCACCGGCGGCGGGCCGCTCGTGCTGCGCTCGCGCCTGGACGCGTCGCTCGCCCCGACGCGCGAGCCCGACGCGCCGCTGCTGCCGATCGCGGCGCCGGGCACGTGGGATCGCTTCGTGGAGACGCCGTCGCTGCAGCCCGACAGCGCGAGCGGGCACTGGCGCATGGCGTACCTGGGCTACGCCGACACGGGCTTCGTCGCGCCGGCGATCGGCGTGATGGTGTCGTCCGACAGCGCGGGCGCGTCGTGGACGCGGCCGGCGGTGCCGGCGTACCGGCCCGCGAGCGGCGCGTGGGACGGCGTGTTCGTGACGGGCCCGAGCCTCGCGCGCGGGCCCGACGGCGTCTGGCGCATCTGGTACGCCGGCGCGGGCACCACGGTGGGTATCGGGCTGCTCACGTCGCCCGACGGCGTCACGTGGACGCCGCACCCGGCGAACCCGGTGTTCGAGCGCCGCCTGGGCCAGTGGGACGAAGCGACGCTCGAGCCGTGCGTGCGCTGGTTCCGGGGCAAGTGGTGGATGTGGTACTCGGGCTACCGCGAGCCGCTCGGCAACACGACACGCATCGGCATCGGGCTCGCGGTGTCGGACGACGGCGTGCACTGGACGCGCGTGGGCGACGGGCCGGTGCTGGGGCCGGGCACCCCGGGCACGTGGAACGACCTGCGCGTGCTGTCGCCCGACGTGATCGTGGAACCCGACGGCTCGCTGCTGATGAGCGCGTACGGGCAGAAGACCACCGACCCGGGCCGGACGCTCGGCTCGATCGCATTCTGGAGGTCGCGATGAGCGTTCGCGAGACCGCCGCGGAGTTCGACGACCGCGCGCGCACCTACGCGTTCAGCGCCGAGCTGGTGGAGGGCGACACGCGGCACCGGCTGCTCGAGCACCTGGACCCGATCGTGGACGAGACGCTGCTCGACGTGGGCAGCGGGCCGGGATCGTTCGCGCGCACGGCGGGGCCGTTCGTGGGCCGCGTGATCGCGCTGGACCTTTCGCGCGTGATGCTGGGCGCGCTGGCGCTGGAGTCGCGCCGCGCCGGCCGGCTCGTGCCGCCGCGCGTGCAGGCCGACGCGTGCGCGTTGCCGCTGCGCGACGCCTGCGTGCAACTGGTGTCGTGCCGGCACGCCGCGCGCCACTTCGCGGACGTGCGCGCGTTCCTGCGCGAGGCGGCGCGCGTGATGGCGCCCGGCGCGCGGCTGGGTGTGGTGGACGCCGCGCTCACGGGCGAGGCCGAGGACGACGCGGTGCTCGCGGCGCTCGAAGCGCTGCGCGGCCCGGGCGCGCCGCGGCTGCTGGGCGAGGACGCGTGGCGCGAGGCGCTGGGCGCCACGCCGGGGCTGCGCACCGAGTGGGTGGAGGCGCCGCACTACGAGCGCGAGGCGGGCCGATCGCTGCTGGCGTGGATGGCGGAGGCCGGCGCGTCCACGGACGCGTTCGAGCGCGCGAAGGGGCTGCTGCTGGGCGCGAGCGCCGCCACGCGCCAGCGGCTCGGCGTGCTCGCGCACGGCGACGACGTGCAGTACCACCCGCCCGGCGTGGTGGCCGCCGCCAAGCGCGTGCGCGACTGAGGCGCCGCGCGCGCCCCGCCGCTCAGCTCTCGCGCACCTCGAAGTGCGCGCGCAGCACGGCGAGCGCACGCTCGAACCAGGTCTCGCGCACCAGCAGGTAGTCGGTGTCGAACGTGCTCAGCACGAACACCGGCACGCCGGCGTCCGCGAGCGGTTCGGTCAGGGCGTGGATCACGCCGGTCGTGGTGAACGGCACCGGCCCCACGAGGCCGAACGCGCGCCAGCCGCGCTCGACGTGGTCCTGCACGGACGGCGGCAGGTCCTCCTCGGGGCACACCAGCGAGAGTTCGTCGGGCGTGCGCGTGAGGCTCCAGAACGTGGGGCTTTCGTGGAAGACCCACGCGGGCAACGGTGCATCGGCGGGGAATCGACAGACCGCCAGCCGCCACGGCTCCAGCCGCAGCGGAAAGCGCGGAGCGCTCACGGGAAGATCACTTCGCCTTCGTCGTCCATCACCAGGATCGCCGAGCACGGACAGGCCTCGGCCGCCTCGAGCACCTTGGCGGGCGTGTCGGCTTCGGGGTCCAGAACGGTCGACTTGCTCTTGCTGTCGATCGCGAACACGGCGGGCGCGATCTCGCAGCACGTTCCGTTGCCGCAGCACTCGTTTCGAAGGATCTGGATCTGCATGGCGTCGCGTGAACCTCTCGGGAGAAGGGCGAGGGCAGAGTGTCAGAAGCGCCGCGGCGGTGTAAAGGCGCGAGTCGCGACGGGCCGCGGAACGAACGGCGACTCTCACGGACGCCTCGACCATGCACGCGTGCTGGCCGGCAGTTGCGCCGGTCGGTGGCGCGTGCCGGAGCGGGCTCCGCTCGCGACTCGGGGAAGCCGGCGCTACAGTGCCGCGACTCGTGGTGACGACCCTTCCTCCCGGTCCGGAGCTCCCGTCATGTCCGCGCTCGACCAGTACCTCGAACAGAACCGCGATCGCTTCCTCGACAACCTGAAGGCGGTGCTGCGCATTCCCAGCGTGAGCGCCCGCAGCGAACACAAGGGTGACGTGCTGCGCTGCGCCGAGCACATCGTGGCGCACCTGAAGGCCATCGGGATGCCGCGCGCCGAGGTGGTGCCCACGTCGGGCCACCCGGTGGTGTACGCCGAGTGGCTCGGCGCGCCGGGGGCGCAGACGCCGCCGTTCGAGCCCACGCTGCGCGACGGCAAGCTGTACGCGCGCGGCGCCTGCGACGACAAGGGGCAGGTGTACATGCACCTGTCCGCGATCGAGGCGCACCTGAGGACCAGCGGCAGGCTGCCGATCAACCTGAAGATGGTGATCGAGGGCGAGGAGGAATCGGGCAGCGACGCGCTGGAGCCGTTCCTGCTGGAGTGGCGCAAGCAGCTCGACGCGGACGTGATCCTGGTGAGCGACACGAGCATGCTCGGCCCCGACCAGCCGGCGCTCACGTACGGCCTGCGCGGGCTGATCTACGCGCAGGTCGAGGTCACCGGCCCCGCGCGCGACCTGCACTCCGGCGAGTTCGGCGGCGCGGTGCAGAACCCCGCGAACGCGCTCGCCACGATCATCGCCGGGCTCAAGGACGCCGACGGGCGCATCACGGTGCCGGGCTGCTACGACCGCGTGCGCACGCTCACCGCGGACGAGCGGGCGGCGTTCGCGGCGCTGCCGTTCGACGAGAAGGGCTTCCTGCACGAGAGCGGCGCGCCCGCGCCGTTCGGCGAGAAGGGCTTCACCACGCTGGAGCGCATCTGGTCGCGCCCCACGCTCGACGTGAACGGCATGTGGAGCGGCTACACCGGCGAGGGCGCCAAGACCGTGCTGCCGTCGTTCGCCGCGGCCAAGATCAGCATGCGGCTGGTGCCCGACCAGGACCCCGACGAGATCTTCCGCAGCTTCGAATCGCACGTGCGGGCGCTGGCGCCCCCGGGCGTCACGGTGAAGGTGATCGACCTGCACGGCGCGCTGCCGTGGCGCACCGACCCCGCCCACCCGATGCTGCGCGCCGCGGTGCGCGCGCTGGAGCGTGCGTGGGGCAAGCCGCCGGGCCTCATCTGCGAAGGGGGCTCGATCCCGGTGATGGCCACGTTCCAGAAGACGCACGGCGCGGTGCCGTGCATCCTGATGGGCTTCGCGCTGCACGACGACCAGGTGCACGCGCCGAACGAGAAGTTCTCGCTCAGCAGCTTCCACGGTGGCACGACGAGCTGCGCGTACCTGTACGAGGAGCTGGCGAAGCAGGCGTAGGTTCGCGCGGGGCGGCGCGGCCCTCCGGGGCGCCGCCGCCCCGTCCCCTGGTGCGAGCGGCGCGGCGTCCACGAGAGCACACGGCCCGGGAGTCGGCATGAGCGCACCCGTTCCCTTCCTCGGCGAGTTGCTGCTGCTGGCGGCGGTGTCGCTGGCGGTGGTGCTGGTGTGCCGGCGCGTGAACCTGCCGCCGCTCGTGGGCTTCATGATCACGGGCGTGGCGATGGGCCCGGGTGGGCTCGGGCTGGTGCGCGACGCGCAGCTGGTGCGCCAGCTGTCCGAGATCGGCGTCGTGCTGCTGCTGTTCACGGTGGGCCTCGAGTTCTCGCTCACCGAGCTGCGACGGCTCGGGCGCCGCACGTTCGTGGGCGGCGCGTTGCAGGTGGCGCTGGTGATCGCCGTGTCGGCGAGCGTGCTGGTGTCGCTCGGCAAGCCGCTCGCACCGGCGCTGTTCACGGGCATGGTGGTGTCGATCTCGAGCACCGCGGTGGTGCTGAAGCTGCTCGGCGACCGCGGCGAACTCGACGCGCCGCGCGGCCGGCTGGCCACCGGGGTGCTCGTGCTGCAGGACCTGTTGTGCATCGCGTTCGTGCTGGTGACGCCGCACCTGGCGCGCTGGGACGGCTCCACGGCGCTGCCGCGGCTCGAACCCGCGTCGCTGGCAGCCACGCTCGGCGCGCTGGTCACGGCCGTGGCGCTGTTCCTGGCGGCGCAGCGCGCGATCCCGTGGCTGCTGCACCGCGCGTCCACCGCGGGGTCGCGCGAGGCGTTCCTGTTCGGCGTGCTGCTGGTGGTGCTCGGCAGTGCGTGGCTCGCCTCGGTGGCCGGGGCGTCGCTCGCGATCGGCGCGTTCCTCGCGGGGCTCATCCTGGCCAAGTCCGACCTGCGCTCGCAGATCGTGGCCGACGTGCTGCCGTTCCGCGACGCGTTCGCGAGCGTGTTCTTCGTGGCCATCGGCATGTCGATGGACCTGCGCGCCGTGGCCGCGCAGCCCGGTCTCGTGCTCGCCGCCACGGCGGGGCTGCTCGTGCTGAAGACCGCCACCGGCCTCGTGGCGTTCGGCGCGGCGGGCAATCACCCGCGCGTGGCGCTCGAGGGCGCGCTCGTCACCGCCCAGATGGGCGAGTTCTCGTTCCTGCTGCTGCAGCTGGCGGCGGGCACGCCGCTGGTGGAGCGCGGCACGGTGCAGGCGTTCACCGCCGCGGCGGTGCTGTCGCTGGCGCTGACGCCGCTGCTGGTGGCGCTCGCGCCGCGCGCCTCGCACGCGCTGTCGCGCCTCTGGCGGCCGGCGGCGGCGCCGGTGCCCGGCGAGGCCGGCGAGCGGCTGGGGCCGACCGCGGCGCACTCGGCACGGCGCGGGCACGTGGTGATCGCCGGGTACGGTCTGAACGGCCGCAACCTCGCGCGCGTGCTGCGCGCCGTGCACCTGCCGCACCTGGTGGTGGACCTGAACCCGGACGGCGCGCGGCAGGCGGCGGCCGACGGCAGCGCGGCGCTGATCGGCGACATCGCCTCGCCGGCCATCCAGCACGACGCGGGCGTGGCCGAGGCGCGCGTGCTGGTGCTGGCGCTCAGCGATCCGGCCGGTTCGCGGCACGCGTGCCGCCTCGCACGCCAGCGTTCGCGCTCGCTGTTCATCCTCGCGCGCACGCGCTACGTGGCCGAGATCGACGAGCTCTACCGCACCGGCGCGAGCCAGGTGATCCCCGAGGAATTCGAGACCTCGATCGAGATCTTCACGTCGGTGCTGCGCGAGTTCCACGTGCCGGGCAACATGGTGGAGGCCCAGGTGCGGCTGCTGCGGCAGGAGCGCTACGGCCTGTTGCGCGGACGCAAGCTGCCGTCCAGCGTGGTGGAACGGCTCGACGAGCTGCTGGCCGAGGGCGTCACCGACACGTTCCTGCTGCTGCAGCACTCGCCCGCCGTGGGGCGGTCGTTCGCCGATCTCGGGCTCGAACGCGTGCGCGTGGTGGCGGTGGTGCGCGGTGGCCACGTGATGGCGGAGCCGCCCGCGGAGTTCGAGTTGCGCGTGGGCGACACGGTGGTGCTCACGGGCGACCACGCGTCGATGGATCGCGCGGCCGAGCAGCTGCGGCCGGCGGCGGATTCCGCTCAGCCCGCCGGGGCCTGACGCGCGGCCGCGTTCGCCTCGCCTCCATCGCGCCGCCGCTGCTAAGGTGCGGCTCCGCATGCGTCCCGTCCTGTGTTTCCTCCTGCTCCTGCTGGCCGCGGGAACCGTTCGCGCCGAGCCCGCGTTCCACACGCTGGTGCTGCGCGGCCACACGCTGGCCGCCGACGGCACGCCCATCACGGGCGCGCGCGTGGTGCTGCGCGGCAGCGTGTCCGCGTCGTCGATGAGCGACGGGCAGGGCCGCTGGTCCACGACCACGCCCATGGGGTCGGCGGCCGCGCTCGCGCGTGAGCCGTTCACGCTCGAAGTGCGCGCCGAGGCCGGCGGGCGCCGGCTGCCGCTCGCCTCCGGAGGCAGCGCGCTGCTGCTGGAGGTGTCGCTGGTGCAGCGCGACGGCCGCGCCGTGGTGCGCGTGCGCTCGAACCAGCCGTCCGCCGCCGCCGGCGTGGCGACCGCGTTCGCGCAGGAAGGCCACATGGACGCGTGGGTCGAGGCCGACTTCGGCGGCGCCTCGCGCGCGGGCGGCAACGACCTCCGCTTCACCGAGGAAGCGCTGGTGCCCGGGCTCGTGCCGCCCGCCGGCACGCGCGCTGCGGGACCGCCGACCGCGCGGCCCGCTGCCCCGGCGCCCGCGCCGGCAAGCCCGCGTGCCAACGCCACGCCACCGCCGGCCGCGCCGCCCGTGCGCGCGAACGCCGAAACGTCACGCACGCAGCCC
>JBGAMH010000049.1:0-21204 GCA_044223135.1 Candidatus Eiseniibacteriota bacterium | reverse complement strand
GCGACACGGACTCGGCGCGCGTGGCCGCGGCGATCGAGGCGGCGCTCGCGCAGCGGTTCTGGCCGGCGCTGCAGCGCGGGCGCGCCGTGGCGGTGTGGTGCCGGCAGCGCTTCGCGCGATCGGCGGAACGCGCCGCGGGCTCGCCGCGCTGACGGCGCGCGGCCGGGCTCAGCGCGCGGCCGCCTCGCGCATGCGGTCCTCGAGCGTGGCGAACCGCGGCGACAGCAGCTGGCTCGCCGCGAACAGCGCCAGCGCGGCGCCCGAGGCCGCCACCAGGATCCACGGCTCGACCGGCACCGCCAGCCAGCCGGCGACCATGGAGCCGATCGGGAAGAAGCTCTGCGCCACGAACCGCCGCGTGGCGAGCGCGCGCGCGATGAGCTCGTGCGGCGTGAGCGACTGCCACAGGGCGTACGACGTGGAGTTGAGGAACGGGATGAACAGGTAGCCGCCGAACAGCCCCGCCAGCAGCCACGGCAGCGTGGTGGCGAGGCCCGCCACCACCTGGCCCGCGCCGAGCGCCAGCAGCGCCGCCGCCATGCCGAGCACGCGCCGCCGCTGCAGGCCGCCCCACGCGCTCACCAGCACGCCGCCCAGGATGCCGCCGAGCCCGGCGGCCGTGCTCGCCATCGCGAGCCCCGCTTCGTAGCCGACGTGGCGCAGCGCGAGGTCGGCGGCGAGCCGGTCGCGCACGAGCAGCGGCAGCAGCAGCATGAGCGGCGCGAGCGTGAAGTTGGCGATCGAGCCCAGCGAGATCAGCCACAGGAACGGCGGCCGGCCCGTCACCCAGCGCACGCCGTCCCACACGTCGTGGAACAGGCTCTGCGCCCGGCGCGGCGCGTGCGCGTCGCGCTCCGGCAGGCGCACCCACAGCAGCGCGACCGTGGCGACGACGAACGACACGCCGTCGGCGGCGAACGCGAACGGCACGCCGCTGCGCAGCGCCGCGAGCGACGGCAGCGGCCACGCGTGGTCGCGCGCGAGCGCGGGCAGCCCGATGAGCAGCGCCGCGAGCGCCGGGCCCGTCACCTGCGACAGCGCGAACGAGGTCTGCATCATGGCGCTCGCGCGCTGCAGCTGCGCCGGCGGCACGAGCAGGCCGAACGAACTGTCGAACGCCGCGCTGTGGAACGCGTTCGCGATCGCGTAGCCCACGAGCAGTGCCACCGCGGGCCACAGCGTGAGCCGCCCCGCCAGCAGCAGCGCCATCAGCGCGAACGACAGCGCGGTGCCCGCGAGGTTCGCGACCAGCATCGTGCGCCGGCGGTCGTGCCGGTCGGCGAACGCGCCCGCGAGCGGCATCAGCACGATCGTGGGCGCGGTGTTCGCCACGGCCGTGGCGGTGAGCGCGAGCGCCAGCGCCGCCTTCTGCGCGGGTGTGGCGTACAGCTCGCGCGTGAGCCAGATCGTCACCGCGAAGTAGCTGACGTACGTGCCGAACAGCGACAGGGTCTGCGTGCTCCACAGCACCAGGAACGTGCGCCAGCCGCCGGCCGGGATCTCCGGCAGCGCGGTCCCCGCGGCGGGTGCGACGCTCAGGCGCGCACCACCGGGCGCACCCACACCTTCCGCGTGCGCGTGATCTCGAAGCGCTCCTGCTTGTAGAGCCCGAGCGCGTTCTCGTTCTCGCCGTCCACCAGGAGCGTCACCGGGAGCGTCGTGTTCGCCTCGAGCCACACCACGCCGGCGCGCAGCAGCGCCCGGCCGAGCCCGATGCCGCGCGCCTCGTGCGTGGTGCCGAGCACGGAGATCTCGCCGCGGTCCATGTGCACCGTGTTGCGCGCGAAGCCCACGCAGCGCAGACCCCGCCACGCGAGCAGCAGCCCGTCGTGGCGAAAGCCCGGGGCCGCGGCCATCTGGCGCGTCTCGTCGAACGTGGCGGGCACGAAGTGGTAGTGCTGCGCGAACGAGTCGTTGTACGCCTCGTGCCAGCCGAGCAGGCAGCGCTCGCTCCCGTCGGAGGGGCGCACGTCGATGCCCGCGGGCCACACCGGCTCCGGGGGCACGAGCCCGCGCGGGCGCGTCATCATCCAGAACGTGCGGTCCTCGCGGAATCCGAGCGCCGCCGCCAGTTCGTGGGTGCCGGGTTCCGGCACCCACGTGCTGGACGCGATCTCCTTCACGGTGCGCCGGGTGAGCAGGTGCGTGATCACCTGCTCCGCGAGTGCGCGCCCGATGCCGTGGCGGCGGTGCGCCGCGAGCACCGCCGGACGCATCATGGCCCATGCGTCCGGGCCGTGGCCGATCACGAACGCGAACGCGAAGCCCACGGGCACGCCGCCGACGAAGGCGAGCCGCATCGATTCGTGGTCCAGGTGCGGATCGCCGACGAGCGAGGCGAAGCCGGCGTCGCCCTGGTAGATGTCGAACTGGTGGGCGATGTCCGGCGCGGTGAGCAGCGCGCGCCACGTGTCGAGGTCCGAGGGCGTGTACGGCCGGATGACGAGAGCCATGCCCGGACGCTAGAGCGGGAAACGCGCGGTGGTCAATCGCCGGGCCCGCTCGCCGCCGTCGGCGATTGAGCGCCCCACGGGCCACTGTTAGTCTGCCGCGCATGTCCACCGTACTCCCGACGTTCGAAGCGCTGCGGGCGCGCATGGCGCGCTTTCGCGGGCGGCGCGTGCTGGTGCTGGGCGACCTGATGCTGGACCACTACCTGTGGGGACGCGTCGAGCGCATCTCGCCCGAGGCGCCCGTGCCGGTGGTCGACGTGCAGCGCGAATCGAGCTCGCTGGGCGGCGCCGGCAACGTGGCGGCGAACCTCGCCGCGCTCGGCGCCGAGCCGGTGCTGGTGGGTGTCACGGGCGCCGACGCGCGCGCGGCCGAGCTCGACGCGGCGTTCGCGGCGCGCGGCGTGGCCACGGGCGCGCTCGTGCGCGACCCGTCGCGGCCGACCACGTACAAGACGCGCGTCATCGCGCAGTCGCAGCAGATCGTGCGCGCCGACTGGGAGTCGCGCGCCGAGGTGGCCGGGGCGGCGCTCGACCAGCTGCTCGCCACGCTCGCGCGCGAGATCCCGCGCGCCGACGGGCTGCTGATCAGCGACTACGGCAAGGGCGTCATCACGCGCGGCGTGCTGCAGCACGCGATCCGGCTGGCCAAGGAGAAAGGCATCCACATCAGCGTGGATCCCAAGGAGAGCCACATCGACGAGTACGCCGGTGTCAGCATCCTGACCCCGAACCAGCACGAGGCCGGCTGGGTGATGGGTCGCCGCGTGGTCGACGACGAATCGCTGATGGCCGTGGGCTGGGGCCTGCAGAAGCGGCTCGACGCGCAGTGCGTGCTGGTGACCCGCGGCGCCGACGGCATGAGCCTGTTCGAGAAGGGCGGCCGATACACGCACCTGCCCACCGTGGCGCGCGAGGTGTTCGACGTCACCGGCGCCGGCGACACGGTGGTGAGCGTGGTCGCGCTGGCGCTGGCCGCGGGCGCCGATTTCGTGGAGGCGTGCACGCTCGCGAACCATGCCGCCGGCGTGGTGATCCGCGAGGTGGGCACCGCCACGTGCTCGCCGGCGCAGCTCGAGGCGGCGCTCGCCGACACGGCGGCGCGCACGGGAGCGTCGGCGTGAGCGAACCGCTCGTGCTGCCGCCGGACGTGGCCAGGAAGCTGACGCTGTGGCGCGAGATGGGCGACCGGCTCGTGTTCACGAACGGCGTGTACGACCTGGTGCACCGCGGGCACGTCGAGTACCTGGAGGAAGCGCGCGCGCTGGGCGACCGGCTCGTGGTGGGCGTCAACTCCGACGCGAGCGCCCGGCGGCTGGCGAAGGGGCCGGGCCGGCCGATCCTGCGCGAGGACGACCGCCGTGCGCTGATCGCCGCGCTCGCGTGCGTGGACGCCGCCATCCTGTTCGACGACGACACGCCGCTGCGGCTGATCGAGGTCGTGCAGCCCGACGTGCTCGCGAAGGGCGCGGACTGGGCGGCGGACGCGATCGTCGGCCGCGAGGTGGTGGAGGCCCGCGGCGGACGCGTGGAGCGCATCCGCCTGCGCGAAGGGCTCAGTACCAGCGTGATCGTGCAGCGCATCCTCGACGGCAAGAGCGCGCTCGATCCCTGGTGACGCGCCTTCCGGAAGCCGCCGCGTACCCGTTGACCGGGCGCTGCGCCCGGAGAGGAGCCCGTCATGGAGTTCGACCGCGAATCGTTGCGCCACTGCCTGGCCACGCTGTCGTACCGGGCCGCCAAGACGATGCGGGGCGCGCCGGAGTCGTTCGCTTCGTTCGAGCCCGGCCCCACCACGAAGACGCCGGTCCAGATCGTGGCGCACATGGGCGATCTGTTCGACTGGGCCCTGCGCATGGCGGCGGGTGAGCCGCGCTGGACCACGGCGACGCCGCTGCCGTGGTCGCAGGAGTGCGAGCGCTTCTTCGCGGCGCTGCGGGCGTTCGACGCACACCTGGCGTCCGGCGCCGACGTGAAGGTGGAGACGACGCGGCTCTTCCAGGGTCCGGTGGCGGACGCGCTCACGCACACGGGCCAGCTCGCCATGTTGCGGCGCCTGCACGGCTCTCCGATGAAGGGAGAGAGCTACAACCGGGCCGAGGTCGTGATCGGACGGATCGGTCTCGAGCAGGCTTCCCCGGATCCCCGATACGAATTCGACTGAAGAATTGAGATATCGGCGTTCTTTCACGCTCGCGGACGAAGGGTCGGCACGCGGAAACTGGTGCGTCGGAGTTGTTCCGCGTAATATCCGCCTGCCCTGAACCCTCACGGCAGTCCCCCGAGCTGCCTGCAACCGATGGCTTCCCGCATGGCTGCACGCCGTTGTGGGATACCCCGAGGCCGCAAGCTCGTGACGGATTCGCCGAACCGGGCGCGTCACATCGTGGCGCAGCTCATGCCAGCGGTATACGAAGACCTCCGACGCCTCGCCACCGCCTACATGCGGGGAGAGCGCGCCGATCACACGCTCGAACCCACCGCGCTCGTCCACGAGGTGTTCCTCAAGCTGGCGAAGCAGTCCCGGCTCGACGTCAACGGCCGCACGCATTTCACGGCCATCGCCGCGAGCGCGATGCGGCAAGTGCTGGTGGAGAGCGCACGCGCGCACCGCACGCTGAAGCGCGGTGGCCAGTGGCAACGCATCACCTTCGTCGAGACGATCAGCGGCTCGCCGGACGGCAGCGAAGACCTGCTCGCGCTGGACGACGCCTTGAACGCGCTCGCGCGGCACAAGCCGGTGCTCGCCCGGATCGTCGAAATGCGGTTCTTCGGCGGCCTGACCGAGCCGGAGATCGCCGCCGAACTGGGGCGCAGCGAACGCTGGGTGCGCGGGCAGTGGGCTTTCGCGCGCGACTGGCTCCGGGAGCACCTGTCTCCCGAATGACGCCGGCCGCCCGGCCCCGAGGTTCCGGCATGAGGCTTACCCGTCCGGGATCATCCCCATATGGAGATCGTCGGGAATTTTTCTCGTCTTTCGTGCCGGTTTGTCCCGTCGTTCGCGCATTAGATCATTGCGGGTGAACGAGGCCCGCATCAGGTGAGTTTCCATCCGGCATGCGCGTTCGGCAGGAATGCCGTCGGCCGGTGGGGTCTCCAGAACGGAGAAGCGGGTTCCGAATGAGCCTGCTCGACAGAATCGTCGCGAGAATCCAGGGCAGAAGCCGCCGGTCGAAGCTCGTTTCACGCTCGGGGGAATGTGGGCGAGTGGAAGCCGGCGGTGTCTATCGGGAGCCCTGATCGCCTGAAGGAAGCGCTTCCGTGCGCGCCCGCTCGCGCGCACGGAGATGGCGGGTGCCGAAGGCGCGCGACCTCGGCCGAACGTCTTCGCGTCACTCCCGTGGCCCGTGTTCCGGCCACCGCCGGGCTCGCTTGCCACTCCGCGACCGGGCCGCCTAACCTGCCGCGTCCCTTTTTTCCCCGGGCTCGACGCACCTGCCCGGCGGCCCGCGCGAAATCCGCGAGCGGTGGCCCCGGCGGCCCGGAACCCGGAGAGTGCCATGTCCAACTTCCTCAACTACATCGGCGGCAAGTGGGTGCCGGCGAAGTCCGGCAAGACGTTCTCGAACTTCAACCCGGCCACCGGCGTGCTGCTGGGCGAGTTCCCGTCCTCGGGGCCCGAAGACGTGGACGCCGCCGTCGCCGCGGCGGCCGAGGCGTACAAGAGCTGGCGCCTGGTGCCGGCGCCCAAGCGTGCCGAGATCGTCTACCGCGCCGGGGAGATCATCCGCGCCCGCAAGGAAGACCTCGCGAAGGCGATGACCCGCGAGATGGGCAAGATCCTGATCGAGACGCGCGGCGACGTGCAGGAAGGCATCGACATGGCGTACCTCGCCGCGGGCGAGGGCCGGCGCATGTTCGGCGTGACGACGCCGAGCGAGATGCCGAACAAGTGGGCGATGAGCGTGCGCATGCCGATCGGCGTGTGCGGCTTCATCACGCCGTGGAACTTCCCGTTCGCGATTCCCTCCTGGAAGATGATGCCCGCGCTCGTCGCCGGGAACACCTGCGTGTTCAAGCCCGCGGGGGACACGCCCGAGTCGGCGTGGCACTTCGTGAAGATCTTCGAGGAGGCCGGGTTGCCGGCCGGCGTGCTGAACATCGTGTTCGGCTCCGGCAGCAGGGTGGGCGATCCGATGGTCGCGCACCCGGGCATCGCGGTGATCTCGTTCACCGGCTCCACCGAGGTCGGCAACGCGATCGGCGGCAAGGGCGGCGCGCTCGGCAAGCGCATCTCGCTCGAGATGGGCGGCAAGAACGCGATCGTGGTGATGGACGACGCCGACCTGCAGCTGGCGACGGAGGCGATCACGTGGAGCGCGTTCGGCACCACGGGTCAGCGCTGCACGGCGTGCAGTCGAGTGCTCGTGCACGAGCGCGTGCACGACGAGCTGGCGCAACGCGTGGCGAAGATGACGGCCGCGTGGAAGGTGGGCGACGGCCTCGACCCGAGCGTCAACATGGGCCCGTGCGTGAACAAGAGCCAGCTCGAGACCGTGCAGAACTACGTCGCGATCGGCAAAGGCGAGGGCACGCTCGTCACCGGCGGCGCCACGCTGACCGAGGGTGCGCACGCGAAGGGCTTCTTCCACCAGCCGACGGTGTTCGCCGACGTGAAGGAGGACGCGCGCATCGCGGTCGAGGAGATCTTCGGCCCGGTGCTGTCGATGGTGAAGGTGAAGGACCTCGACCACGCGGTCCGCGTGAACAACGCCTCCTCGTACGGCCTGTCGTCGTCGATCTTCACGCGCGACGTCAACCGGGCGTTCGCGGCCATGCGCGACCTCGACACGGGCATCGTCTACGTGAACCACGGCACCACGGGCGCCGAGACGCACCTGCCGTTCGGCGGCAATCGCGGCACCGGTAACGGCCACCGCGAGGCCGGCCACACGATGCTGGATCCGTTCACCGAGTGGCGCAGCATCTACGTGGACTTCAGCGGCAAGCTGCAGCGCGCGCAGATCGACAACAGCTAGGTTCTGTCCGAGAACGCCCCGCGCGGCGGCGACACGCGAACGGCCACCTTCCTCCGAAGGTGGCCGTTTCGCTTCGGTGCCGCCGCGGGGTCAGCCGGCGTAGGCCGCCTGCCCGAGACCGTGCAGGCACTCGCGGGCTTCGAACGGGGCGGCCACGCGGGCGTAATCGTCCCAGCGCATGTGCACGAGTTCGTGGTGATTGCCCGCCTCGAACCAGATCTCGGGCCCGCTCGCGAGGCACGGATCCACCCACATGGGCAGGTCCCAGAGCGCGCCGAACGGCGGCATGGCGCCCAGCTCGCAGTCGGGGAACAGCCGGCGCAGCTCGGCTTCGTCCTCGAGCCGCGTGCCGAGCCGGCCGGTGGCCTCGCGCACGGCGTGGCGCTGGAACTGCCGCGAGGCGGGCAGCACCACCATGAAGTCGCGCCCGCCCTCGTCGCGCAGGATCAGCACCTTCGCGAAGCGGCCGCCGCGCACGTGGGCGTTGCGTGCGCTCTGCTGGGCGGTGAATGCCTCCCGGAACGGCATGACGTCGTACGGGACCTGGTGCCGGGCGAGCGCCCGGGCGAGACGATCGACGATGGCCATGGAAGCCTCCTCCCCTGAATCGCCGCCGCGAGCGGCGTCTTCGCGGGGCCCGTCGGCAGCCCGGCTTCAGGCGACGGTCTCGGCCGGTCCGCCGTGGGTCTCGAGTGCGTGGACCACCGCCGCGAACCGGGGATCGTCGCGGACCAGGTCCAGGTTGCTGTCCTGTCGCAGCCAGTGCACGAAGTTCATGCCCGCGCGCACGGCCCGCTCGAGGAAGTCGAGCGCCTCCGCGCGCCGCCCGGCCATGGCCTGGATGCACGCCAGGTTGTAGAGCAGCATCGCGTCGTCGGGGTCGAGCGCGAACGCACGCTGCGCCCATTCGAGCCCGCGCTCGCGGTCGCCCAGCGCCACGAGTCCGTTCGCGCCCATGTTGAGCGCCCGCACGTCGTCGGGCTGCAGCGCGAGCCGCGCCTCGGCGGCGCGCACGCCGGCGCGGCGCGCGGCCTCCGCGCGTTCGGGATGCCCGAGGTCGTCGTCGATCTGAGCCATCAGCAGCGGCGACTGGTAGTCCTCCGGGCGCAGCTCCCGCGCGCGCTGGTAGTGCGCCAGCGCCTTCTCCCAGTGGTGCTGCATGAAGGCGTCGCGCGCGTAGAAGTAGTGGGCCTCGAACAGCCGGGGATCCAGCTCGATCGCCCGTTCGAACTCGCGCTCGGACGCGACGTGGTCGAGCGTCAGCGACAACGCCAGCCCGAGCGACACGCGCGCCTGCGCGAGCTCCGGGTCCAGCGCCACGGCGCGCCGCGCGGCGGTGAGCGCCGCGTCGCGCATGTCGTCCTGCCCGAACACGTGCATGTACAGGTAGGCACCGCAGTCGGCCAGGCCCGCGTGCGCAAGCGCGTAGTCGGGGTCCACCTCCACGGCGCGCGCGAACATCTGCCGGGCCTGCTGCACGCCACGCCGGTTGTAGCGGTCGAACGACAGCCGCCCGCGCAGGTAGTACTCGTACGCCTGCACGTTCGCGGTGGGCGCACGGCGCCGTGCGCGCGCCGCCGGCTCGCTCAACTCCACGCGGAGCGCCGCCGTGACGTGGCCGGCGATCTCCTCCTGCATCTGGAGCACGTCGTCGAGCTGGCGGTCGTAGCGCTGCGACCACAGGCAGCGGTCGGACTCGACGTCGGCGAGCTCGGCGCTGATGCGCAGCCGGTCGCCCGACGTGCGCACGCTGCCCTCGAGCAGGTGGCGCACGCCCAGCCGCCGGCCCAGCTCGCCCCCGCCCAGTCGCATGCCGCGGAAGCGGAACGACGACGCGCGCGACGCCACGCGGAGGCCCTCCAGCTGGGACAGCGCGACGATGATCTCCTCGGCGAGCCCCTCGCAGAACCAGTCGTGATCCTGGTTCGGGCTCAGGTCGACGAACGGCAGCACGGCGATCGAGGGCAGCGGCGGGCCGGCGGACGCCAGCGCGTCGTCGTGCAGGCCCGCGAGCAGCACGCCGAGTTCCTCGGCCGACTGCAGGCGCAGCGCCGGGTCCTTCTCCAGGCAGCGGGCCACGATCTCGTCGAGCCGCCGCGGCAGCTCGGGGCGCAGTCGCGACGGCGGCACCGCGGCGTCCGTGAGGATCGCGGCGGCGAGCGCGGGGAGCGTTTCGCCCTCGAACGGGCGCCGCCCCGTGGCCATCTGGTAGAGCACCACGCCGAACGCGAACACGTCCGCGCGCGCGTCCACGGGCCGGGCGCGCAGCTGTTCGGGCGACATGTAGTGGAGCGTGCCGGCGAACGCGTCCTCGGCGGTGGGGGCGATCGTCGCGAGCTCGCCGTCCCCGGCCGCGGGGTCGCCTTCGCGCGCGCGGGCGAGCCCGAAATCGAGCACCTTCACGCGGCCGTCGACGCCGATCATCACGTTCGCCGGCTTCAGGTCGCGATGCACGATGCCCCTGGCGTGCGCGGCCGACAGCGCGGCCGCCATCGCGATCGCGATCTCGAGCAGCCGGTCCATCGCGAGCCCGCCCGCGGGGATGACTTCGCGCAGCGTGCGCCCGTCGATCAGCTCCATCGTCAGGAAGCCCACGCCGTCGGCTTCCTCGACCGAGTGCAGCGTGACGATGTTCGGGTGGGCGAGCGAGGCCACGGTGCGTGCTTCGCGCTCGAGCGCGGCGAGCGACTCGGGCCGCGCGGCGAGATCGGCGGGCAGGAGCTTGATCGCGACGGGGCGATCGAGCCGCGTGTCGTGCGCCTTCCACACCACGCCCATGCCGCCCACGCCGATCCGCTCGATCAACCGGTAGTGTCCGAGGGTGTTGCCGGGCTGCACGTTCATCGGGCCTCCGCGAACGCGACACGTCGCCGACGGGCAGTCTACGCCCGCGCGTTGCACCCGGTGCGGCAGCGCAGTCCGTGCCCGCGTGCGTGTCGCGCGCTCTCCCGGGAGGTCGCCTCGAGGGGCGGGGCAGGAGGATTCGGAGCGTCCGCGCGGCCCGAAACGCGTGCGGCGGGACCCGGAGGCCCCGCCGCACGTCGAATCACCGACGGCCCGCCGCTTCAGTCGAGTCGGACCAGCCGCTGCTGCCTGGTGCCCCACGGCGTGGACAGGCGGACGAAGTACACCCCCGCGCCCGCTCGGCGGCCCGAGGCTTCGGCGCCCGACCACGTCCAGCGGTGTTCACCGGCCGCGTAGTCGCCTTCGTGCGAGGCGACCCGCCGGCCCGCCAGGTCGAGCACCTCGATGCGCGCGGGGCCGGACGCCGGCATCGTGAACGCGATGCTCGACGCGCCCGCGCTCGGGTTCGGCTGGGGCCGCGACAGTGCCAGCGCCGCCGGGGCGGCCGGCGTGCCCTCGCCGGGCTCGAGGTTCGTGACCAGGAACGGCCCGCCACCCGTCACCGTGACGTTGTCGATCGCGACCTTGGGCCGCGAGCCGGTGGTGCCGCCGACGCCGTTGTGGAAGTAGAACCGGATGCGCGCCGTGGGCGAGCCGCTGAACGACGCCGGCAGCGCGATCGCGCTCCGGCTGCCCGACGCGGCGACGTTGTTCGTGAAGTTGAGCACGCTCGCCGCGGCCAGCTCGGTGAACGTCGTTCCGTTCGTGCTCGTGTACACGCGCAGCGAGCCCTTGCGGTCGCCGGTCGAGTTGAACACCGTCTGCCAGTCGAAGCTCAGCGTGCCCGCGGCGACGCCCGTGAAGTCCAGCCGCAGGTCGATCGCGTCCGACGTCGTGTTGTCCGTGGTGCCGGTGCTCAGGAGCACGATCGTGCCCGCCGGGTTCGGGCTCACGCCCTTCTGCACGCCGCCCGTGGTGCCGCTCGCGAATGTGGCCGTGCTCACGGTGGTCTTCACGCCGTCGGGGATCGTTCCCGTGGACTGCACCGGCACCGACGCCCAGCGCGTGGCGCCGGCGCCGCTCGCGAAGTTGTTCGTCCAGTTCGCGATGTCGGAGAAGCTCTCCGAGTAGTTGCCGGACGCCATCGGCCAGGGGCCGGTGCCGGAGTTCGAGGCGAACGTGGCGGCGATCGTGTGGTTCGCCACGACGTTCGTGAACGTGTACGTGGTCACCGCGCCCACGGAGGCCCCGTCCACGGTGACGCCCGACACGGTGTAGCCGCTGTTCGGCGTGATCGTGAACGCCTGGCTCGCACCCTCGACCACCGCGACGGCGCCCGTGGGGCTGATCGTCCCGTTCGCCCCGGCCGACGCGGTGATCGTCCAGCGGTCGATCGTGAAGTTCGCGTTGCTTCCGTCGGCGGCGCTGTTGCCGGCGGCGTCGCGGGCGGTGGCGCGCACGCGCACCGTGGCGCCCGGCGCGTTCGGCACGCTCCACGCGTACGCACCCGAGTTCGTGAGCCCCGTCGCGATCGTGTTCGGGTACGTGGCGCCGCCGTCGGCCGACCAGGCCAGGTCCACGGCCGTCACGCCCACGTTGTCGCTCGCCGTCCACGTGATCGCGTGCGCCGAGCCGGCCTTCCAGGTCTCGCCGCCGTTCGGCGAGGTCACCGCCACGGTGGGCGGCGTCGCGTCCACCGCGGCGTCACGGCGCGTCGCCCACAACGTGGCGTTCAGGAACAACGTGCTGTCGGTGGCGCCGGCCTCGCCCCATCCGTCGTAGATGCTGCTGTTGCCGGGCGCCGCCGAGCCGTCGTCGGCGGGCGAACTGTCGCCCGTGAACACGACGCGCCCGTTGCCGTAGACCGCGGACGCGCACATGACCCCGGTGGTGCTGGTCTGAGCGAGGCCGTTCATCCACACCTCGCCGCGCACGCTGGGGTTGACCGCCGGGTAGAGCGTCATCGTGGTGCCGTTGTGGAAGGCGAGCCCGGTCACGTTGCCGACCGGACCGCGCGTCACGGAGTCCGTCGCCACGGCGCGGACGTTCGTGGACGTCTGCACGATGTTGTTGTTGCTGTTGCCGGTGGACGCGAAGCTCACGCCCAGGAGGTGGGACGGGTCGAGTGCGTTCCAGATCTTGGGGGAGTCCTGGCCGTCGCTGTTGCGGTCGGATCCCGAGTGGTCGGCGATCGCCACCAGGCCGCCGCCGTTCGCGAGGAACGCGAAGATCGCGGTGGCCTCGCTCGCGCTGAACAGCGTGTTCGGCTCGTCCACGATCAGCACGTCGTAGTTCGCGAGATCCCGCGGATTGCCCGTGTTGCCGTAGGTGAGCGCGGCCGTGTTCGTTTCGACCGTGTACCCGCGCTTCACGAGCGCGACCGCCCACGACGAGATGGCGCCGGTCCAGTACGTGCCGGGCGTGCCGGCGGTGATGCCGCTCTGCGCCGGCAGCGGCGTGGGCTGATCGGTGTCGATCTGCCAGTCGGCGTTGCCTGCCGTCTCGGCGTGGGCGTTGTCGAACAGGGCCTTCTTGGCGGCGAAAGCGGGTGAGGCAAGCAGCACGGCAGCCAGCAGCAGGATCGGCAACTTGCGACGCATCAGGGCACCCCTCCCATCCTGGGAGTTGGGGAAGGCTCCTCGCCGCCGCGGGCGGCGAGCGGGACGTGCGGACGGTTCGAAACGCCCGCGCGCGCAGCGTAGTGCGTCGACGGCGCGGCAGGCCACTGTCGGTCGCCCGGGAGGAAACGCCGGCCGGAACCGCCCGGGCGGCTCGAGTCGGCGGTGGTCCGGCGGCTGGCCTCCAGGACCGAGGATCGAGTCCACCGCCGGGAGGCGCGGGTCCGAGGGACCGAGTGGGGGTCGACCCTGCGGCCCGCGGCCGCCGCCGGCAGACCGCCCGGTGCACCGCGCCGGCGGCGTCCGCACCGCGCGGGGGCCGTCGCTTGCTCGCCCGTCGGGCCTCCGCTACGTTTCGCCGTCCTTTGCACTCCCCTCTGTCGGCCCCTCTCTCTAGGCCCGCACGCGGCGCGGATCCCGCCCGGTGCGTGGGAGACCCCATGAATCTCCACGAATATCAGGGCAAGGAGCTGTTCGCGCGCTTCGGGCTGCCGGTGTTGCCGGGGCAGGTGGCGGCGACGCCCGAGGAGGCCCGCGACGTCGCGGCCTCGATCGGCGGCCTGGTGGTGATCAAGGCGCAGGTGCAGGTCGGCGGCCGTGGCAAGGCCGGCGGCGTGAAGCTGGCGCACAACCCCGACGAGGCCTACGAGAAGGCTCGCGACATCCTCGCGCTCACGATCAAGGGCCTGCCGGTGCGCAAGGTGCTGGTGGCGCAGGCCGCGGACATCGCGAAGGAGTACTACCTCTCCATCGTCATGGACCGCGAGAAGAAGGCGCCGCTCGTGATGTTCTCGCCCGAAGGCGGCGTGGACATCGAGGAGGTCGCCCGCGTCAGCCCGGACAAGATCTACCGCATGCACATCCCGCTGGAGGGCCTGCGCCCGTACGCGGCGCGCAACCTGATGCGGAAGGGCTTCGCGGACTTCAAGCAGGCCTCGCAGGCCGCGGACATCCTGATGAAGCTGTACCGCGTGTACACCGAGGGCGACTGCTCGCTGGCGGAGATCAATCCGCTCGCGGTGACGCCCGAGGGCAAGGTGATCGCGCTCGACGCCAAGGTGATCCTCGACGACAACGCCGACTACCGGCATCGCGACTGGGAGACGTGGCGCGATCCCGAGGAGGAGACGCCCGGGCAGCGCCTCGCGCGGGAAAAGGGCCTGTCGTACGTGAAGCTCGACGGCGACATCGGCTGCATCGTGAACGGCGCCGGCCTCGCGATGGCCACGATGGACCTGATCAAGCACTACGGCGGCGAACCCGCGAACTTCCTCGACATCGGCGGCTCGTCGAACCCCGAGAAGGTGACCGCGGCGCTGCAGATCATCACCGGCGATTCGCACGTGCGAGCGATCCTGTTCAACATCTTCGGCGGCATCACGCGCTGCGACGACGTGGCGAACGGCATCGTGACGAGTCTCAAGCAGTCGCCGCTGCCGTGCCCGCTGGTGATCCGCCTCACGGGCACGAACGAGGACAAGGCGCGCCAGATCCTGTCGGACTTCGGCCTGGGCGCCACCACGAGCATGGACGAAGCGGTGCAGATGGTGATCGCGCGCGCGCAGGAGGTGACGGCGTGAGCATCCTGATCGACAAGAACACCCGCCTGATCGTGCAGGGCATCACGGGCCGCGACGGCGCGTTCCACACCGAGCAGATGATCAAGTACGGCACGAAGGTCGTGGCGGGCGTCACGCCCGGCAAGGCCGGCGAGACGATGCACGGCGTGCCGGTGTTCGACAGCGTGGCCGAGGCCGTGGAGGCGACCAAAGCGAACGCCACCGTGATCTACGTGCCGGCGCCGTTCGCCGCCGACGCGGTGCACGAGGCCGCCGACGCCGGCGTGCCGCTGATCGTGTGCATCACGGAAGGCGTCCCGGTGCGCGACACGCTCGGAGCCTTCCACAAGGTGCTGGCGCTGCGCGGGGCGCAGAACCCGCTCGGCAAGCCGCGCCTGGTGGGGCCGAACTGCCCCGGCCTGATCACGCCGGGCCAGGCGAAGGTCGGCATCCTGCCGGGCCAGATCGTGACGCCGGGGCCGATCGGCGTGGTCAGCAAGAGCGGCACGCTCACCTACGAAGTCGTGAAGCAGCTCACCGACCGCGGGCTCGGGCAGACCACCTGCCTCGGCATCGGCGGCGACCCGGTGATCGGCACCGACTTCATCGACGCCCTGACGCTGTTCGAGGCCGACCCGAAGACGGAAGGCATCGTGCTCATGGGCGAGATCGGCGGCAACGCCGAGGAGCAGGCCGCGATGTTCATCAAGCGGCACGTGAGCAAGCCGGTCGTGGCGTTCGTGGCCGGCCAGACCGCGCCCCCCGGCAAGCGCATGGGGCACGCGGGCGCGATCATCTCGGGAGGCACGGGCACGGCGGCCGAGAAGATCGCCGCGTTCGAGGCGGCGGGCGTGCCGGTGGCGCGCATCCCGTCCGAGATTCCGAGCCTGATGGCCGAACTGCTCGGTCGTCGCCGGGGCCGCAAGGCGAAGAACGGCTCCGCCCCCGCGAAGAAGTCGGCCGCGAAGCCGAAGAAGGCCGCGAAGTCGGCGGGCGGGCGCAAGAGCGCCTCGAAGCCGGCTCCCGCGCGCCAGTCCAGCAAGAAGAAAGCGGCTCCTCGGAAGGCCGTGAAGGGCAAGGGCGCCCGCAAGCGCGGACGCTGAAGCCCGGCTCCGTAACCGGAAACAGACCCGCGGTCTCCCCAGGCCGCTTCTTCAGGAGGTTGTCCGTTGGCAGTCGAGCGCACGCTGTTCATCGTCAAGCCGGATGCGACCGAGCGGAACCTGATCGGGAAGATCCTGGCGCACGTGGAGGAGAAGGGCTTCCGCCTCGCCGAGGGCCGGCTGACGCGGCTCACCCGCGAGCAGTGCAACGAGTTCTACGCCGAGCACCTCGGCAAGCCGTTCTTCGCCGACCTGGTGGACTTCATGACGTCCGCACCGGTGATGCTGTGCTGCCTCGAGCGCGAGAACGCCGTCGCCTACCTCCGCGAGGTGATCGGCTCCACGGACCCGGCGCAGGCCGCCGAGGGCACGATCCGCAAGCTGTACGCCCGCAGCAAGGGGCACAACTCGGTGCACGCCTCCGACAGCCTTCCCAGCGCCGAGCGCGAGGTGAAGCTGTTCTTCGGGGTCGCCGCGCTCCAGCACTGAGACGAAGGCTTACGGGCGGCCGGAATCCATCCGGCCGCCCGGAGTTTTTTTGCCATGGGCGTTCTGGCCGGGCCCTCCGGCTGGTCCCGCATGGGAGGAAATGGCCTCCCGGGCGGGCCCGGATCTGGACGGAACCTTCGGCCCTGTGCTAGTTTCCGCCCGCTTTGAGGGGGTCCGCTGTCGGCGGACTCATTTGCTAATGAGCGATTTCGTCATCGACCTCTCCACCCTGCCGAAGTCCGGCGGGATGGTGCCGGTCGAAGCCGGAGCCCAGGAACTGGGGCTGGCGACGGGGGAGTGGCCCGGTCCGATCGAAGGCCGACTCCGCGTCGAACGCGCCGGGGATCGGGTGACGGTACGCGGCAGTGTCTCGGCCACCGCGCACCTCGAATGCGTCCGCTGCCTGCGCGAGTTCGACCTCGCGATCGAGGCGCCGATCGTGGTGCTGGCCGAGCGCAGCGGCACCTCGGATCCGCGGGAGGAAGAAGAACTCACGCGGGACGAGTACATGTTGTTTCACGACGGGCGGCGGTTGGATCTGCGCGAGACGGTTCGCGAATCCCTGCTGCTCGAGTTGCCCATCACTCCCCATTGTCGGGAGGAATGCCCGGGGCTCTGCCCGAAGTGTGGTGCGGATCTGAACGACAGTCCCTGCAAGTGTGCGCAGGGCTGACACCACGCTCCCGGTAGCGCTCCGGAGCAGCGTAAGGAGGAATCATCATGGCGGTTCCCAAGCGGCGACACTCCAGCACGCGCGGCAAGAAGCGCCGCACCAACTGGAAGCTTCGCAAGCCGGGCCTGAACACCTGCTCCCACTGCGGAGCTCCCCGGCAGCCGCATCACATCTGCCCGTCGTGCGGCTACTACGACGGCGAAGAGGTCACGCAGCCGCGCGAGGCGTAGTTCGCCGGGCGCGAGACCAGGATGGCCTCCATCCCGCGCATCGGGATCGATGCCATGGGCGGCGACTACGGTCCTCAGCCCGTGGCCGAAGGCGTGGCGAGGGCACTGCGCGAAGCGGGCGGACGGTTCCGGCTCACACTGGTCGGTGACGAGTCGGCCATTCGCCAGGCCCTTCAGCGTGCGCGTGTCACCGAGCCCGTGGACATCGTCCACGCGCCCGAGCAGATCGACATGTCCGAGAAGGCCGCAGCCGCGGCCCGCCGCGGGCAGTCGTCGCTCGCGGTGCTCATGCGCCTCCACAAGGAGGGCGAGGTCGACGCCGTCTTCAGCGCCGGCAACACGGGCGCCGTGATGACGGTGGCGCTGCTCACGCTCGGTCGGCTCGAGGGAATCTCGCGGCCCGCGCTGGCCGCGTACTTTCCGAATGCGGCCGGGCACGGCACCGTGGTGCTCGACGTGGGGGCGAACGCCGACGTGAAGCCGGCGTACCTCGTGCAGTTCGCGCACATGGGCGCCTGCTACGCGCGCTACATGTACGGTCGCGAGAACCCCCGGGTGGGGCTGCTCTCGATCGGCGAGGAAGAGAGCAAGGGCAACGCGCTCGTGCAGGAAACGCTGCCGCTGCTGAAGGCGGCGCGACACCTGAACTTCGTCGGCAACGTCGAAGGGCGCGACCTGTTCAAGAGCACCGCCGACGTGGTGGTGACCGACGGATTCACGGGCAACGTGGTGCTGAAGACGGCCGAGAGCGCCGCCACGTTCCTGCTCGGGCAGATCCGCGGCGAAGTGAAGCGCGACCCGCTCGCCATGGTGGGGGCGCTCTTCATGCAGCCGGCGATCGGCCGACACCGCCGCTCGATCGACTGGGAGGAGCACGGGGCCGCTCCCCTCCTGGGGGTCAACGGCGTCTGTTTCATCGGGCACGGCTCGAGCCGCGCGAAGGCTTTCGCCAGCGCGATCCGCACGCTCACCACGTTCGTCGAACGTCGCGTGAACCAGCACATCATCGAGGAGATCCAGTCCGACCATGTCACCGCGGCCTGACGGCATCCGGGGCGTCACCATCACGGGAACGGGCATGTACGTGCCCGATCGCGTGCTGACGAACGACGACCTCGCGAAGATGGTGGACACCACCGACGAGTGGGTGGTCGAGCGCACCGGCATCCGGGAGCGCCGCATCGCCGCGCCCGACCAGGCGAGTTCCGATCTCGCGCTGATCGCCTGCCAGCGCGCGCTGGCGATGGCCGGCGTCGACGCCGGCGAGGTGGATCACGTGATCCTGGCCACGACCACGCCCGACCGGATCCTGCCGTCGTGCGCCTGCACGCTGCAGCGCAAGCTCGGCGCCGGCAAGGCGGCGGCCTACGACATGTTCGCGGCGTGCACGGGGTTCGTGTTCGGGCTCGGCATGGCCCAGGGCCTGATCGCCTCGGGCATCGCCGAGAAGATCCTGGTGGTGGGCGTCGAGACGCTGTCGCGCATCGTGGACTACAGCGACCGCAACACGTGCGTGCTGTTCGGCGACGGCGCCGGCGCGGCGGTGCTGCAGCCGTGCGAGAACGGTGACGGCCTGCTCGCCGTCGACATGCACAGCGACGGCGAACTGGGCGAAGTGCTGGAGGTGCCCGCGGGCATCTCGCGCAATCCGGCGAACGCGGACACCGTGGCGCGCGGGGAGCACTTCATCCACATGCAGGGCAAGAAGCTCTTCCCGTTCGCCGTGCGATCGATGGAAGACAGCATGCGTCGCTGCCTGGACCAGGCGGGGATGGCGGCCGCCGACGTGGACCTGTTCATCCCGCACCAGGCGAACCTGCGCATCATCGAGGCCGTGCGCGAGCGGCTCGGCCTGCCCGACGAAAAGGTGTACGTGAACATCGACCGCTACGGGAACACCTCGTCGGCTTCGATCCCGATCGCGCTCGACGAGGTCGTGCGCGCGGGACGCCTGAAGAAGGGCGACCGGCTGGCGTTCGCCGCGTTCGGCGGGGGCGCCACGTGGGGCGCGAGCGTGATGCGCTGGACGCTGCCGACGTGGCGCGAGGGCGCGAAGGCCGAGCCGGCCGGCGCCGTGCGCGAGGCGGGCGCGTGAGCCGC
Organism: Candidatus Eiseniibacteriota bacterium; assembly: GCA_044223135.1. Classification (GTDB taxonomy): domain Bacteria; phylum Eisenbacteria; class RBG-16-71-46; order RBG-16-71-46; family RBG-16-71-46; genus JBGAMH01. The sequence goes on along the minus strand of JBGAMH010000049.1, from coordinate 2,159 downwards.
GCGTTCCTGTTTCCCGGCCAGGGCGCCCAGGCCGTCGGCATGGGCCACGCGCTGGCGCAGGCGTTTCCCGAGGCACGCGAGACGTTCGAGACCGCGGATCGCGTGCTCGGCTTCGCACTGTCGCGCACCTGCTGGGAAGGCCCCGCCGAGGACCTGAAGAAGAGCGTGCTCACGCAGCCGGCGCTGCTCACGCACAGCGTGGCGGCGTGGCGGCTCGTGCAGGCCGCCGGCCTCGAGCCCGACTTCGTGGCCGGGCACAGCCTGGGCGAATACTCCGCGTGCGTGGCCGCGGGGGCGCTGTCGTTCGAGGACGCGCTGCGCGTGGTGCATCGCCGCGGCGACCTGATGTACCGCGCCGGGCTCGAGCGCCCGGGCGCGATGGCGGCACTGCTGGGGCTGAGCGCAGCGCAGGCGGAAGAGGCCTGCACGCGCGCGGCCGACGCCGGCATCGTGCGCGCGGCGAACCTGAACGCGCCCGGGCAGGTCGTGATCTCCGGCGAGCCCGCGGCGGTGGATCGGGCGTGCGAGATCGCCAGGGAACTGGGCGCGAAGCGGGCCATCCGGCTCGAAGTGAGCGGTGCGTTCCATTCGCCACTCATGGCGAGCGCCGCGCAGGGGCTGGCGGAGGCGCTCGACGCGGTGGAGATCCGCGACCCGCGATGCCCGGTGATCTCGAACGCGTGGGCGCGCCCCGTGTCGACGGCCGGCGAGCTGCGCGACGCGCTGAAGGAGCAGCTGCTCTCGTCGGTGCGCTGGGAGGAGTCCATGCGACGGCTCGTGGAGTGCGGCGTGGGCGAGTTCGTGGAGCTGGGAACGGGCAAGGTGCTGCGCGGACTGCTGCGCACGCTCGACAAGGGGCTGACGAGTTGGAACGTGGAGGACCCCGAGAGCCTCCAGGCGACGTTGGCGGCGCTCGCGCCGGCCGCGGGGAGCAACGCATGACCGAATCCACTTCGCTTCCGGCGGCCGACACGGGCCGCGATCTGGCCGGGCAGGTCGCCTTCGTCACCGGCGGCGCCACCGGCATCGGGCTGGCCACCGCGCGACTGCTCGCGCGACGCGGCGCGTCCGTCGCGATCTTCAACCGCAACGCCGAGCGCGCCGAGGCCGCCGTCGCGAGCATCCGCGAGGCCGGCGGTGTCGCGCAGGCGTTTCCCGCCGACATCGCGCGCAGCGAGTCGGTGGACCCGGCGTTCGACGCGGCACTGAAGCAGTTCGGGCGCGTGGACGCCCTCGTCAACAACGCGGGACTCACCCGCGACGGCCTGTTCATGCGCATGAACGACGCGCAGTGGGACGAGGTGCTGAACACGAACCTGGCCGGCGCGTTTCGCTGCTGCCGCGCGGTCGCCCGCCCGATGATGAAGGCGCGTTACGGACGCATCGTGAACGTGTCGTCCGTCGTGGGCCTGATGGGCAACGCGGGCCAGGTGAACTACGCCGCCTCGAAAGCCGGGCTGCTGGGGCTGACGCGCTCGCTCGCACGCGAGCTGGCGTCGCGTGGCGTGACCGTGAACGCGGTGTGCCCCGGCTTCATCGACACCGACATGACCGCCGAGCTTCCGGAGGCCGCCCGCGCGGACCTGCTCGGCCAGATCCCGCTCGGACGTCTCGGCACGTCCGACGAGGTCGCGGAAGTGATCGCCTTCCTCGCGTCCCCGCGCTCCGGTTACGTGACCGGACAGACGTGGGCCGTGGACGGCGGCATGGTGATGTACTGAACAACCGCAGGAAACCCAACCGACGGGAGGTGAGAAGATGGCAGCGTTCAACGAGGACAAGGTCAAGGAGATCATCGCCAAGGAACTCGAGGTCGACGCCAAGCAGCTGACGGCGGAGGCCAAGTTCATCGAGGACCTGGGCGCCGACTCGCTGGACATCGTGGAACTGGTGATGGCGCTCGAGGAGGAGTTCGGTCTCGACATTCCCGATGAGGACGCCGACAAGCTCAAGACCGTCGGTGACGCGATGAAGTACCTGCAGGAACACGCGACCGCCTGCGGCGGCGCGACCGCGGGTCGCTCCCGGGCCGCGCCGCCGCGGCCGAATCGGTGCGGCGGCGCGGAGACCCATCACGATCCCCCGATCGTGGGGCGGGCTCCGTGATCCGCAGACATTTCCCAAGGAGAAGGTGAACCATGAGCAGCAACGGGCCCCGC
>JBGAMH010000364.1:0-2577 GCA_044223135.1 Candidatus Eiseniibacteriota bacterium | reverse complement strand
GTCGCGGCCGCCGAGCCCGACGCGGCCGCGCTGCTGTGGAGCGCGCCCGCGCCGCCTCGACCCGCGAAGCGCTGGCCGTGGATGCGCCGCGAGCGCCCTGCGGCGCGACGCCTGGTAGACCGCGCTTCGTCGGGCTCATCGGCGCTGGCAAGACGACCACGTTCGCGGAAGCCACGCACCCGCTCGGCTTCGGGGGTCGGCGCGTGGCGCTGCTGTGCCTGGACACGTACCGGGTCGGCGGCGTGGAGCAGCTGCGCCAGTACGGCGAGCTCGCGCGCCTGCCGGTGGAGGTCGCGCACGACGCGCGCGATGCCGAGCGCGCCGCGCACCGGCTCGCGGGCCACGACGTGGTGCTCGTGGACACCGCCGGACGCGGACCCGCCGCGGACGCGGACATGGCGGCGTCGCAGGCGCAGCTGCTGGCGCTCGCTCCCGACGAGGTGCACCTGGTGATGCCCGCCGGGCTGTCGGCGGCCGCGGCGCGCTCGGTGGCGTCGCGGCACCTGCGCTACGGCGTCACGCACGTGCTCGCCACGAAGCTCGACGAGTTCCCCGGCGACCGCTCCACGTTCGGCGTCGCGGAGGCCTTCGGCTGGCCGATGCGCTGGATCACCGACGGGCAGGAGGTGCCCGCCGATCTCGAACTGGCGCCCGGCGCCGCGCGTGCGGCGCGTTCGCCGCTGGAGGTCGCGTGAACGACCAGGCGAGAGCTGCGCGCGGCCGCGGCCGCGTCGCCTTGTCGCCGGCGCGCCGTCCTGGCGGCGCCGAGGCGATCGTGATCGGCAGCGGCAAGGGCGGCGCGGGCAAGTCGCTGCTGTCCGTGCAGGTGGCGGCGCAGTTCGCGCGCGACGGCCGGCGCACGCTGTTGCTGGACGGCGCGCAGAACCAGGGCAACCTGCACGTGATGCTGGGCGCGCGGCCGGCCGCGCCGCTCGCCGCCCTGGCCGCGGGCGAGGTCACGCCCGAGGACCTGCTCGTGGAGGTGGCGCCGGACCTGTGGCTGCTGCCCGCCGACTCGGGCGCCGAGAGCACGCACGGACTGACGGCGGTCGATCGCGCGCGCCTGCATCACCGGCTCTCCGATCTCTACGACCTGTTCGACGCGGTCGTCGTGGACGCGGGGCCCGGGCTGGAGAGCGCGGTCCGCGTGTGCGCGATGCGCGCTTCGCGGCTGGTGGTGGTGGCCGTGCCGGAGCCGGCGGCGCTCAGCGACGCGTACGCGCTCATGAAGATCGTGCACGTCCACGTCCCCACGCTGCCGCACGACGTGGTGGTGAACCGCACGCGCGAGCCGGGCGAGGGCACGGCGGTCTACGAGCGCCTGAAGCTCGCGTGCGAGCGGTTCCTGCGCCGCACGCCCGGTTACCTGGGCGACGTGCCCGACGACGCCGAGCTCGGATCCCGCGTGCGCCGTCCCGGCGCACTGCTCGAACACGAATGCCCTTCGATCGGTGCGGTGGCGCGCCGACTCGCTCCCCACACCCGCGCCGCGGCGGAGGCGGCGGTCGCCGTGTCTTCCGCCGGGAGGACCCGTCCATGACCGACATCACCGCCGCCCTGTGGGCGCGCTACCGGGGCACCGGTGACGCGGCCGCGCGCCGGCAGCTGCTCGACCGCTACCTGGGGCTCGTGCACCACAGCGCGCACCAGCTCGCGCGTCGCGTGTCGCGCGACGTCGAACTGGACGACCTGATCGGCGCCGGCACGGTGGGGCTCGTGCAGGCGCTCGAAGGGTTCGATCCCGGCCGCGGGCTCGCGTTCAGCACGTACGCCGTGCCGCGCATCCGCGGCGCCATGCTCGACGAGCTGCGGGCGCGCGACTGGATGCCGCGCTCGATCCGCATGCGCAGCCGCCAGCTGAACGAGGCCCGCGCCGCGCTGCAGCAGGAGCTGGGGCACATGCCGGCGCACGAGCAGATCGCCGAGCGGCTCGGCATCCCGATGGGGCAGTTCTGGCGCTGGCAGGACGAGGCCGAGGGCCGGGCGCTGCTCGCGTTCGACCAGTCGCCCGGCGGCGACGGCGAGGATTCGCGGCTGCACGAGGCGATCGCCGATCCCGAAGCGGCCGATCCCAGCGCGGGCATCGAGAGCGCCGAGGAGATGGACCAGCTGAAGGCGGCGTTCGCGCAGCTCGCGCCGAAGGACCGGCTGGTGCTGTCGCTGTACTACTACGAACAGCTGAACCTGAAGCAGATCGGCGAGGTGCTGCACGTGTCCGAGTCGCGCGTCTCGCAGCTGCGCACGCGCGCGCTGCAGCGGCTGCGCGAGCGCGTGCAGTCGGCGGAGCAGCCGCGATGAAGCGCTCCACGTGGTCGGCCGTGCTCGCGACCGTGCTCGTGCTGGCGGCGGCGGGCACGCTGCCGCGGCTGTTCGGGGGCGGCGCGCCGCTCGGCCGCGCGGTCGTCGCGTGGGTCGCGCACGCCGCCGAGGGCGCCGAGGCCCGCCTCGTGGTGGCCGCGCTGGTCGCGCGCGCCGAGTGGTCGGAGCCGCACGCCGTGCCCGTGCCTTCGCCGGCCGCATGGGGCGCGGCGCTCGCCGGGATCGCCGTGCTGTCGGCGGCGGCGCTCGCGCGGAAGC
>JBGAMH010000363.1:0-2627 GCA_044223135.1 Candidatus Eiseniibacteriota bacterium | reverse complement strand
GCGCCTGAAACGGCGCCCGCCCCGGCGTCCTTCCCCGCACCCACTCCCGCCACGCGCCCGATCGGCGCCCGCGGCCTGCTGGCCGCCACGCGGCGCACGCGGTATTCCTCCGCCATGCTCCGGAACTTCGTCCCCACCACCCACGACCTGCGCGCGCTCGTGCGACTGGCCGTGCCCATCGTGACCGTGCAGGTGGGCCTCATGCTGATGGGCGTCGTCGACACCATCGTCATGGGCCACGTGAGCGCGCGCGAACTGGCGGCCGCCTCGCTCGGCAACCTGTACGTGTTCGGGCTCGCGGTGTTCGGCATGGGCACGCTGTGGGCGCTCGACCCGATCGTGTCGCAGGCCATGGGCGCGCGCGATCACGACGCGGCCGCACTCGGCGTGCAGCGCGGGCTGGCGATGGCCACGGTGCTCGGTGTGCTGATGACCCTCCTGTGCCTGCCGGCCGAGCCCGTGTTCCGGCTGCTGCGCCAGCCCGCCGAAGTCGTGCCGCGCGCGGCCGGCTTCGTGCACTGGTCGGCGCCCGGCATGCTCGCGCTGATGCTGTTCGTGACGATGCGCCAGAGCCTGCAGGCCATGAAGAAGACGCGCGCGATCGTGCTCACGATCCTGGTCGGCAACGTGCTGAACCTGCTGTTCAACCTGGTGTTCGTGTTCGGGCGCTTCGGGCTGCCGGCGATGGGCGCGCCGGGCTCGGCGCTGTCGAGCTCGCTGGGGCGCTGGGCGATGCTGGCGCTGCTGTTCGCGCTGTCGCACCGCGAAATCGGCCACATCGTGTGGCCGCCACGGCGCGAGTCGTTCGCGCCGCGCTCGCTGCTCGCCATGCTGCGGATCGGGCTGCCGATCGGCGTGCAGGCCTCGGTCGAGTTCTCCACGTTCGCGGCGATCACCGTGCTCGCGGGCTGGTTCGGCGCCGAAGCGATCGGCGGCCACCAGGTGGCCATCAACTTCTGCTCGCTCACGTTCATGGTGCCGGCCGGCACGGGCAGCGCGGCCTCGGTGCTGGTGGGGCACGCGATCGGCGAGGGTGACTCGGCGCACGCGCGCCGCGTGGCGGCGAGCGCGCTGCTCGTCGGCGCCGGCTTCATGGCGCTGTGCGCGGTGATGATGTTCGCCATCCCGGGCGTGATCGCGCACGCCTACACGTCGGTGCCCGGCGTGGTGGCCGTGGCGGTGACGCTCATCCCGATCTCGGGGATCTTCCAGGTGTTCGACGGGCTCCAGGTGGTCGCCGCCGGCGTGCTGCGCGGCGCGGGCGACACGCGCGCCTCGCTGATCTCGAACCTGGTCGGCTTCTGGCTCGTCGGCATCCCGGTGAGCCTGGGGCTCGGCTTCGGCGCGAAGATGGGCGTGGTCGGCCTGTGGTGGGGATTCGTCGCGGGCCTGGTGGCCGTGGCGTCGTTCCTGGTGCTGCGCGTGCGCTTCAAGCTCGCGGGCGAACTGCGCCGCGTGCAGGTGGACGGCGCGCACGCCTGAGCCCGCGCGAGCCTCGGCGGGGTCCGCGGCGCGTCCGGAGCGGGCAGAACGCACGATCCGCCGCGTCCGACGCCCCGGGCCGGATGGGCTCCGGCGGTTTTCTCTCGGGCGGCCGTCGGGGGCCGCGCTACGCTCGACGGGACTCGCGCGACCCGTCCCGTCATCTTTCTCCCGAGGCCGACCCGATCATGCGCTTCCTCCATCGCCTGCTGCCGCTCCTCGCCGTGTGTTTGCTCGCGACCCCGGCCCGTGCACAACTCGGAACGAACCTGCTCGCGAATCCCGGCGCCGACGACAGCACGGGCTCGACGGACAACTACGCCGCGTGCCGCGCGCCCGGCTGGAGCTTCACGGGCACGGCCACGGCCTGCCGCTGGGCGGCCGGCGGTGGCTTTCCGGTGGCGGGCGATCCGGGCCCGGTCGCGCGCGGCCCCAACTTCTTCTCGGGCGGCAACGGCGGCAGCCCGTCCACCTTCTCGCAGGTGCTGGACGTGTCCGCGCTCGCCGCGACGATCGACGCGGGCCAGCTCCGCCTGATGCTGGGCGGTTACTTCGGCGGCTTCTCCAGCCAGAACGACCACGCGGAACTCGAGGTGGCGTTCCTCGACGGCCTCGGCTCGCAGACGGGCGGCGTCGCGACGCCACAGGTGCTGGCGGCGCAGCGGAGTTCGCTGACCGCGCTGCTGCTGCGCGAGTCGTTCGCGGCGGTGCCCGCGGGCACGCGCCAGCTGCGCGCGACGCTCGTGCTCACCCGCACGGAAGGCAGCTACAACGACGGCTACGCCGACAGCCTGTACGTGAAACTGGTGCCGTTGTCGGCGCTCGACGCACCCATGGCGGCCGGCGAGCTGCGCGTGCGCTCGCTGTCTCCGGTGCCTTCGCGCGGCCCGCTGCGGCTGGCGGTCACGGCCCCGGCGGGCTCGCCCACGCGGGTGGACCTGCTCGACGTGCAGGGCCGTTCCCTGCAGCGCTGGACGGTCGCGCCCGGCGGCCGCGCCGAGCTCTCCTGGGCGCGCGGCGCGCACGCCCCGGGCGTGTACTTCGTGCGCGCGTCCTCGGGTCGCGCCTGGGCCTCGCTGCGGGTGGTGCTCGCCGACTGAGCGCGTGGGTCGCGCCGGCCGGAGCGATCTCTCCGGCCGGCGAAC
>JBGAMH010000048.1:0-21719 GCA_044223135.1 Candidatus Eiseniibacteriota bacterium | reverse complement strand
AGCGTGCACGAGCGTGGCCACGCGCGCGCCGGCCACGTCGTACACCGCCACGTCCACGTCGTCGTCGGCCGGCAGCGCATAGCGCACCGACACGCCGCCGCGCGTGGGGTTGGGCCACGGCGCGCGCAGCTCCAACCCGCCGGCCGTGGCGGCCGTCGGTGCACCCAGCACGGCGGGCGGCGGCGGCAGCCACGCGCTGGCGGCGGACTCGGTGCAGTTGTCGTTGCCCGCCAGCGGCTGCTGCGTGGTGGTGGACACCAGCTGCACGGGAGCGTTCGACGACACGCCTGTGGTCAGCACCAGCTCCACGTGCGAGGCGTCGCCGTCGCGAAACGACACGATGCCGGCGGAGGCCTCGATCGTGGCCGACAGCGTCACGATCGATCCCACGGGCACCTGCGTCAGCGTCAGCGTGCCGCCGCTGCCCGCGCCGCCCGAGAGCAGGCCGCTCGAGATCACCGAGCGCGGGTCGAAGCAGTTGAGCCGATCGCTGAACCCACCCTGCAGCGTGCTCGCCGGCCCGTTCCCCTGCAGCGACGCGCTCACGTGGGCGGTCTGGCCGCTCACCTCGAACACGTTGTTGCTGCACCCGAACACCAGGCCGTGCCGAAACGCCGTGCGCACGCACACGAACAAGTCCACCGGCGTGCCGGTGGGCAGCGTGGCCGACGTCACGCGGAACTCGTCCGAGTACGACACCGTGCCCGACGAGCTCGGGTCGCCGACGCAGCCGGTGCTGGCCGCGCCGTGCGCCTCCACCAGCAGCACCAGCGCGCCGGCGTTGGCATGGATGCCGGCCACGCCACTGGCGATCGCGCACGCGGACTGCGTCTGCACGTTGCCCGTGGTGCTCTCGGGCTGGGTCAGCGGCACGTAGCTGCTGGTTCCGCCGCTGGCGGTGGTGCTGATGCCACCGCTCACGGTCAGGGCCCGGGCGGGCGCGATGGCGCCGAGCGCCGCGAACACGGCCGCGCAGCACATCACGCGTGCGCCGGCCGGCGCCCGATGGGCCATGCGAAACCCGAGGAAGCTCATGCGGACCTCCTTCTCATGGAGGGCCCCGCCGCACCGATGACGCGCGAGTCTCATCCGCGCGGGCGCGCTCGTCCCTCTGTCCTGCAATCCCGCAGGTTGGCTCTTGCGCACGCGGGTTTCGCCCGGGCACAGTGCGCGACCTCGCCGCGCGGCCGCCCGCGACTCGACGCCCACCGCCCTTCCGACCACCCGACGGAGCCTCGCCATGCCCAGCACCGTTCGCCTGCACCGCGTCCTCACCGCCCCGCCCGAGCGCGTGTACCGCGCCTTCACCGATCCCGACGCCATGGCCAAGTGGCTCCCGCCGCACGGCTTCACCGGCAAGGTGCACCAGATGGACGTGCGCGTGGGCGGCACCTACCGGATGTCGTTCACCAACTTCACCACGGGCCACGCGCACGCGTTCGGCGGCGAGTACCTGGAAGTGGTGCCCAACGAGCGGCTGCGCTACACGGACAAGTTCGACGATCCCAACCTGCCGGGCGTGATGGAAACCACGATCACGCTGCGCGCCGTGTCGTGCGGCACCGAGATCACGGCGGTGCAGGAAGGCATCCCCGACATGATCCCGGCCGAGATGTGCTACCTCGGCTGGCAGGAGTCGCTGCAGCTGCTGGCGCAGCTGGTGAACCCGGAGATCAAGCAGTAGCGCACGGGTCGGGGCGCTCGCACGAGCGGCCCCGACGTCCGCCCACACCGAGGCCATCGCCATGATGAAGAAGACGCCGCCCGCCGCGAATCCCGACGCCTACGTGTCCGCGCTGCGTGGATGGCGGCGCGAGCTGGTCGAAGCGCTGCGCGAGGCCGTGCGGGGCGCAGGCCAGCTGGACGAGGTCATCAAGTGGGGCCACCTCGTCTACTTCTCCAACGGCCCGGCGCTGCTGATCCGCGCCGAGGACGAGCGCGTGCTGTACGGCTTCTGGCGCGGGCAGCGACTGCAGAAGATCGAGCCGCGCCTCAAGGCGGGCGGCAAGTTCGAGATGGCCACGCTCGACCTGCGCAAGGGCGACACGATCGCGCCGGCCACGGCGCGAAAGCTCGCGAAGGAGGCGATCGCGCTCAACAAGAAGCTCGGCGACCCCACGAAGGTGGCGCGGTAGCGCGGCGTCCACGCGGCGCGCGCGGCCGGGTCGGCGACGCCACCGCCCGCCGGCGCGGCGCGAACCGCTCCAGTCGCGGCGCCGCTGACGCCGCGAGATTCCGCACCGGCTGCGGGCCCCGCGTGCCGATACCCCGGTCGCATTCCGCGCCGCCGTCGACCGCACCCCGCGATCCCTACCGGCGCGCATCCGCTCGGGGGCCCCATGGGCAAGTGCGCGAGTTGTGGGTCGGTGATCCTGTTCGGCGGCAAGCAGCAGGCGGACCGCCGCTACTGCAACGATCGCTGCATGCAGCGCGCCCAGCTCATCGAAGCCGCCGCCGAGCTGCCCGATCACCTGGTGTCGCCGCAGGTGCGGCTGGTGCACCAGGGCCTCTGCCCGAAGTGCCACGGCACCGGGCCGATCGACGTGCACGTGGGCCACCGCGTGTGGTCGGCGCTGTTCATCACGTCGTGGGTGAGCCGGCCGCAGGTGTGCTGCCGCTCGTGCGGCATGCGCACGCAGGCGCTCGACGCGCTGTTCTGCGCGGCGCTCGGCTGGTGGGGCTTCCCGTGGGGCCTGCTCATGACGCCGGTGCAGATCGGCCGCAACGTGCTGGGCATGGTGAAGGGCCCCGATCCGTCGCAGCCGTCGACGGCGCTCGTGCAGGCCGTGCGCATCCAGATGGCCGAGCAACTGCTGCACGCCCGCCAGCATCGCGCGGCGTAACGGGGCTTGCGGGCCGCGCCCGGCTCGCCGAATCTCCCGGGCGTCGTCGCCCGCGCGCCGTTTCATCCGCCCGGAGGCTCCCGTCATGAGCGACACGAACGATCGCTGGGCGGCCGGCGCCAGCTACGAGGGCTACATGGGCCGCTGGAGCCGCGAACTCGCGCCGCGCTTCGTGGCGTGGCTGGGCGTGCGGGCGGGCGCGCACTGGCTGGAGGTGGGCTGCGGCACCGGCGCGCTGACCGGCGCGATCGTGCGCGACGCGGCGCCGGCGTCGGTGGTGGCGTGCGATCCGTCGGAGTCGTTCGTCGACTTCGCGCGCCGCGGCCTGGACGGCGCGAACGTGCGCTTCGTGGTGGCGGGTGCGGGCGCGTTGCCGGCGCGCGAGGGCGGCTGGGACAGCGTCACGTCGTCGCTGGCGCTGAACTTCTTTCCCGACCCGGCGGCCGCCGTCGCCGAGATGCGAACGCTCGCCGTGCGCGGCGGCACCGTGTCGGCGCTGGTGTGGGACTACGCGGAGGGCATGGAGTTCCTCCGCCGGTTCTGGGACGCCGCGCGCGCGGTGGACACCGCGGCCACGCCGCTGGACGAGGGCCTGCGCTTTCCGCTCTGCCAGCGCGAGCCGCTCGCCGCGCTGTTCACGGGCGCGGGGCTCGCCGGCGTGGCGTGCGAGGGTCTCGAGATCCCGACCGCGTTCGCGTCGTTCGCGGAGTACTGGGCGTCGTTCCAGGGCGGCACTGGCCCCGCGCCGGCGTACGTGGCGGCGCTGCCGGTGGCCAAACGCCAGGCGCTCGCCGCGCACCTGCAGCGCACGCTGCCCGCGGGTGCCGACGGCGCGATCCGGCTGACGGCGCGCGCATGGGCGGCGCGCGGCGTGGTCGCGTAGGCTGCGGCGCTCGTTCCGAGCCGCCCGACCTTCCGGAGCATTCGACGCGATGCCGACGTCCACCCGCACGCAGCTCACGCTGTTCGTGCCCGCGCCGCACGCGGGGCCGATCGAGGCCGTGCGGCGCGTGCTCGACCCGGTGCAGGCGTCGCTGATCGCGGCGCACGTCACGCTGTGCCGCGAGGACGAGCTGGCCGCGCTGCCGGCGGAGGCGCTGCGGGAACGGCTCGCGGGCGCCGGGTCGCTCACGCTCGCCTTTGGCGCGCCCGTCGCGTTCGACGGTCACGGCATCCTGCTGCCGTGCGTGCGGGGCGAGCGGGAGTTCCGCGCGCTGCGCGTGCACGTGCTCGGCCGCGACGACGTGCGCGACCAGCGCCCGCACCTGACGCTCGCGCACCCGCGCAACCCGCGCGCGCCGGAGAACTCGCTGGCGCACGCAAGCGCGCTGCGCCAGCTCGAAGCGATCCCGTTCGCGACCGCGTGCCGGATCCGGCAGGACGGCGCCGCGCCGTGGCGGGTGCTGGAGTCGTTCGCGCTGGCCTGAAAGCCGGCGTGGCCCGCCGCGACTCCGGGGAGCAGCCCCGACGTCGGACCGTGCTAACTCACGCGTCGCCGCGACATCGACCACGTCAGCCACGCCAGCGACAGCGCCATCGCGGCCTGCACCGCCGGGTTCGCCCAGCGCAGGCGATGCGCGAACGCCGCGGGCGGCGAGCCCGCGCGGAAGCGCACGCTCGGCGCCCCGGGCGGCAGCAGGTCGGCGGGCTGCACGGTGAGCAGCGCGCGGTACTCCTGGCCGGGCGCGAGTGTTCCCCGCTCGGAAATCTCCACCGCCGGCTCGGCGCTCTCGCCCTGCCACACGGCCCGGCCGGCGGCATCGCGCAGTTCCACGTGGTAGCGCGTCGCGCCGGGCACGGGCGTCCAGCGCAGCTGCACGCGCGGCGCGGCCACCACCTCGCCCTCGACCGGGCGCACGAATCGCACGATGTCCACCCCGCGCATCGTCCCCGGCCCCAGCACCGAGCGCGGCGGCAGCGTCAGCACCAGCACGAGCGACGCGGCCAGCGCCAGCGCGGGCATCCACGCTTCGCGCGCGCGGCCCCAGCGCACGGTCGGCGCGCCGGCGCGCGTCGCGACGGCACGCAGCAGTCCGCGGCGCCCCACGTCGTGCGCCGTCTCGTCCAGCCGCACGAGCAGCCGGCATGCGTGGCACACCGACAGGTGCGCCTCGAGCGTCGCGCGCAGCTGCGGATCGGCGTCGCCCTGTTCCAGGCGCCAGAGCTGCGCGCCCACGGCGGGATCCACGCACTCGAAGGGAGTCTCCCGTGGCTCGCTCATGGTCTCCCTCGCGGCAGTGGTTCGGGTGTGTGCGGGTCCGGTCCGCCCGCCGTCTCTCGACCGCCGAACAGGCCGGGGTTCAAGAGCCGGGCGAGTTTCTTCAGGCACGCGTGCTTCCGGTAGTAAACGCCCTGCACGGTTCCCAGTCCCGCCTCGCGCTGCAGTGCCTCCATCGGGCGCTGATCCGCGTAGATCGCCAGCAGCAGCTGGCGGCACGGGGCGTCCATCCGGTCGAGCGCGCGGCGCAGCAGGTCCTCGCGCTCGCGAGTCTCGAACAGTTCCAGCGGATCGTCACCGTCGCCCGCGAGCCAGTCGGTCGCCTGGTCCAGCTGCAGCGTGGGCCGGCGCCGGCGCCAGCGGTACAGGTTGCGACAGCGGTTGCCGGCCATCGTCACCACGAACGCCACGGCGCGATCCGGCCCGCGACCGGCGCGACGCAGGTACGCGAGGAAGTTCACGAGCGTCTCCTGCACGACGTCGTCGTGGTCCGAGTCGGCGGCGTGCAGGAAGCGCTCGACCTCGGTGCGGATCACCGACTCGAGCCCGTGGCAGATGCGGCCGCCCGCCGTGTCGTCGCCGGCGATGTAGGCCGCGATGTCGTGGTCGAGGGGCTCGGGAGGCAAGGGAATGACGATCCTGGGTCTGTCGTTCGAGAAGGCGGCTCGGCTATCTTGCGCGGCGCGGGGCGCGATCATCACCGCGCCCGATGCAGCGAAGACTCCGACGGAATCGCGTCGGGGACTCCGCGGGTCCCGGGACGCCCGCTCGATCCGACGGTAGTTCAAGCGAAGGACGGAAGCGATGACTCGCATACCCGGTCCGCGGATGCGCGGCCTGATCGTGGCGGCCGCGTGCGTCGTGCTGGCGGCCGCGGGCTGCACGCCCGCCGCGAAGGACGAACGCCTCGCGCACGTGCCCCTCTCCGAGCAGCTGCGGCCGGCGATCGAGGCGTCGCGGGCGACCCTGCGCGGCGCCGACGGCGGCGAACCGTCCGTGCGTCGCGACCTCGATCGGTACTACGGGCTGATGGAGCGGCTCGATCGGAAGAGCGATCGCGCCGCCGCGTGCGAGAGCCTGTACGCGTGCTGGCGCGCCGACCTCGCGAGCCCGCTGTGGCCCGAGCTGGCGGACTTCCATTCGAGCCTGCTGGTGGAACCGCATCGCTTCGCCGCGCTCTTCGACCGGTCGGACTTCCCCGACACGTCCACGGCGGTGGGCGCCTACCTGGAGGAATGGCGCCCGGGTGGATCGCGGCTCGCCGACTCGGGGTTCCGGCGCGCCTGGCAGCGACGCGCGGAAGTGAGCCCGTGGCTCGGCGTGTGGTTCACGCTGCGCATGGCGCGCTACGAACGCATGCTCGGCCATGGCGACGAGGCCGCGCGGCTGGCGATCGAAGCGCTGCCGGAGGCGCGCCGGCTGGGCGGCCGGCGGCTCGAACTGGAGGCGTGGTTCCAGATCGAGCGCGCGCTGGCGGACGGCGACCACCTGGACGACGCGCTGCACGCCGCGGTGATGGCCGAGGACCTGGCGCGCGCCGTCGCCCGCGAGACCGGCAACCGCTACGTGGTGCCGCTGGCGATGCTGGAGCGGGCCGAGGTGCTGGCGGCCCGCCGCGAAGCGGAACCGGCGCTCGGCCTGTACGAGGCGTGCGCCGACTCGGCGATGCGTTCCGGGCTCACGCCGCTCGCCGCCGAGTGCCTGAACCACGCCGGCATCCTCACCGACGGCCTCGGCCAGTACGAGCGGGGGCTGGTGCTGTACCGCCGCGGACTCGTGCTCGCGCTGGCGGACGACGACTCGCTGAACGTGCCGATCCACGAGGCGAACATCGGCCGGCGCCACCTGTTGCTCGGCAACCTCGATTCGTGTCGCGTGTACTTCGCCGACGCCCGGCGCCGGATCGACGCGTACGGCGACCCCCGCAGCCTCGCCCGCTTCCCATTGATCGAGGCCGAGTACTGGCTGCGAGTCGGCGACTACGGCAGGGTCGACTCGCTGCTCGCGATCGCGGCCGGCCGGCGTTCCGACTTCTCGTGGACGCACGAACTGGCGGAGCTGCACCTGCAGATCATCGAGGACGGCACCGAGGGCGGCCGGCCGGCGCTGGCCTGGAGTTCGATCGTCGCGCTCGACTCCCTGCGCGACCGCCTCGGCAGCCGCTTCGGCGACCGGAACGAGGCGTTCGACCTCGCCCTCGCCACCGGGCGATTCCAGGCCCGGCAGGGCCTGTACGGCCGCGCCGCGCTGGCGCTGGAACAGGCGCGCCGTGCGCTCCAGCGCAAGCCGGATCCGGGCCGCGAGTGGGAACTGCTGCGCGTGCGCGGCGAACTCGCGCAGGGCCGCGGCGACGCGCGGGCCGCCGACTCGGCCTATCGCCAGGCGCTGTCGCTCGCCACCGCGCGCCACGACGCGGACGCCACCGCCCGCAGCCGGATGTGGCTCGCGTCCGCGCTGCTCGACCAGGGGCGATTCGACGAGGCGATCGCGCTGACCGCGGCCGACAGCGGCGCGGCGTTCGGCGGCCGCTTCCGCACGCGCCTGTCGGGCCTGCTGCTGGGCGATGGCCGAGTCGCGCCGCGGGCGCTTCGAGCCGGCGCTTGGCCAGACTCGAGCGCGGGCGCGTGCGGTCGCCCGCGCGGAATCGCCGCCCGACCTGCTCGTGCGGCTCGACCTGGAGACGGGCCGAGCGCTCGCCGGGCTCGGCCGCCGCGACGAAGCGAGCGCGGCGTACGCGAGCGCGCGCCGGCGACTGGAGGGCGAGCGTCGACAGTGGCCCGCGGGCGACGGCACGTTCGTGGACCACGACGTGCGCCGCGAACTCGTCGAAGGCGTGCTCGCGCTGGCCGTCGGCGACGGCCGCGCCGCGCCGCGCGGCCGGGACGCCGAGCGGCTGCTGGCCGAGGCCGCGGCCGTGCTGCCCGCGTGGGGCCGCGCCGCCGCCGCGCCATCCGCGAAGCTCGTCGAGCCCCAGCTCGTCTACTTCGTGGGGCGCGACGCTTCGTTCCGCTGGACCGCCACGGCGGGCGAGCTGTCGCTGGTCCGGTTGCCGGGCGAGCGCGAGATCCTCGAGGCGATGGCCCCCGTCGTGGCCGACATGCAGCAGCCCGGCCGCCGGCCGGTCGATGCCGAGGTCGCCGCGCTCGCGCGCGTGCTCGGCGGATTCGAGGGCGGCTGGCCGCGCGACTCCACGCTCACGATCGTTCCCGACGGTCCGCTGTTCGCGGTCCCCTGGGCGGCGCTCCCGCAGGACGGGCCCGCCGGCCGCGACTGGCTCGACCGCGGCCCGATCGTGCTCGCGCAGGCGCCGCGCCGCGGCGACGCGCGCGACATCGGCCCCGCGCGCGCGCCGCTGCGGCTGCTGGCGCTGGGCGTCGACGGCAGCGCGCGCGGGCGCGATGCCGGACTGCCGACGCTGCGGCACGCCGAGCGCGAGGCGCGCGAGATCCACGCGCTGTGGCCCGCGGGAGCCGCCACGCTGCGCGTGGGCGCGGCCGCCGCTCGCGCCGCATTCACGGCCCGCGAGCTCTCGGCCTACGACGTGATCCACGTCTCGAGCCACGCACTCGTCTACCGCGGGTTCGCCGACAGCACGTCGCTGCTGCTGGCGGGCACGGGCGACGCGCCGCTCACCGCCGCCGAGATCGGACGGCTCGACCTGCATGCCCGGCTCGTCTACCTGTCCGCGTGCGAGGCCGCCGAGGGCGTGCGCCGGGCCGCGGGCCCCGGGCACGCCGGACTCGTGCGCAGCTTCCTCGCGGCGGGCGCCGACCGCGTGCTCGCTCCCTCCACGCGCATCGACGACGAAGCCGCGCGGCACTTCGCCGCGCGGTTCTATCGTCACTGGCTCGAGGGGGCTTCCGTCGAGGCCGCGCTCCGCAGGGCCCAGCTCGACACCCGGAGCGCCGATCCCCGTCGCGTCCATCTCGCCGACTGGGCGTTCTTCCAGGTGAACGAGCCGTAGCCCGCGCGAGCGCTCGCGGATCACGGGTTGCGCCGCTTCGGTCCGATCTCCCAGTCCGAGAAGTGACTCACGGCGAACGTCACGCGGTAGCGATTCGTGCTCGGGATGTACTCCACGCGCGCGAGTCCCGAGTCCGCACCCGAGTAGTACTTCAGCGTGGATCCGGTCGGCGCCGGCCGCCAGGGCATCCAGGTGCCCTGCACCGTGAGCGTGTCGGCGAAGTACACGCCCTCGGGCTCGAGCCGGATGACGAGCGTGCTGTCGAGCTCGGGGTGTGCGAGATAGGAGTCCTTGTTCGGAACGCGCAGCTTGAAGGCGACCGGCGCGCCGTTCTCCGCGATCGCGTCCGGCGGCACGATGAGCGAGAACCACGAGTTCTTCGGCCAGGTGGAGAGATAACGCCCCATGAGCCCGCCCACGCCGGGCTCGAGCGTGCCGGACAGCTCCTCGTAGACCAGCTCGTCCAGGTTGACCGTTGCGGGCAACGCGCCGCCGACGACGAGGTACCTCGGCGAGGCCACGCGGGTGATGGGGCCCGAGTCCCTGCTGCAGCCGACCAGATGCACGGCGGCCAGCGCGAGCAGGGCGAGTACGACGGGGATGAACCGGATCCGCTTCATTCGGCCTCCTGGCGTGCGAACACGTCACGATGGACTTCCCAAGGGGGAGCGTCCGGGTCGGACACGGCCCGCGCACTCGGATGGGTGAACGTGACGCGTGTGCCCGACACGACGACACCCGGGCGCCGGATTTTCAAGAAGGAAAATGTGCGTCGCCCGCCGAGCCCGGGTCTTGAACGCGGGCCGGCTCCGCTGTCGTCCGGGCGTGCACGCCCTGCCCCTGTGCAGGCGGCACCCGCGACGTCGGCGCGGACCGAGGGAAAAGCAGCACGCGTTCCCGAAGCGAGCCGGCGCCACGGACCACCCTCGCTTCCGGAGGCAGAAGCATGAAGAAGCTGGCCCTGTCGCTCGCCCTGTTGACCCTCGCGTTCTCGGCGTTCGCCGTCAGCGCGCACGCCGCCGCCGCCATCTCGGTGACGCCGGCGTCGTACGACTTCGGCACCGTGCCCGTGAACGCGCTGGCCAACACCACCGTGACGGTGACCAACACCGGCGACGCGACGCTCAACGTGACCTCGGTGAGCACCGCGGCGCCGTTCGTCGTGTCGGGCACCACGTTCTCGCTCGCGCCGGGCAAGTCGCGCAAGCTCATGGTGGGTTTCGCGCCCACCGCCCCGATCCACTACGCCGGATCCCTCACGATCACGAGCAACGCCAGCAACGCGCCGACCGTGAACGTGGCGCTCTCGGGCTGGGGCCAGTAGACCCGGGAAAACAGCACCGAGTCGCCGGCCCGTGCGGGCGCCTTCACGGCGTTACGCACGGGCCGGTTCGTTTCGCGGCGGGCCTTCCGGCGCGGCTGGACTGCGGTGTGGCTGGCCCGGCGCCGGGGCATCGACCTCCCGATGGCGCTGCAGCGCGAGGCGGCCCCGGAAAGCCGCAACGGCGGCCAGGGTCGCCCCCGACCGCCGTGCGCGTGCGATCGCTACGAGTTCATCCCCCGATGAAGGCTGCAGCCTCGCAGATGCAGCCCGTTTCTCGTTCGCCATCGCGACGTGGGAGTGCGGTCGACGACGGCCCATGCTTCCGCCGTCGACTCGACACCCGCTGTCCCTGAGTTAGAACGCCGAACCGCTCAGGAATCACACTGACCAATGCGAAAAAGACGGCCCGAACAGGTCATCGAGTTACGTCGATCCGTCGGCCGGGGCGACGAACGCGGCCCGGCGGGGCCCCAGCGGGGCGGGCGGTGGAGCGCCCGGGGCCGGCAGCGCGCAGGACGGCGAGGGGTCTCGCGCCGTCCGTGACCGGAGTTGCGCGCGGTCGGGCTACGGCAGCCGGATCGTGGCGGTCGGCGACTCGGCCAGCACGTCGTGGCCCTTCATCGCGAAGGCCTGCCACAGCATGACCTCGCCGCTCAGCAGGCCGACGGGAAGCTGGCCCGCGAGGAGTTCGACGCGGGTCTCGGGCCCCAGGTCCACGCGGCCGCGTTCGCTCAGGTCCTGCGCGTAGAAGCGCAGTTCGTAGTGGTCGGCGCCCGTCACCGTGGTCCAGGTGAGCGTTGCACGGCCCTCGGCCTGCGACTGGATCTGCGCCCGGAAGCTGCCGGCCGCATCGCCACGCATCACGGGCTCGTCGGCCGGCGTGCGGCGCTGGCTCGTGCCCATCCACACGGCGCCCGCCACCAGCACCACGGCGGCCAGCGCGAACGCCGGTCGGAGCGCGGGCGCGAACAACAGTTCGAGCAGGCCGCGCCGCGGCTCGTCCTTCAACGCGCGGCGGGGTTCGGTGGTGGCCGCTCCGGGCTCGCCGACGGCAGCCGCGGGCAGTGCGAGTTCGCGATCGAGCGCCTCGGCCAGGCGCCGGTCGGCATCGAGCAGGTTCGCGCCGGGCAGCGGCTCGGCGGGCGGCTGTTCGAGGAAGTCCTGGTACGTGGCGAGCAGTGCACGCGTGCGCGGCGAACGCATGGCCTCGATGCGCCGCGGGTCGGTCTCGTCCAGGTGCGCCAGCTCGGCGATGTCGCTCACCTCGCGGATGCGATCGTCGTTCACGACATCCTCCCCTCGCGGCGGTCCAGCGCCGCGCGCAGCTTGCGGCGCGCCGTCTGCAGCACGCCGCGGGCGCCCGAGGCGCCACCGAGCTGCATGAGTCGCGTGATCTCGTCCACCGGCAGGCGCTCCACGGCACGCAGCCAGAGCACTTCCTGCTCTCGCGCGTCGAGCACGTCCCGGATCGCCGACATCACGGCCTCCTCCTCGTTGCGGCGGGCCAGCTCCTCGATGGGATCGGGTCCGTCGTCCAGCAACTCGTCGGGGTCCACGGCCTCGTCGCGCCGCAGGCTCCTGCCGCGCAGCGCGGTGAGACAGCGGTTGCGCGCGATGGCGAACAGCCACGACGAGAAGCGTGCACGCTCCACGAATCTCGGCATGGCCTTCCACGCCGACACCAGGACGTCCTGGGCCAGGTCGAGCGCCAGCTCGTGTTCGCGCACGTGGCGGAAGCACCACGCGTACGTTCGCGTGCGATAGCGCCCGAGCAGTTCCGAGGCGGCCCTGCGACCCACAACTCCGTCGGGATCGCTCTGCACGATCCGGACGAGCTGCTCGTCGGTTTGACCGTCGCCGTGGCTGTTCGTCATTCGAGAAAACGAAGGTCGAGGAGGAAAATCACACGCCGAATGCAGCGGCGGTGGGCTGCCGGGCCCGAACGCGGGGCCGGGGGCTCCCGGCGCGCAGGGGAATGACGGGTCAGGGCCGGGGAGTGATGGGGCCCGAAACGCCGACCGGGCGCAAGGTTACTCGCACGCCGGGTTCGCCCACCAGCACGAAGGCCCCCCAGTCCGAGACCGAGGCGGTCCCGGGCCGGGAGCGCAGGGCGAGCTGGGCCTGCCGCAGGGCGGCCGAGGCGGTGAGGCCGCGGGCGAGG
This sequence comes from Candidatus Eiseniibacteriota bacterium, assembly GCA_044223135.1. GTDB lineage: Bacteria > Eisenbacteria > RBG-16-71-46 > RBG-16-71-46 > RBG-16-71-46 > JBGAMH01. The sequence continues at coordinate 9,209 of JBGAMH010000048.1, read as the reverse complement.
CCGGGGTAGAACTCGCGGGTGAAGGCCTCGGCGGCTTCGTCGCGCACGGGCCACTGGGTGGCGATCACGGCCGGCACGCCGGCGCTGAGGAACGCCGTGGTCAGGCCGAGCTGGCCCTCGGGATGGCTCCACACGCCGGCCGAGCGACACGCCGACAGCACGGCGAGCCGCGCGGGCAAGCGCAGCCGCGAGATCTCGGCGGCGCGCAGCCAGTCGTCGCCGCCGGCGCCGTCTCCCACCAGCAGCCCGCTCCGCCAGGGCTGCTGGTCGTCCCGCGATGCGTGCCCGGCCAGGTGCAGCACCTGGTAGCGCGCCAGGTCGCGGGCGAGGTCGGCGGGTCGCTTCACGTCGCTCGACGAGCGCGCGTCGGTGCCGGCGTAGCGCGAGGCCAGCCAGCGCACTTCCTGGAGCGCGCCCGGCAGCCGCTGGCCGCGCGCGTTGCGGGCGCCGGCGAACGCCAGCAGCCCGCGCGGCGCCGTGACCAGGGCGCGCGCACGCAGCTGCACGAACACGGCGGCCGACGGCACGCGCGCGACCTCGGCGAGCGCGAGCAGCGGCGGGCCGCCCGGCGACGCGGGCAGCAGCGAGAACGGCAGGTCGTGCAGCGGCCCGTCGGGCGACACGACCACGCGTCGCGCGCCGGCGAGCACGTCGCCGAAGCCCGGGCAGGCGAGCGCCGCCAGCGCCTCGGCGTCGGCGCGCACGGAGGTCGTGTCGGCGCCCGGCCGCTCGAAGAGGCCCGCGGCACGCTGCAGCGTGGTCGCGAGATCGCCGTAGCCCGGCAGCTCGCGCATGCGGATCTCGCGCGACGTGACCAGGAACACCACCGACGCACCGCTTCCCACGTGGTAGTCGAGCAGGATCTCGCCCGGCGCGAGGGCGCGCTGCACGCGGCGCAGCGTCAGCGGCGCCTCGCCTTCCGGCGAGCGCAGCGCCAGCGCGCGCCGCTCCATGCGTTCGCTCAGCGTGAGCGACTTGGCCGACTGCAGCGTTTCGAACGCGCGCGTGGCCCGCGGCGCACCCGCGGGAACCGACGGCTCGGCGACGAGCGTCGCGATGAGTTCGCCCACGAACGTGCCGGCGCGGCCGCGGTAGGACTCGCGCCACTCGAGGTCGCCGCTGATCGCGCGCCGCTCGCGCCACTGGACGAGCACGCGGCGAAGCGCCACCAGTGCGCTGTCGAGCCGGCCCTCGGCTCGCCACACGATGGCCTCCGCCAGGTCCGAGCGGCTGTCCTCCTGCGGGGCGCCGTCGCCCGCGGCCGACGTGGACCGCAACCACTCGCGCGCCTCGCGGGGCCGGTCGAGGGCGGCCAGCGCGAGCACGGCGATGCTGGCCGTGCGCGAGCGGAGGGACGACGTGATCGGGAAGCCCGGCATGGCGCGCAGCGATTCGGCGCAGGCGAGCGCGTCGGCCCACCGCCGCCGCACCAGGAACTGGCTGGCCAGCTCCGCGCGCAGGAACTGGCGCGAGCGCGGCGACAGGCTGTCGCCCACCACGAGCGCGTCGCGCAGGATGCGTTCGGCTTCGTCGAAGCGCCCTTCGTACCGGCGCACCACCGACAGCGACATGCGCGTGTCGGCCCAGTCCTCGAGCGCGCCGCGCGTGCGGGCCTCGGCGATCAGCGGCACCAGGATCTCGGCCGCGGCGTCGGCGCGCCCCAGCTGGAGCAGCGCATCCACGCGCTGCTTCGCGGCGCCGCGCGCCCCGGGGCGATCGCCGATCGAGAGATACGTCTGCTCGGCCTGCTCGCGCAGACGCGCGGCGATCTGGGGATCGCCCCGGATCTGCTCGACCTGCGCCAGGTTGAGCAGCGCGTTCGCCACCGTCTGCTTGAAGTTCGCCGCCGTGGCCTCGGCGATCAGCCGGCGGTACTCGGCGACCGAGGCGTCGTAGTCGCCGAGCACGTTCAGCACGTTCGCGAGCCCGATGCGCCCCTCGAGCAGCGCCGGCGTGTCGCCGCAGGCCTGCGCCAGTCGCACCACGTTGCGGTAGCCGATGCTCGCACGCCGTGTCGCGCCCGAGCGCAGGTCGATGTAGGCGAGCCCCATGCGCGCCCACGCCTGGTGCGACAGGTCGCGGCGCGCGATCGACAGCGACAGCATCCGGTCGTACATCGGTCGCGCCACCGACAGCCTTCCGGCGGCGTTCGTCGCGTAGGCCATGTACTGGAGGCTCAGGATCTCGCCGAGCGTGTCGCCCACGGCGCGCGCGGTGCGCTGCGCCTCGGCCAGGTCGGGCTCGCCGCCGCGGTAGTCGCCGCGGAAGGCGCGCGTGCCTCCGCGCTTGACCAGCGCCTGCACGAGCCAGCGGCGGTTGCCGCGCGTGCGCTGGGCGGCGACCAGCGAGTCGAGGTAGGCCCAGGCCTCGGCGCGCCGCCCGCGCGATTCCAGCGTGTCGAACCGGTCGATGGCCGGCCGGAAGCGCACCCAGTCGGCCGGGATGTGGAACGGCGGCCGGCTCGTGCGCACCTGGGCGCCGGCGGCGCCGACGGCCAGCGGCACCAGCGCGAACGCCGCCGCGACGCCGAAGGCCGCCGCCCGGAGAATGCGAAGCACGACACGGGGGATCATGGCCCGGACAGTCGCCGAGCCTCCGCGCGGAGGCAAGCCCCCCTTGTGCGCGGAAGATCGCCGTCGGGCCGGGCAACCTTCTGCGCGGCAGCCGGTACGCCCCCGGCGGCCCCGACGGGGCGCCGGCCGGAGTGCGGCAACGCCTTCCGCTGACCCGACGGCGATCTTCCGCGCACGCCCCCCCGCTTGGGTCCGGCGCGGGCGGGCGGATACACTTTCGCGCCGTATCCACCCACCCCACGTGCCGCCCCGGAGAGTGCATGCCCCGACACGTCATCGAGTTCGTCCACGTCCTGCTGGCCTTCTTCTACGTGGGCGCGCTGTTCGCCGCCCACCTCAACATGCTGGCCGTCCGTCGCGCCGAGTCCTGGGCCGAGAAGGCTGCGCTGCTGGCGGTGAACCGTCGCGCGAGCCTGTTCATCGGTTTCCCGGCGCTGATCCTGCTGGGACTCGCCGGCAACCTGCTGGCGATGGCCGCGGGCTACCGCATGTCCGACACGCCGACGTTCCGCATCGTGAACGGGCTGTGGGTGCTCAACGTGCTGGTGGCGGCGGTGCTCGATTTGCCGATCTCGGCGAAGCTCGCGAACACCGCGCGCGCGGCCGCCGCCAACGGTGGCGGCGAGCCGGTCGGCTGGAACTCCGGCGTGGGCCGGTGGCGGCTCGGCAATGCGCTCCAGCTGGTGCTGTTCGTCGCGTTCCTCTGGCTCATGGCGGCCCCCTGGCACGCCTGATCGCCGGCGCAACGCCGGCGTGCTCCGACAACTTGCTCCGCGAGGGAAAGGTGTTTCCGATGCGCCGTGATGGGTTCACTCGATCGATGTTCCTGCTCGCGCTGGCGGTGGCCGCGGCTTCGCTGGCGCCGGGCATCGCGCACGCGGCCGCGTCGGTGTTCGCGCGAGCGAACGTGTCGGCCGACCGGCTGCCGATCGCGCTGTCGTCGCGTCCGGAGTCGCGAGCGACGCTGCTCGACGTGAGCCCCGACGGCATCGCCGAGTTCCGCGCCGCGGGCGGCGGCCGGCTGGTGGTGCCGGGCGCGGACGGCGACCTGGTGCTGCTGCTGAGCCCCGACGACGTGGTGACGAGCGACGCGGTGTTCGTCACCGACGGCAACGGCACGCGCCCGGCCGGCGTCGACGTGCAGGTGTTCCGCGGCGGCATCGAGGGCGAGCCCACCTCGTGGGCGGTGGTCACGATGTCGCGGGACGGCGTGAGCGGCGTGATCGACCGCGGCGGCGAGCGGCTGGTGATCGCGCCCGCCGAGACCGCGGCCGGTTTCGGCAAGGCCGCGCCGATGCACGCGCTCGCGCCCGAGAGCGCGCTCGAGCCGTCGGGCACGCCCGCCACGTGGCAGTGCGGCGACGAGGGCGAGCCGGCGTGGCTCGCGCCGAACGGACTGCGCAAGCCCGCGGCCGAGCCGCTCACGACGCTGGCCACCACGCAGCGGCTGTGGTTCGACGTCGCGGTGGACTGCGACTGGGAGCTCTACCACAACAAGTTCGGCGACAACCTGGCGGCGGCCACCACCTACATGACGAACGTGATGGCCACGGTGTCGCTCATCTACGAGCGCGACATCAACACGCGCCTGAAGGTGCCCTACCTGAACTTCTGGACCGTGGCGGCGGACCCCTACACGGCCACCTCCACCGGCACACAGCTGCCCGAGTTCCAGAACTGGTGGACCAACAACCGACCCGGCGTGTCGCGCTCGATCGCGCACCTCGTGTCGGGCCGCAACCTGGGCGGCGGCATCGCCTACCTGAACGGCCTCTGCGGCACCACGGGCTACGCGGTCAGCGCGATCGACGCGGCGTACACCTACCCCACGACCACCGCCACGTGGGACGTGGAGGTGATCGCGCACGAGATCGGGCACAACTTCGGCTCGCCGCACACGCACAGCTGCTTCTGGCAGTCGAGCGGCTACGCGCCGATCGGCGCGCTGCTCGACACGTGCTACACCACCGAAGGCACGTGCAACAGCGCGCCGCGCCAGCTGCCGGCCGGCGGCAAGGGCACGATCATGAGCTACTGCCACCTGCTCGCGGGCGTCGCGAACGGCATCCGGCTCGACTTCCACCCCGCGTCGATCCTGGTGATGCGCGAAGGGGCCGAGTCCGCGATCTGCCGCACGGTGCCGTTCCCGCAGCCGCCGCGCTCGCTGGTGTTCACGCCCACGTCCACGGGCGCCAACCTCACGTGGACCGCGGGCACCGTGGCCGGGCTGCTGCGCTACGAGGTGCACCGCAGCACGGTGCCGCTGGACTTCAACTCGCCGCGGCGCGGCAGCAGCGTGACGACGACGTTCCCCGACACCGGCTTCGGCACGTACTGGTACCGCGTGCGCGGCATTCGCACCGCGGACACCACCGACTGGCTCGGCGAGGTCAAGGGCACGCTGTGCGCGCTCGGCACGGCGGCGTCGTACACCACGGGCGCCACGCCGATGAAGGGCGTGCGCGAGGACTTCAACGAGGACGGCATCGCCGACGTGGCGGTGGCCACGCTCGGCACGAGCACCGTGAGCGTGCTGCTGGGCCAGGGCACGGCCGGCGTGGGCAACGGCACGTTCGCCGCGCCCACCACGGCCCCGGTCGGCACGTCGCCGGCGGGCCTGGCGACCGGCGACTGGAACGGCGACGGCATCGCCGACCTCGTGGCGCTGAACACGGGCGACGCCACGCTGAGCGTCCTGCTGGGCAACGGCGCCGCGGGCGTGGGCGACGGCACGTTCGCCGCGGGCCAGACGGTGCCGCTGACGGGCGAGCCGATCGACGCCGCGCCGGCCGACTTCGACGAGGACGGCATCACCGACCTCGCGGTGGCGAGCGGCTCGGGCGGCCTGCGCCTGCTGCACGGCGACGGTGCCGCCGGCATCGGCACGGGCACGTTCACTCCGACCGCGACGTTCGCCACGGGCAGCACGCAGGCCGTGATCGTGGACGACTTCAACGACGACGGCGTCTGGGACATCGCCGCGGCCACCACGAGCGGCGCGCGCGTGCTGCTGGGCCACGGCACCGCCGGCAGGGGCGACGGCACGTTCGCCGCGGCCGTCACCTATCCGTGCCAGAGCCAGCCGTACAGCATCGTGACCGGCGACTGGAACGGTGACGGCATCACCGACCTCGCGGTGGGCAACTCGGGCTCGGCCTCGGTGTCGGTGCTGCGCGGCAACGGCGCCGCGGGCGTGGGCGACGGCACGTTCGCCGCGGCCGTGAACGTGGCCTGCGGCACCACGCCGTACGGCCTGACGGTGGCCGACTGGAACGGCGACGGCGTGTCCGACCTGACGGTGGCCAACGGCAGCTCGGTGCGCACGTTCTCGGTGCTGCTCGGCAACGCGGCCGCCGGCGTCGGCGACGGCACGTTCGCCGCCGCGGTCGCCACGGCGACGCCGAACCAGCCGCGCAACCTGGTGATCGGCGACTTCAACGAGGACGGGCTTCCGGACCTGCTCGCGCTGCAGAACACGGCGGGCAACCTGGCGCGCCTGGCCGGGAGCTGCGGCTCGCTGGTGTCCACGTCGATCGCGGTCACGTCGCCGAACGGCGGCGAGGCGTGGGCCGACGGCGAGGAGCACACGATCGCGTGGACGAAGGGCTCCGGCGTGCTGGCCGTGGACGTGCAGGTGTCGCTGGACGGTGGCGCGAACTGGCGCACGATCGCCGCGCACCAGGCCGGCACGTCGTTCACGTGGACGGTGACCGCGCCGTACTCGGCCACCGCGCGCGTCCGCGTGCAGGACAGCACGTTCCCGAACCGGCAGGACGCGAGCGACGCGGTGTTCACGATCGCGCAGTTCGGCGTGGACGCCCCGCGTGCCGGCGCGGTGTTCGCGCTGACGGGCGCGTGGCCGAACCCGGCGCGCCGCTCGCTGTCGGTGTCGTTCTCGCTGCCCGACGGCAGCCCGACCGCGCTCGAGCTGCTCGACCTGGCGGGCCGCCGCGTGCGCTTCCGCGAGGTGGGCTCGCTCGGCGCGGGCACGCACCGCGTCTCGCTGGTGGAGGGCAGCACGCTGCGACCGGGCGTGTACATGGTGCGCCTGAGCCGCGGCCGCGAGTCGCGCTCCGTGAAGGTGGCGTTCGTCGAGTGACGTGAGGGCGGCCCGCGCCGCCGCCGAACGAAGGCCCCGGGCGAACCCGCCCGGGGCCTTCGCGTGCACGGTGCGCGGAAGATTGCAGATGGGTGGGGACAACCCGTTGGCGGGCAACGGGAAGGCCGCCAGGTCCGCCGCCAGCGCCCCAACCGGCTGGGCCGCAGCGGGCTGGGCGCGGCCAACTGCAATCTTCCGCGCACAAGGCAGGGCTCGCGTCTATCCTGCGTCCCGACGCCGCCCCGGCGGGCACCATCGCCATCCTCGCGAGGAGCACTCCTTGATTCGCCATGCCCTGCGCGGCCTCATGCCGCTCGCGCTCGCCGTCGCGTTCGCCGCGACCACGCTCCCGGCCGAGAGCTTCGCGCAGGATCCGGGCGAAACGACGCGCCCGTCGGCCGACCAGCTCGCGGCGCAGCAGCGCGCGTTCGTCGCGCTGAAGCGCGACCTGGTCTGGCGCGGCGCGCGGCGCCACTTCGCGAAGGCGGCCGAGCGCATGCGCGAGGCGAAGCGCGCGCGACGCGGCAAGGCCCGGCCCGGCGCGCACGCGCAACCCGCGGCCGTGGAAGCAGGATGGCAGCCGGCCGCATCGGCGCCGCCGGCCACTCGCGACGGCTCGCCGCTCGCGGCGCTCGTCGCTCCCACCAACGTGCGCATCAACAACCCGGTGGGCGACGTCGTGGGCGCCGCCCAGTCCGAGGAGTCGGTCGCCGCGCTCGGCGACCTCCTGCTGGCCGCGTGGAACGACGGCCAGGGCTTCGTGTCGGGCGGCCACTCGCAGGGCGTGGCCACGTCCATCGACGGCGGCGCGTCGTGGACCGACATCGGCACCCCGCCCGCGCCGGCCGGGCTGCCGGGCTGGCTGTGGTCGAGCGATCCGGTGGTGGCGGTGGACGAGTCGAGCGGCCGCTTCTTCTACTGCGGGCTCGCCGACGTCGGCACCGACCAGAACGCGATCGGCGTGGCGTACGGCCACTTCGCCGCCGGCGTGTTCGCGTGGGACAACGCGGTGGCCGTGCGCACGGTGTCGTACACGAGCGCGTTCCTCGACAAGCAGTGGATCGCCGTCGACCCGGCCACGCACAACGTGTACGTGACGAACACCACGTTCACCACGCTGGACCAGATCGACTTCTACCGGTCCACCGACGGCGGCGCCACGTGGGGCGCGGCCACGAAGCTCTCGTCCGAGCCCGACAACGGCTACGTGCAGGGCTCGCGCGTGGTGGTGGGGCCGGGGGGCGAGGTGCACGCGATGTGGAACGCGATCGACCTCGTGACGGCGGCGGACAATTACCGCTACCGGCGCTCGCCCGCCGGCGGCGCGGCGTTCGGCGCCGAGGTCACGGCCACGAAGCACTTCTCGAACTTCGGCACCGGCGCGCCGGGATTCAACCGCGAGCGCGGCATCGACTTCGCGAGCATGGCGGTGGATCGCAGCACGGGCGCGCACCGCGGGCGCGTGTACCTGGCGTGGGCGGAGTCGTTCAACCAGCAGGACGAGAACTTCGCGCCGGTCGCGTCGTTCAGCGAGGTGGAGAACAACGGTTTCGCGGGCCGGGCGAACGCGCTGTCGCTGCCCGTCACGGTGCGCGGAACGCTCGCGAGCAGTTCGGACCAGGACTGGTACGCGCTGTCGCTGGGAGCCGGCTGGGGCGTGGCGGTGTGGGCCGACTCGCTCGCCACGGACATCGCCTACACGTTGCGCGTGCTGGCGCCGGCGCCCGATTCGCTGCAGTCGCTGTGCTTCGCGGGCGACCTCACCACGCTGAACGGTGCGGCGCAGTCGCTGATCCTGTTCAAGTCGTCCATCGCCGGCACCTACTACCTGCGCATGGCGGGGGTCGGCGGCATGACCGCGAATCGTCCGTACCGGCTGCGCGCGGTGCTCGCGAGCCGCAACGGCGCGCTCGAGCGCGGCCGCGACCAGCGCGACGTGTTCGTGTCGTGGACGGACGACGGCACCACGTGGGCCACGCCGGTGCTGGTGAACACCGACGCCGAGTGCTACGACGACTTCCTGCCCGAGATCACGGTGGGCCCGGACGGCCTGCCGTACGTGTTCTGGTACGACTTCCGCGACGACACGCCGTACGGCTCGCGCGCGAACGTGTACGCGGCCCGCTCCGCCGACGGCGGCGCCACGTGGTCGGCGAACCAGCGGCTCAGCACGGCCACCACGAACTTCTCGACCGCTCGCTCGAACATCGCGCCCAACATGGGCGACTACCAGGGCATCACGTCGAGCGCCACGCGCGTGCACTTCGCGTGGGCCGACGGCCGCGGCACCGACATCGACACGTGGGGCGCCGCGCTGCGGGCCGACCACGTGCTCTCGTCCTGCGCGCCGGACACGTCGGTGACCGCGAACACCACGGCCACGCTGGGCTGGCTCGTGGACAACGCGAACGCGATGTTCGACGCCACCTACCAGGTGAGCGTCACCACGGACCGCGGCTGGCCGGGCGTCACCACGTCGTTCCCGGCCTCGATCGGGGCGCTGTCGAACGCGCTGCTGCAGGCGTCGGTGCCGGTGC
>JBGAMH010000047.1:0-21630 GCA_044223135.1 Candidatus Eiseniibacteriota bacterium | reverse complement strand
GTGCGCGCCTGTCGTGCGTGCGCGCGGCGTGACGGGGCTCGACCTTCCCGCGCTGTCGTGCACGCCGTGGCGCGGCGAGCGAGGCCGGGAACGCGGCGTGCACACCGCCGCGTTCCCGGCCGGCGCGGCGGCGGCTACAGCAGCTCGCGCAGGCGATCGTGCCCGCTGCGGCTCACGGGCACCTCGGTGCCGTCGCGCAGGATCGCGACCCGGCTGTCCTTCGCGTACAGCTCGAGCCGCGCGATGCGGTCGAGTGCCACCACGTGCGAACGATGCACGCGCACGAAGCGCGCGGGATCGAGTTGCGACTCGAGCTCGGACAGCGTCTGCGCCTTGAGCCAGCTCTTGCCGCCGGCGTGCAGCGCCACGTAGTCGTCCTGCGCCTCGGCACGATCGAGCTGGTCCACCGGGATCACGTGCACGTCGGCGCCGTCCTTCACCACGAGCCGCGTGGCCCACGGCCCCGGCGCGCGCGCCGCGCCCGCGATGGCGGAAGGGCTCGCCGCCTCCGCCGGCAGCGCCGTGGCGGGCCGGCCGGCGCGGCGTTCGGCCACGCGCCCGAGCGCCGCGGCCAGCCGGTCGCGCCCGAACGGCTTGAGCAGGTAGTCCACGGCGTGCACCTCGAACGCCTTGAGCGCGTACTCGTCGTACGCCGTGCAGAACACCACCGCGGGCCCGGGAGCGATCAGCTCGAGCACTTCGAACCCGTCGAGTTTCGGCATCTGCACGTCCAGGAACACGACGTCGGGCGCCAGCTCGGCGATGCGCTTGACCGCCTCGAAGCCGTTCGCGCACTCGGCCACCACCTCGACGTGCGCGTGCGCGCCGAGGTACTCGCGCAACAGGGCGCGGGCCGGCGCCTCGTCGTCCACGATCACCGCCCGCAGCTTCCGCTCAGACACGGCCCACCTCCGGTTCACGCTGTTCGCGCGCCTGCAGGTGCAGCGTCACGCGGAACATCTCCGCGTCCCGCACCACGTCGAGCTTCGCCTCGCGCGCGCCGAACACCTCCAGCCGCCGGCGCACGTTCTCGAGTCCCAGGCCCGCTCCCGGGCGCGCCGGCGCATCGTCGTCCAACGGGTTCTCGAGCACCAGCACCAGCTGCCCGGCGTCACGCCGGGCGGTCAGCCGGAGCGTGCCGCCCTCCACGCGGTTCGCCACGCCGTGCTTGATGGCGTTCTCGACCAGCGGCTGCAGCAGCAGCGGCGGCAGCAGGCACGGCAGTGCGTCGTCCGCGACCTGGCGATCCACGTGCAGGCGTTCGCCGAAGCGCACCTGCTCGATCGCGAGATAGCGGTCGACCAGCGCCAGTTCCTCGCGCAACGGCACCAGGTCGAGCGAACCCAGGTGCAGCGTGCGCCGCAGGAAGTCGCCGAGCCCCTCGCACATGCGGCGTGCGCCCTCGGGATCCGAGCCCACGAGCGCGTTGATCGAGTTCAGGCTGTTGAACAGGAAGTGCGGATTCAGCTGCGCACGGAGCGCACGCAGCTCCGCCTCGCGGGCGCTCACCTGCGACTCGAGCGCCCGGCGCGCGGCCTCGTGCGAGGCCTCCACGGTGAGCAGCAGGTAGTGCGCGCCGGCCGACAGCAGGTAGAGCGGCACGCCGGCCACGAACACGAACAGCGCGCTGCGCAGGATCTCCTCGCGCGTCACGAGCCCCGGCGTGAGCCGCGCGAGCACGACGCCCCACAGCGAAGCGGCGGCACCCCACAGCGCAGCCGCCTGCAGCGCCGCACCGACCTGCGCGGTGAGCACCGGGAACGCGCGCGACTCGGTGAGCGGGTAGCGCCGGCACACCCACCACGCCGACAGCACGCCGAAGCCGTAGATCAGCGCGAGCGGCGCCATCAGCGCGTGCGCGCGGGCGGCCGGCTGCGGCACGAGCAGGCGCAGCAGCTCGGCCAGCAGGACACCGCCGAGCAGCCAGCCCAGCACGTGCACCGCGAGCCAGCCGCGGCGGCCGTAGAGCGGATGCACGGGCTACTCGGGCTCGACCGGCGTGCCGGTGGCGCCACCCGCGCCGGGGTCGGCGCCCGGACGCGACTCGCGCTTGATGACGATCGCGCCGCCTTCGAGGCGCACTTCCTTGCGCTGCGTCCGCTCGCCCTTCTCGTCGGTGTGCACGATCACCACGCCCTTGCGGCCGCTCGGCGCGTTCTTCACCTCGACGCCGCCCATCACCACGAACCCGCGCAGCAGCAGCAGCGGCGCCGTGGCGTCGGACGTGGGCGTGGACGAGTCCTCGTAGCCGCCCATGACGGCCGTGACCTCGGACTGCACGCGCCATCCGAGCGGCACCACGATCTCGATGCCGCCCCACATGGCGAACAGGTCGATCACGGCGCGGCCTTCGGCGGGCGTGGCCGCGCGCAGGTCCACCGTCACGCCGCCCATCATGGCGTCCACGCTGCCCCCGCGGAACGTCGACGACGTCACCTTGTGTTCGTTGCCCGACATCAGCGCGAACGTGCGGATGGTCTCCCCGGATTCCTCGCCCACGTGGTGGCCCCAGGGCGTGGAGCCGCCCTTCCACGAGCGGAACACGATGTTGGCGCCCACGAAGATGAACAGGATCGGCCACAGCTCGAACACCGAGAACGACACCAGCCCGGCGGCGTGCAGCAGGGCCACGGCGCCCGCCACCATCCAGAGCGAACCCGCGAACACCCGTCGCGGGCAGCCGATGCCGAGCGCGATCATGGCGCCCCAGACGAGCGGCACCACGCCCCACCAGTGGAGCACCGTGTCGGCATCGACCACGTCGAGGTTGTCGAGCGTCCAGAGGACGCCCAGCACCAGCACGATGATCCCGAAGATCAGGCGGCCGGACAGGTTCGTGCGTCCTTCAGTCATGACGTGCCTCCTCGGCATGGGAATCGGGATGGCGAGCGCGGACCCAGGCCAGCACCACGGCGCCGGTCACCAGCGCCATCGGCAGGGCCAGCGCGAGCACCGCGCGTGCGAGCGTTCCGGCCAGTTCCAGCGCGTGCGGCACGCGTTCGCTCGACACCAGGGCGAACAGGAGCGTGTTCTGCAGCACGAGCCACAGCGTGCACACGGCGCAGATCGCGAACACGACGTCCTTCGCGTGCGCCCTCAGGAAGCGGATCGCGTCAGACACGGGAGTGCTCCTTCCCCGCCTCGGGCTGCTCGTCCTCGGCGACTTCGATCTCGTGCTCGTGCTCGGGCAGCCAGCGGCCGGCGATCACCTTGACCAGCTCGGCCACGCCCAGCGCCACCAGCACGAGCGGCCACGAGCGGCTCCAGCCGAGCCCGTACAGGCCCTCGTTGCTGACGTACAGGTAGCCGGAGATCAGCAGCATGAACACGCCGTCGCCGATGCTCTTCGCGGACCGGCCCTGCACGAGGTGGCCGATGCCGAAGATGGCCGGCCAGAACGGCCACGTGTGCCGCCACACGTCCCCGTGCAGCCAGCCGAGCTGGGACAACAGCATCACCACGCCCAGGCCGATGAAGAACAGCCCCCACGCCAGACCCTTCATGCCACCCCTGCGGGACCGGATTCGCATGACGCCTCCTCGGTTCGGCCGGCGCTGCCGGCGCTCTCGACACGGGGCAAGTTACGGCGCGTCCGGGGACGCATCGCGGCGCAATCGGCGAACGGCGGCGGGCCCCCGGCGAACGGCGGCACCACGGCGCCGGGAACGCCGGCCCGGGCGGGTCAGCCGGCGCGCGGGGCGAGCCCGCGGCGCGCGAGCGCGATCGCGCCGGCCAGCGCGCCCACGGCGAACGCGAACCACTGCAGCGCGTAACCGAGGTGCATCGACTCGCCGGGGATCTCGGGCAGGCTGCGCAGGGGCCTCGCGGGCAGGCTGTCGGCGGGGAGCTCGCGCAGCACGTACGGCGCGACGTCGTACGGGAGCCGCGTGCGCAGCGTGTCGAGGTCGAGCCGGCGGCCGAGCCACAGCGTGACCGCGGCGCTGTCGGGCCCGCTCGCGCGCCACAGCGCGCCGCCCACGCCGCGCGGCATCGGCTCGACGAGGCCGATCACCACGCGCGTGCCGGGCTCCGGGAAGTCCTGCGGCCGCGCGCTCTCGGCGTCCTCGGACGGCAGCCAGCCGCGGTTGACCATCACCGCGCCTCCGCCCGCGAGCCGCAGCGGCGTCACCACCTCCACGCCGGGCGCGGCGTCGTGCGCGCGTCCCGCGAGCAGCACGTGACGCGTCTCGTCGAAGACGCCCACCGCGCGCACGCGGCGGCCCACGAGGTTCACGGTGGGCTCGGGCGCCGGGCCCAGCGTGAGCGGCTCCTGGCGCAGCGCGGCGTGCAGGCGCGCATTCGCCTGCTGCTTCTGGAGGCGGCGGTCCAGCTGCCAGAATCCCAACCGCACGCACAGCCCCGCGAGCGCGAGGCCCACGAGGAGCACCAGCCAGGAGACCAGCCTCACCGGCTCAGGAGCCCGGCTTGGGAACGGGCGGCTCCAGGTCGTACGCGGAGACGACCGACTGGAATCCCGTCTTCTTGTGCGTGCCGTCACAGAACGGCTTCTTCTCGGACTGGCCGCAACGGCAGAGCCCGATGCGCTCACGGCCGGCGAGCCCGAACGCCTTGCCGTCCTGGTCCACCAGCTCGAAGTCGCCTTCGACGCGGATCTGCCCGTTGTTGAACACGTGCACCTTGGTCGCCGCCATGCCTGCCTCCGGATGTGGGAACGCGAAGGACGGCACTCTAGTCGTCCGTCGCGGACTCCACCAGCACCGGCGGCGACGCCCGGCGACGGGCGGACGCGGGCTCACGCGGCTTCGCGCGACTCCCCGGTGCACCAGCGCGCGATCGCCTCGACGATCTCCTCGGGGCGCAGCGGCTTCGTGAGGAAGTCGTCCATCCCCGAGTCGAGGCAGCGTTCGCGGTCGCCCTTCATCGCGTTCGCCGTGAGCGCCACGATCGGCAGGCGCGGCGTGCCTTGTCGGTCCTCGTGCAGTCGGATCGCGGCGGTCGCCTCGAACCCGTCCATCACCGGCATCTGGCAGTCCATGAACACGATGTCGAACCGCCCGCCCGTGGCCAGCCGCAGGCCTTCCTTGCCGTTCTCCGCCGTGGCCACCTTGCAGCCGCAGCGCTCGAGTACGCGCGCGGCGAGCTTGCGGTTGACCGGGTTGTCCTCCACCAGAAGCGCGCGCAGCCCCTCCGTGGTGCCGACGCGGACCGGGCGTTCGGGGACGGCGGGCAACGCCACCTGCGCCCCCGCCTGCGGCCGCCGGGCGCGCCACGCCTCCACGATCGCGTTCAGCAGCACCGCCGGGCGAAGCACGGGCTTCACGAGGAAGCCGTCGAAACCGCGCTGGAGGAACTGGCGAGCTTCGGTGCGATGGCTGCCCGACGTGTAGAGCAGCAGCGCGGTGTCGGCCAGCACGGGCACCGACCGCACCTGATCGGCGAACCACACGCCGTCGAAGTCGGGCATCAGGTGGTCCACCACCACCACGTCGATCGGCGCGCCGCGCTCGAGCGCCTTCTGCAGACGCGTGATGCCCCCGTGCGCCGACGAGGCCCACTCGTGCTGCACTCCCCAGCGGTCGAGATAGCCCGCGAGCACGCGCCGGTTCAGGTCGAGGTCGTCCACCACCAGTACGCGCAGCCCGCGCGCCACGCCCTCGTTGGACGCGCGCGGCGCCTCGTCGGGCAGCGGCACGGCGGGACGCGGCAGCGTGAAGTAGAACGTGGAGCCTCCGCCGAGCAGGCTGGTCATGCCGATGCGGCCGCCCATCTTCTCGATCAGTTCGCGCGCGATCGCCAGGCCGAGCCCGGTGCCGCCGAACCGTCGCGTCGTGGAGGAGTCGGCCTGCGTGAAACGCTGGAACAGCGCCGACTGCCGGTCGGACGGGATGCCGATCCCCGAGTCGCGAACCGACACGCGCACGAAACCGCCGGGCACGTCCGGCGTGGGCCCCTCCTCGCGCACCTCCACCTGCACGTAGCCGCGCTCGGTGAACTTGATCGCGTTGCCGACCAGGTTCGTGAGCACCTGCCGCACGCGCGACGGATCGCCCACCAGTCGGCGCGGCAGGTCGAGCGGGTAATCCACGCCCAGGTCGAGCCCCTTCTCCTCCGCGCGCGCGGCCAGCAGCTCCATCACCTCGCCGATCGTGGTCTCGAGCTCGAACGGAATGGCCTCGATCGAGAGGTGGCCGGCCTCGATCTTCGAGTAGTCGAGGATGTCGTTCAGGATCGCCAGCAGTGCGTCGCCCGAATTGCGGATCGTCTCCACGAAGTCGCGCTGCACGGAGTCGAGCGGGCTGTCGAGCAGCAGGTTCGCGAAGCCGAGCACGCCGTTCATCGGCGTGCGGATCTCGTGGCTCATCGTGGCGAGGAAGTCGCTCTTGGCGCGGCTGGCCGCTTCGGCCTTCTCTCGCGCGGCGACCAGTTCGGCCTCCACCGCGCGCCGGTCGTCGATGTCGGTGCACGAGCCCACGTAGCCGGCGAACTCTCCCGCGCCGTCGAAGCGCGGGCAGCCGATCACGAGCACCCAGCGCCACGAGCCGTCTTGGTGGCGCAGGCGGTACTCGAGCTGGAAGCGCTCGCGCGCATCGAACGCCGCGTGGTACGCGGCCACGCAGCGCTCGCGGTCTTCCGGGTGCACGTCCTGCTCCCAGCCGTCGCCGATCGACTCCGCCATCGTGCGCCCGGTGAACTCGAGCCACGTCCGGTTGAAGAACGTGATCCGGCGGTCGGTGCCCGACACCCACACCAGCACCGGCGTGGTGTCGGCCAGTTCCCGGAAGCGCGCTTCGCTCTCGCGCAGTGCCGCCTCCACCTGCTTGAGCTGGGTGATGTCGGAACGCACGCTGACGTAGCCCTCGATCCGGCCCCTCGGGTCACGCAGCGCGCGGTTGTGCGTGCGCACCCAGTACAACTCGCCGTTCTTGGCCCGGTTGCAGACGTCCCCGTGCCACTCGCCGTCGGTCGAGAGCGCGCGATACATGGCGGTCCAGAACTCCCGCGGCTGGTGACCGGAATTGATGAGGCGGTGGTTGCGCCCGATCAGGTCCTCGCGGGCGTAGCCGCTGATGCGGCAGAAGGCGTCGTTCGCGTAGACGATCGTGCCCTGGGCATCGGTCTGGCTCACGATGACGTGGTGGTCGAGCACCAGCTTCTGCACGCGGAGCAGCTCCTGTTCGCGCTGCAGCTGCAGGAGCTGGAGCTCGGCGTCGACGACCGCCTCGCGCAGCACGCGCTCCCGCGCATCCGCGTCGGCTGCGGTGCGAGCGAACGCGTCGCGGAGCAGCACGGCCGGCACGCCCAGTCCCCACGCGACGGTGGCGGCGCACACGACGACGCGCGCCCACGCGGGCGCGGGGAACGCGGGCAGGCACACCACCGCGGCGATCGCGCCGGCCGCCAGCGCGACGACGCCGGCGATCCCGACGCGCGCCCACGGCACCCGTCCCGCCGCCGATGTCTCCGCCGTGTGCGCGTTGCCCGCCATGCCACTCTCCACGCGTGTCGTGAGCTCGCGAGGGATCGAGCCGAGCTGCACGAGACCGAAGGGGGTCGCCGGGGGTCGCCGCCTGCGTTCCAGTGTCGGCAAGCGCCCCAGTGGCTTGAGATTCGGGCGTTTCGCCCCTCGCTCGGACGTCCGGCTGGCGAGACCGCGAAGCCACCCGCGCCCCGCGGCACGACGGGGCCGTGATTTCCGCCGCAACCTGTCGGTGCCGGAAACGTAAAGAGCCGGCGTGTGCTGGCGGACGGCGGCCCGGTCGGGTCCCTCCCCGGCCGATCCCCTGGAGGAGGCTTCGGATGATCGAACTGCTGGTGCTCGGGTCGCTGCTGCTGGCGGCGGTGGTCGTGATCGGAACGCTCGCCACGGTGGGCGCCCTGATCGGCGGGCTCGTGCTCCTGCCGTTCCGTATCCTGGGCTGGGTGCTGCGAGTCGTCCTCGGCGGCGCGGTCGCGCTGGTCATCGGCCTGCCGGTGCTGCTGATCGGGCTGGTGGTGGGCGGCGTCGGCCTGGCGCTGGGCGTGGGGCTCGTCGCCGTGCCGCTGCTGCCGTTCGTCGCGCTGGGCGCGCTGGTGTGGTGGCTGGTGAAGCCGCGCGGCCCCCGCAAGACCGAAACCTCGGGGGCCACGGTCGTCGGCTGACCCGGTCCTCGCCCCGCATCGCGGCGCTCCGGAAGTTCCGGGGCGCCGCGACGCTTTTTCCGGGTCGCGTGGGGCCTTGCGCGCGGGGGGCGCCGTCCCGCATGCTGCCGCGCTTCGAAACCCCCGCTTCGACTCACCGGCGCCCTCCGCGCGCCTCCTCCCGCGAGATGCCCCGCATGGCTGTCGACACGTCCCGCCCGTTCATCTACGTCATGAAGGACCTCCGCAAGGTGGTCCCGCCCAAGCGCGAGATCCTCAAGGGGATCTGGCTCAGCTTCTACTACGGCGCCAAGATCGGCGTGCTGGGCGCGAACGGCGCCGGCAAGAGCTCGCTGCTCCGCATCATGGCCGGCGTGGACCAGGAGTTCCTCGGCGAGGCGTTCCTCGGCAAGGGACACACGGTCGGCTACCTGGAACAGGAGCCACAGCTCGACGCCACGAAGACGGTGTTCGAGAACGTGGCCGAGGGTGTGGCGGCAAAGATGGCCGTGAAGCGCCGCTGGGACGAGATCAGCGCGAAGTTCGCCGAGCCCATGAGCGACGACGAGATGAACGCGCTCATCGAGGAGCAGGGCAAGCTGCAGGACAAGATGGACGCCGGCAACCTCTGGGACCTCGAGCGGCAGATCGAGATCGCGATGGACGCGCTCCGCTGCCCGCCCGGCGAGTCCGAAGTCACCACGCTGTCGGGCGGCGAGCGCCGCCGCGTGGCGCTGTGCCGGCTGCTGCTGTCCAAGCCCGACCTGCTGCTGCTGGACGAGCCCACGAACCACCTCGACGCGGAATCGGTGGCTTGGCTCGAGCGGTTCCTGCAGGAGTACGAGGGCACGGTGGTGGCCGTGACGCACGACCGCTACTTCCTCGACAACGTGGCCGGCTGGATCCTCGAGCTCGACCGCGGCGCCGGCATCCCGTGGGAAGGCAACTACACCAGCTGGCTCGAGCAGAAGAAGCAGCGACTCGTCGAGGAGGAGAAGACCGAGTCGGCGCGGCAGAAGACGCTCGAGCGCGAGTTCGAGTGGGTCAAGATGGCGCCGCGCGCCCGTCAGGCCAAGAGCAAGGCCCGTCTGCAGGCGTACGAGCGGATGCTGTCCGAGGAAGGCCGCGAGCGCATCGACAACGTCGAGATCTACATCCCGCCGGGCCCGCGGCTCGGCAACGTGGTCATCGAGGCACAGAACCTGCGCAAGGGCTACGGCGACAACCTGCTGATCGAGGACCTCACGTTCAAGCTCCCGCCGGCCGGCATCGTGGGCGTGATCGGGCCGAACGGCGCCGGCAAGACCACGCTGTTCCGCATGCTCGTGGGCCAGGAGACGCCCGACTCGGGCACGTTGCGCGTGGGCGAGACGGTGAAGATCGCGTACGTGGACCAGAGCCGCGACTCGCTGAACCCCGACAAGACCGTGTGGGAAGAGCTGTCGGGCGGGCAGGACCTGATCCTGCTCGGCAAGCGCGAGGTGAACTCGCGGGCCTACTGCTCGTGGTTCAACTTCCGCGGCGCCGACCAGCAGAAGAAGGTCGGTTCGCTGTCGGGCGGCGAACGCAACCGCCTGCACATGGGCAAGCTCATGCAGAGCGGCGGAAACCTGCTGCTGCTGGACGAGCCGACGAACGACCTCGACGTGGACACGTTGCGTGCGCTGGAAGACGCGCTGCTCGAGTTCGCCGGATGCGCCGTGGTGATCTCGCACGACCGCTGGTTCCTCGACCGCGTCGCCACGCACATGCTGGCGTTCGAGGGCGAGTCGCAGGTGGTGTTCTTCGAGGGCAACTACCAGGACTACGAGAAGAACCTGCACGAGCGGATCGGCGCCGAGGCCGACACGCCGCACCGCATCAAGTACAAGAAGCTCGTGCACCACTGATCGGAGGCGCCGCATGAGGTTCCGCCCGCTCGCCTGGACGCTGCTGCTGGCGGCCTCGTGCTCGGCGGCCCGCTCGCCGCCGCTCCCGCCGCGCCCGCCCCCGGCCCGAACGCCGCCGCGCGTGCGCTGATCGCGCGCGTGGTCGAGGCCTACGGCGGCCGCGCGGCGCTCGCGCGCGTGCACGCGTACCGGCTGGAGGGCACGCTGTTCTCGAGCATGCGGCACACCGAGTCGCCCACCGTGCGCGTGTTCGAGCGCCCCGACCGGCTGAAGGTGCGGATCGACTACGCGAGCGGCGCCGAACTGCGGCTCGTGGCGGGTGGACGCGGCTGGCGCAACGAAGGCGGCGGCCCGGTGGAGCCGGCGCACGGCCCGATGCTCGACGCGATGGTGCTGCAGGCGGCGCGCGCGGCCGTCCCGTGGATCCTGATGGAGCACGAGAAGGAAGCACGTGCGATCGACGCCACCGACGTGGACGGCGTCCGTGCGCCCGGCGTGGAGATCCCGCTCGGCGAAGGCCTGGCCTTCCGCGCGTGGATCGACCCCGCGACCTCGCGCGTGCTGCGCAGCCAGGGCACGCTCGAACGCGGCGCCCTGCGGACGCACTTCGAGACGAAGTACTCCGACTTCCACCGCGTGAACGGCGTGTGGTTCGCATTCGACGAGGAGAACTGGGCGTCGGGCGCACCGACGGGACACACGTCGGTGACGCGCGTCACGCTGAATCCCCGCCTGGCGCGCGACGAATTCGCTCCGCCCGCTGGCGGAGTGCCGGGCGGACGCCGCCCGGGCTCCTGAGCGCCGTCAGCGCCGGGTCGGAACGAACGCCACCGCGGCCAACGCGGTGAGTGCGATGTTCTCGAGGAACTTCTTCGCGCCGATCGCCTGCGCGCCGGCCTTGCCGAAGCAGCCGCAGTTGAAGTCGAGCCCGCGCGCCCACGCGGCGCCCACGAACACCGTGAACGCCACCATCAGGCCGAGCGTGATCAGCGCGCCCGCGCGCGCCCGCAGCCCGAGCACCAGCGCGAGCCCGGCGAGCAGCTCGATCCAGGGCAGCAGCACGGCCACGAGGTTCTCGGTCCAGAGCGGCGCCACGCGGTAGTTGTGCACCTGCATCGCGAAGAACGCCGGGTCGGCGATCTTGCCGAGCGCGGCCACCAGGAACACGACGCCGATCGCCACCTGCGCGGTGCGCACGGCCACGTCGCGCGGAGTCCAGGCCTCGCCGCTCACTTCCCGCTCCCCTTCTCGAGTGCCTGCCCGGCCGCCGTCCAGCCCGCGGTGCCGCCCAGGAACACGAGCACCTTGCGATGGCCGCCCTCGATCAGCGAGAAGGCGAGGTTGCGGGACAGCTCGCAGTCGCCGCCGCCGCAGTACGTCACGATCGGCCGGCCGCCATCGGCCAGCTGCTTCGCCAGGTCCGGCTTCTTGAACACGTCGTCGAACGGCAGGTTCACGGCGCCGCGGATGTGACCTTCGGCGAACTCCTCGGGTGAGCGCGCGTCCACGAACAGCGCGGCGCCCGCGTCGAACAGCCGCTTCACGATCGGGTACTGCACTTCGAGCGGCTCGCGCGTGTCCGGAATCGCGGGTACGTCGGCCGCGGGCGTCGCCGCACTCGCCGGCGGCGTGGCGGGAGCGGCACTCGCGCTCGCCGGCGCCGGGGCGGCGGGCGCCGATGCCGCGGGCCGCGTGCCCGTCGCGGACTTCCGGCTGGTGTCGCGCGCCGCCGCTCGCGGCCTCGCGGCCATGTCCTGTGCGGCCGGAGTCGGCGCGGGCTGCGCCGTCGACGCGGGAGGCGGCGACACCGTGCCCGCGCTGTCGGCGGGCGCTTCGGTCGGAAGAGCCGCGGTGCTGTCGGCGAGAAGGCTTTCGAGGGAAGCGAGCACCGGCTGCGTCTTCACCCACGCGAGGCCCTTGCCCGGTTCGCCCGTGCGGAGCTGCAGCTGGTTGTAGCCGGCGCCGAGTGCGCTGCCGGCGAGGATGATCACGAGGACGTCTCGCCAGATCGGCGAGCCCGGCGACGGTGCAGGAGCGTTCATGGAGTCCCGGTCCGGATGGTGCGGGGAACATCGGTGAAGCGGAACGTGCGGCATCGAGGATAGCTCCGCGGCGAGCGTGCGCGGAAGACGACGCCTCCCCCGCGGGAGCACTTCGGGGCTCCGCGCCGTGCTTTTGACGCGGTCCTGAACTTCGCGGCCACCGCGGGGCGCCGCGCCGGGTGTCGCGGCCCGCCGAAGGTGCGGCTATCCTGCCGCGCATGCCCGATCCCGCCCGTCCGTCGGCCGCCCGGCGTGCGCGCTTCTCGCCGCTCGACTATCGCGATCCCTCGCCGCTGCCCTGGCTGATCCACGCGCTCGGCCCGGTCAACGGCGCGTTCCTGCGCGCCGGCCTGCACCTGCGGCCGCTCGAGCTTCCCGACGCCGATCGTGCACGGTTCGCCGCGGCCGTGAACCCGGGCACGATCGCGTTCCTGGGGCCGAACCACCCCGAGTTCATGACCGACTGGCTCATCGACAAGGAGCTGTCGCGGCGCGTCTCGCCACTGATGGCGCACTGGGCGTCGTACGAGATCGTGAACATGAACCCGACCGTGCAGGCGTTCTGGCTGGCGAACAACCTGATCTCGAACGCGCCCGGCGGTCGTGGCCGTGAGTACTCGCTGGCGTGGGCCGCGCGCGGACACGGCGTGCTGCTGCACCCGGAGGGCACGGCGAGCTGGCAGGCCGATCGCGTGGGGCCGCTGGTGCCGGGCATCGTGGACATGGCGTGCGAAGCGGCGCACGAGGCCGAGGCTCGCGGCGACGGGCGTCCCGTGCACATCGTGCCGATCGTGTGGAAGCTGCACTTCACGCGCGACGTGGGCCGCGAACTGTCGCGCGAAATGGCCGGCATGGAGGCCCGCATGGGCCTGCCCTCGGAGCGCGGCACGCGCGTGGAACGGCGCTTCGCGGCGATGCACGAGCGGCTGCTCGAGCGCGCGTGCGAGCGCTGGGGCGTCCCGCGGCCGGCGGGCGCGTACTTCGACGCGCAGGCCCGCGTGGCGGCGGCGCTGCTGGAACCCGTGTTCGAGCGCTACGGCCGCCCCGAGGGTGACGACCGCCGCGTCCTGCACACGCTTCGGCGCGCCACGCGCGAACGCATGCACGACGCGCCGGAGCAGTGCCGCGAGGACCGCCAGCGGCTGCTCGAGGTGGAGCGCCTCCAGGGCTTCGATCCGGCGCTGTACGGCGGGCCCACGTGGACGCAGGAGCACATGGCCGAGTGCCTGAAGCGCATCCGCACCAAGCGGCCCGGCCAGGGCTGGCGCGAAGCGCTGCACGCCGTGGTGCCGGTGGCCGTCGCGCCGAGGCGCGTGCACGTGCGCGTGCCCGAGCCGTTCCGGGTGCGCGACGAGATCGCGACCGGCGACACACCCGACGCGCGCGCCCGCCTGCTCGCCGCGCTGCGGAACCGGCTGCAGCGCACGCTGGACGGCATCCTGGCGGACATCGCCCCCGCCGTGGACCCCTACCGCCGTCCGAACCCGCTGGCGGGCTGAGCCCCCCTCAAGCCCCGCGAACGATCGCCGAAACTCACCGCAGGCGGCCTGGGCCCGGGACCGTCGGAGCAACGGGTGGAAGGCGGCGCAACTCACGGCGGCGCCGCGTTTCGGGGGTGGGAGCATGAAACGACTGCTGGGCGTGCACACCGACGAGCGGGCGTTCGAACCGCTGCGTCGAGCGCTGCTCGAAAGTCATCGCGACTGGGAATTGGTGGTGGTGGCCGATGCCGACGCCGCACTGCGGCAGCTGGCGGACCACGCCGTCGATGCCGTCCTCGTGGCCCACGTGCCCCCGACACTGGACGCGGCGCGGTTGCTGCAGACGATTCGCGAGCGGCACAGCGATCCGGTGCGGCTGATGTTCGCGGCGGCGCGGGACTCCGCCAGCGTGGCCGCCGCCCAGAGCCACGCGCAGCGGACTCTGCCGATGGACGCCGCGCCCGCGCTGGTCCTGGAGACCTTGCGACAGACGCTCGCGCTGCGCGCACTCGTCGCCACGCCCGGCCTGCGCGAGGTGCTCGGCCGCATCGGCGGGCTGCCGGCGCTGCCGCGCGTGTACGCCTCGCTGACGCGCCGCCTCGAATCGGGCGACACCTCCATCGAGGAGATCGCGGAACTGCTCGAGGAGGACGAAGCGCTCGCGGCGCGCGTGCTGAAGCTGGCGAACAGCGCGTACTTCGGCCGTGACCAGTCGGTGACGCGCCTGTCGGCGGCCGCGGCCCGGCTGGGCACGCGCCTGCTCAAGGGCCTCGTGCTCACCGCCGAGGTCGACGAGGGCTTCGGCGCCGACGCCGCGGCCGGCTTCGACCGCGAGGCGTACCAGCGCCACGTCACGCTGGTGGCGCGCATCGCGTCGAGCCTCGAACCGCGCGCCCCGTGGAAGGACGACGCGTTCACCGGCGGCCTGCTGCACGACATCGGCAAGCGCGTGCTGGTGGCGCGGCTGCCCGACGTGGCCCGGGCGTGCGCGGCGCAGGCCGCGAAGGAAGGCCGACCGGTGCACGAGGTCGAGACCGAGAAGCTCGGCGTGCACCACGGCGCGATCGGGGCCTACCTGCTGGGGCTGTGGGGACTCCCGAGTTCGCTCGTGGAGTCCGCCGCGCGCCACCACGATCTGAACCTGGCGGACATCGGCCCGCTCGACGTGCCGACCGCGGTCGCGCTGGCGAACCAGCTCGCCCATCACCTCGGCGGCGCCGACGTCCTGCCGGTGGCGACGGCCGACGGCACACGCGAGATCGATCCGCGCTGGGAATGGTGGGTCGCGATGGCGGATCAGCTCGCGCACGAGGGACTGGCCGCGGCCTGAGATCGGTCGGGCGCACGGACGGCGCGGAAGACACGAACGGCCGGGGCGCGTGCCCCGGCCGTTCGCTCCTGCGCGAATCGCGGATCGATCAGTTGCCGATGCCCCAGCGCAGGCCGGCGCTCAGCGTGATCATCGTGGCCGCGTCGCCTTCCGACGAGATGTAGTGGTAGGCGCCGTTGAGGCCCCAGCCCATCTTGTCGTTGATCTTCCAGTCCGCGCCACCGCCGAAGTTGAGGCCGAAGTTGGTGTCACTGGATTCCGCGGACCCGCCGCCACTCGCTTCGGCCTTCGCCGTCGCGGAGTAGAGACCGATGCCCACCTTCAGGTAGGGCTTCACGTCGCCGGTGGCCGGGAACATGTACTTCCCGTGCGCGCCGTACTGGATCATGCTGAACTCGCTGCTCACCGAGCCGAGGATCGTCGTGACGTCCTTCGAGCCCAGCTTGTGATAGGCGAGGTCGCCGCCGACGCCGAACTGCTCGTTCATCATGTAGCAGTACTCGCCGCCGACGTGGAAACCGATGCCCGCTGCGTCGCTGAGGTCGCCGAGCGGGATCGACGTGCCGACGTTGACTCCGACCGTGGACGTGTTGGCGGCGAACGCCGACGACGCCACGAGCAGCGCGAATACAGCGACCACGAGTGCCTTGAATTTCATGCCATCCTCCGTGTTGGACGGCCTCGGGTCCGCACCGCGCGTCCCGACGGCTCGTCGTGCCTTGGACTCCATGTCGTCTCGCAGCAGGGGCCGTCTCGGGCGGTATGTCGCATCCCCGGCGGCGATCTCGCACCGATTTGCTCGGTCGAGCAGGTCGCCACGCCGGCGGACCGGCCGCGGCGGGCGGGATGATGCATGAACGTCGGGCGCGAGCCAACCCCGGGATTCCCCGGACTCGCGATCGTCGACCCGGACCCGGTGGCGGACCGTGCCGGATTGACGACGCCGGAAGCGGCCTCCTACCTTCCGCGCATGCCACTCGTCCAGATCGCCGACACGCGCCCGCTGCCGCGCCGCACGTCCGTCACCTGCCTCGTGGGCCCGGTCCCCGTGGGCGGGTCGCACCCCGTGGTCGTGCAGTCGATGACGAACACCGACACCGCCGACGCCGCGGCCACCGCCGAGCAGGTCGAACTGCTCGCCCGAGCCGGCTCCGAACTGGTGCGCGTGACCGTGAACACGCGCGAGTCCGCGGCCGCCGTGCCCGAGATCAAGCGGCGCCTGCTCGACCGCGGTATCGGCACGCCGGTCGTGGGCGACTTCCACTACAACGGGCACACGCTGCTCACCGAGTACCCCGCGTGCGCGGTGGCGCTCGACAAGTACCGCATCAACCCGGGCAACGTCGGCGCGGGCCGGCAGCACGACGACAACTTCCGCCGCATGATCGAAGTGGCCGTGCAGCACGGCAAGCCCGTGCGCATCGGCGTCAACTGGGGCTCGCTCGACAAGGCGCTGCTCACGCGGCTCATGGACGAGAACGCGAAGCGCCCGCAGCCGCTCGCCGACCGCGAGGTGGTGCTCGACGCGATGCGCGAGAGCGCTTTGCGTTCGGCGGAGCTGGCGGAGTCGTTCGGGCAGCCGCACGACCGCATCGTGCTGTCGGCGAAGGTGTCCGACGTGCGCGACCTGATCCAAGTCTACCGCGCGCTCGGCGCGTCGTGCGACTACCCGCTGCACCTGGGGCTCACCGAGGCCGGCCTCGGCAGCAAGGGCATCGTGGCCACCACCGCGGCGCTCGCCGTGCTGCTGCACGAGGGGCTGGGCGACACGATCCGCACGAGCCTCACGCCCCTGCCCGGCGGCGATCGCGCCGAGGAAGTGCGCGTGTGCCAGCAGGTGCTGCAGTCGCTGGGGCTGCGTCACTTCACGCCGCAGGTGACGAGCTGCCCGGGCTGCGGGCGCACCACGAGCACGTTCTTCCAGGAACTGGCCTCGCAGGTCACGAACCACCTGCAGCAGCGCATGGCCGCGTGGCGCGAGGACTACCCCGGCGTCGAGGAACTGAAGGTGGCGGTGATGGGTTGCGTGGTGAACGGCCCCGGCGAGAGCAAGCACGCCGACATCGGCATCTCGCTTCCGGGCAACGGCGAGGATCCGCGCGCGCCGGTCTACGTCGACGGCAAGCTCGTCACCACGCTCAAGGGCGACACGATCGCCGCGGATTTCGCGCGGCTCCTCGACGAGTACGTCGACCGGCGCTGGGGAGCGAAGACGCCGCGTTGAGCACGCCGGTGCTCCGCGGGACGCGGGTGCGCCGTTCTCTCCGCAGGACCCGAGAACGCGTTCTGGCGTTGCCGGTTCTCGTGCCTCGGAGCACGCTTGCGCGCGTCCGGGACCGCAGTCCCTCCCGCCCCTTCCACGGCTCGCGCGAACACGAGACGCGTGAACGCGCTCGAGCCGCTCCTCGAAACGAGGTGCAGCATGTCACCCGTTCGGCGACGCCTGTTCGCCCTGGCCACGCTGTGCGCGGCCCTCTTCCTGGCGCTGTCCACCGCCCACGCACAGGTGTTCGTGCGGCAATGGGGTTCGCAAGGCTCGGGACCGGGGCAGTTCACATGGCCCTGGGGGATCGGCGTGGATGCGAGCGGCGTCGTCTATGTGGGCGACCAGAGTCGCATCCAGCGCTTCACTCCCGACGGCGACTGGCTCGGCGAGTTCAGTCCCCTGGGAACCGAACCCGAGCAGGTGCAGTCGCTCTACGGCCTGCACGTGAGTTCCGACGGACATGTCTGGGTGGCCGACCCCGGCGGAAACAAGGTCGCCGAGTTCGATGCCGGCGGGCAGTACGTTCGCCACATCGGGGGTCCATACGACTTCGAACTGCCCGACGGAGCACTCGGCGCCCCGCTGAGCGTCACGTTGGACGGTGCCGGCAACATCTACACGGTCGAGTTCGACTCGCCCCGCATTCAGAAGTTCGACGCGAACGGTCAGTTCGTCACCAAGTGGATGAGGGAGGGCGGTGGCTTCGGCTCCGTCGTCGCGGACCGCTATGGTCAGGTCTACACCGGCGAGCCGAACGCCTTCTGCGTGCGCCGCTGGTCGCTCGGTGGCTCCCTTCTCGGCGAACTGTGCGATTTCGGCGAGACCCAACCGGGCAATCATTCCAACGCGAACGGGCTCGCCACCGATGCCGCCGGGAACCTCTACGTCACCGTCGGGCTCGGCTTCCGGGTCTTCTCGCCTTCCGGAGCGCTGATGGGGCGCGTCGGCAGGACGGATGGCATGCGGAGCAGCGAGCCCGGCGAGTTCTCGGAGGCCGTCGGTATCGCGGTGGGGCCTGACGGATCCATCTATGTCGTGGACCGCTGGAACCACCGGGTCCAGAAGTTCGCCTTCCCCCCGGTGCCGACGCTCCCGACGACGTGGGGGCGGCTCAAGTCGATCTACCGCTGATCGCCGTCGGCCCCTCGAAGCAGGAAGCCCCCGGGTGCTGCACCCGGGGGCTTCCTGCCTCCGCGCGTGACGCTGCGCCCGCTCACCCCGCCTGCAGCGCCGCCAGCACGCTGCGCGCGAACGCGGTCAGCGACGGGTCGCGCGCGCCCATCACCAGCACCACGTCGCCGGGCTGCGCGACCTCGGCGATGCGCGCGGCCAGCCACTCGCGCGACGGTGCGAACTCCGCCACGCGGCCCTGCGCGGCGATCTGGCGCGCGATGTCCGCGGCGCTGAAGTCGCGCACGGCGGTGCCGCCGGCGTAGAACACCTCGAGCATCCACAGCCGGTCGTCCGGCGCGAGCGCGTCGGCGAACGCCTGCACGAAGTCCTCGCGCAGGAACCGCGTCGGGCCGTAGCCGTGCGGCTGGTACACCGCGAGCACGCGCCTGCCGCGCAGCCGCGCGGTCTCGAGGGCCGCGCGCACCTTCGCCGGGTTGTGCGCGAAGTCGTCCACCACCTCCACGCCCCGCGCGAGCCCGAGCGACTGGAATCGCCTTCCGACGCCGCGGAACGCCGCGAGCGGCTCGATCATCGCCTCGGGGTCCACGCCCAGCACGGAACACACGGCGATCGCCGCCAGCGCGTTCTCGACGTTGTGCCGGCCGGGAGCGGGCAGCGTGAAGCGGCGGCCGAGCGAGGTGAACGAGCTGCCCGCGGGCTCCAGCTGCACGTCCGCCCCGCTCACGTCGGAGCGGGGCGAGAAGCCGAACGTGCGCGAGCCGTAGGCGAACGTGCCCAGCGCCGGATCGTCCCCGCACACGAACCGCTCGCGCGTCTGCGACCGCATCTGCGCGAACATCGTGGCGACCTCGCTCTCGGTCTTGTGGTCACGCGACAGGTTCAGCACCACGCCGATCGCCGGGTGGTAGCGCACCAGCGAGCCGTCGCTCTCGTCGGCCTCCACCACGAGCAGGTCAGTCCTGCCCGCCCACGCGTTGCCCCACAGGCCTTCTTCCTGCAGTCGCACCAGGTCGCCGCCCGTGATCACCGACGGGTCGCGGCCGGCGCCGCGCAGGATCTCGAACACCATCGCGACCACGGTGGACTTGCCGCTCGTGCCGGCCACCGCGATCGAACGCGTGGCGGCCACCCAGTGCGCGAGCAACTCCGAGCGGTGCACGATCGGCAGGCCCGACTGCTTCGCCGCCGCCACGTCCGGCACCTTGTCCTCGACGGCCGTGGACACGACGAGCGCCGCGCAGTCCTCGCCCACGCCGAGCCCGTTCTGCGGCCAGATCCGCACGCCGAGCTGCTCGAGCTGGGCGCGCGCCTCGGGTCGCTCGCCGCGGTCGAAGCCGCGGTCGCTGCCGCTGGCGACGCCGCCGCGCATCGCCTGGTACTGCGCCAGCGCGCTCATGCCGCTGCCGCCGACGCCCGCGTAGTGGAATCGCCCCGGGCCGAGCGGGTCGGGCATCTCGCTCAGGCCGGGCGCCAGGATCAGCACGGGGTCGCCCTCGGCGACGCGATCGAACAGCTCCACGATCGCCGCGTTGCCCATGCGCACGCAGCCGTGCGAGACGGCGCGGCCGAGCTGGTTCTCGTGGTTCGTGCCGTGCAGGTAGATGTAGCGCCCCAGCGAGTCCACGCCGCGCCCGCGATTGACCCCGTTCTCGAGCCCGTCCAGCGTGAGCACGCGCGTCAGGATCAGGTCGTCGTCGCGCGTCTCGCCGCTCCAGACCTGCCCCGTGGGCTGGCGGCTCACGAACACGGTGCCGGGCGCCGCACCTTCCCCGATGCGTCGGTGGATCGCGTGCCATCCCGGCGGCGTGCGGAACGAACCCTCCTCGCCGCCCACGCCGTTCGCGGCCGTGGAGGCGGGCCAGCTGCCGGTGATGCGCCCGGCCTCGAGCAGGTGCACCTGCTGGGCGTCCACGTCCACGAGCACGAGCCGCGGAGGGAGGTCCCGATGGGGCGACTGGGGGCGCCGCAGCGCGGCGGCGAGACGGGCAGCGAGCGTGGCAGGAAGGTCGGAAGGCGACATGGGCGCACTCTGCCACAGCGCGAACGCGGCGTCAGGAGCGCGCGCACGCCCCGCGGGCGGGCACCGCCCGGATGTGCGCGTGCGCCGCGCCCGGCCGGCCGCCGCCGCGCCTCCGCGGGAGCCCTCGGGCTTCGAGGCGGGCCCCCTCCGATGTGAATGTTTGTTCACTTTTGGACGGTCCGTGGCGAAATCGGGCTTGTGGAGTCACTCCGGTGGCGCATAAAGTGAACGCGCATTCACTTCGGAGGCTTTCCGTGCGCGCCACTCGCCAGCAGACCGAAACGCGCCGCGACCAGATCACCCAGGCCGTCCTCGCACTCGTGGCCGAGCAGGGGGCGTCCGCGCTGAGCATCGCCGCCGTCGCGCACCGCGTGGGCGTGACTCCGTCCGCGCTCTACCGCCACTACCCGAGCAAGGAGGCGATGCTCGCGGGCACGATCCAGCGCATCGCCGAGCGGCTCGTGGTCAACGTGGCCCGCGCGCGCGAGGCCTCCGACCGGGCGATCGACGCGCTCGAGCGACTGCTCGACCTGCAGGTGCAGCTGGTGCGCGAGAACCGCGGCATTCCGTTCGTGATGTTCTCCGAAGCCGTGCAGCAGAGCACCGCGCACCGGAAGCCCGTGATGGACCGCATGGGCGCCTACCTGCGATCGCTCGCCTCGCTGGTGCGCGAAGCCCAGGAGCAGGGCGACATCCGGGCCGAACTCGACGCCGGCGTCGTCGCGGTGACGTTCGTGGGCCTGTACGTGGCACCCGGCATCCTCTGGAACGTGACCCGTGGGCGGTTCGACGTCACGGCGCAGGTGCGCCGGTCGTGGTCCGTGTTCCTGGATGGCGTACGACCGACCACAGCCCGATCGCCGCGGCCCCGCCGCGCGAGATCGGCGAAGCAGGAGACCTCCGCATGAAGCCTCCCGTCCGGGCGATCGTCGCCCTCGTCGCACTGCTCACGCTCGTGCTGGCCGCCGTCTTCGTGTCGAAGCGCGGCCGCTCCCCGAACGCGGCGCTGGAGGCTTCGGGCACCGTCGAGGCCACCGAGGCCGACCTGGGCTTCACCGTGCCCGGCCGGATCGACTCGGTGTTCGCCCAGGAAGGCGACACGGTGAGCGCGGGCGCCGAGCTGGCGCGGCTCGACCGCGCGGAAACGGCGGCCCGCCGGGAGCAGGCCGCGGCCCAGGCCGGCGCGGCGCGTGCGGCGCTCCAGGAACTCGAGCGCGGCGCGCGGCCCGAGGAAATCGCCCAGGCCCGCTCGGCCGCGCAGGCGGCCGAGAACCAGCTCGCCGACGCGCAGAGCGACCACGACCGCATGAAGCGCCTGCGCGTGACGTCGGTGGTGAGCGAGCAGCAGTACGAAAAGGCGGCCACGGCGCTCGAGGTGGCTCGCAGCCG
>JBGAMH010000046.1:0-21895 GCA_044223135.1 Candidatus Eiseniibacteriota bacterium | reverse complement strand
GCCCCGGCGGCGTAGCGGGCCGCGGCGCGAAAGCGCGACGCGCGGAAGAGGATCGAAATGCACACCGCCCCGGTGGGAGAGATCCCGCCGGGGCGGTGTGCGTGGGATCAAGGCAGGGACTGGAAGCTCGCGACGGGTCGCACCCGACCGCGCGGCGCCGCCGGCCACTGTGGTCGCGAAGTCGTCGACGCGCACCTTCGTGCCGAACCTCACTTCACGTGTGCGATCCTCGCCACTTCCGTGCCCGCGTCGCTCGTGAGTCGTGCGTGATAGATACCCGGCGCGAGGCCGCCCATGTCCCACGTGTGCGCGTGCCGGCCCGGTGACAGCACGCCACTCGCCAGCGTGGCGATGCGTTCGCCGCGGAGGCCGAACACTTCGAGCCGCGCGTGCCCCTCGCGTGCGATCGTGAATCCGAGCGTGACGCGTTCGCGCGCCGGGTTCGGTCCCGCCGAGAGCGCGAGCGCCGAACCGCCGCCGGGTCCGCCGTCCACGCCGACCGTGCCGAGGGAGCCGTTGCCGAACATGCGCTTGGCCCAGATGTCGGACGGCTCGCCGCCGGATGCCACCACGATCACGCCGTTGTTCACGGTGGATACGAGCCGCATGCCGTCGGCGTAGACGTACCGCTCGGACAACTGGGCGCCGCCGACGGGGAACCACGGCACGCCCGATGCGCTCAGGCGCTGCACCCACGTTCCCGCCGGGGATGCGCTCGCGATCCACGCTCCGCCGGCGCCGTCGGATGCGAGCCCGCTGGCGCCCGTGACCCTCATCTGCGGCAGCCCCACGCCGTCGGTGGCCCACAGGGGGAGGCCGTCGAAACGAAGCCGCTGCGCGTACATCTCCGCGTCGAAGAAGGTCCGGGAGTCCACCCACGAAACGATGGCCCCGCCCGCGCCGTCGCTCGCGATGGCCGGGGAGGACTGGTACCAGTTTCCGCTCACCACGCGCAGCGCCGTGGGCCAGCTCGACCCGCCCGGGCCGATGCGGCGTGCATAGAGCTCGTTGCCGCCACCGCACACGAACACCACGCCATTGCCCGCGGCCACGCCGAGGAGCCGCGGCGGTACGCTGCTCATCGGCGCGTCCGTGATGGCGATGCCGCCCGGCCAGAGCGCGGCACCGTTCGCGTCGATGCCGGCCACCTGCGGCAGCGCGAACGTCTGCCACCAGGCGAAATAGACGCCGCCGCCCGGCCGCTCCACGGCCTCGATCGTTCGCATTTCGGCATCGGGGGTCAGCGACATGCCGGTGGCGGACCACAGGCGCGTGCCGGCGGAAGTGAATCGCTGCCCGTAGATGTTCGCGGCGAAGTTGCTCGACCAGTTCGCCCACAACACGAGCGCGCCGCCGTTTCCGTCACGCACGAGCCGCGGCATCTCCTGCACCAGCTCGGCGAGCCCCGCGCGAAGACCGCCCGCACCCCAGCGGATCTGGCCGTTCGCGTCCACCCTCTGCACGCGGACGCGATTCGACTCGGGCCCCGAGGTGCGAGTCCACGTCACGATCATTCCGCCCGAGTCGTCGGAGCATGCGCGGAAGGCGCCCAGGGCTCCTGCGGAGGTATCCACCGCGACGCCGTCGGGCGCCCAGCGGGTGATGCCGTTCACGTCGAGGCGCTGCGCGAAGAGGTCGGTCCTCCCGCTGCGCCGCGCATCGTTCCACACCGAAATCACGCCGCCGGACCCGTCCGGCACCGCCCCGGGTGTGATCTGGGGGCCGGGAGCGCCACAGACGATGTTGTCGGGTGACAGGGTGGTGATCCACTGGGCGTGCGCACCCGGAGTGGCGGCGAACAGGATCACAGCAACGAACAGTGCAGGACGGCGCATGGTGGTTTCTCCGGGTCAGGGGCCGACTGGAGAACGATGGCGCGGGGCAAATGTGCACGCGGGCCGGCCCGTGCCCCTCCGCGACCCGCCGAAGCGCCTCCACCGGCCCGGATCACGAACGGGCGGCAGCTCGGAGCGGGCGCAGGTCGGGCGGACGCGGGTTCGCCCACGTCGGTGCAGGCGCTCGACGGGCCCTCCGAAGCCGATTTCGGCCCGTCTTCACGGTCGAGCGGACGCTGCGATTCGAGACGCCGCGGGCGGGCTACGCGACGGTGCGGATCTACGACGCCGCCGGGCGACTCGTGCGCGACCTCGGTCGATCGCTCCCGGCGGGAACGCACTCGATCGCGTGGGACGGGCTCGACCAACATGGGAAGCCGGCCGCCACCGGGGTGCTGTTCCTCGAGGTTGCCGTCGACGGAGTGAAGCAGTCGAGCAAGCTCATTCGGTTGCAGTGAGGCGGATCGGCCCAGCGCGCGAGCTCCCACCGGCGCGAGGGGGCGTGCGGGCCAGCTCGGCCCGCGGGAGGCTGGCGGGAGCACCGCACGCATCGCGACACACGACAGCGCCCCGGTGGGAGCGATCCCGCCGGGGCGTTGTGCCGGGCCCTCTGCGCTACCGCCGCGAGATCTCCGCCGCGAGGACCTCGACCGCCCGGGCGAGCACCCGATCCGCCGCCGGCGCGGCGACGTCCGATGGCTCGAGCACGAAGGGCTGGTCGCGCAGGTCGGCCTCGGCGCGCCACGCCTCGTATTCCGCCTGGGAGAGCACGACCTCGAGACCGGGATCCGGCGCGATCCCGGCCGAGTCCGCGGCCCCGGCTCGATCGTGTCGATCGAGCGCCGTGCCGCTCGATCGCAGGAGCTTCGAGGTGGTGAGCACGAGCCCCCCTCCACCGGGCAGGGCGAGCATCTGCTGCATCCGTGCCTTGCCGTACGTGCGGGCGCCCACGAAGCGCGCACGGCCCGCGTCGCGCAGTGCCGCCGCGAGGAACTCGGACGACGAGATCGTCTCGCCGTCGATCAGGACCACGATCGGGACCTTGGTGAGACTCCGGGCATCGGCGGGAAAGGTGCGGCTGCTGTCGCGCCACGCCTCACCGAAGAGCGTGCCGCGATCGACGAACAGGTCGGCCATCTCGCGCGCCACGCGCATCAGCCCACCCGAGCTGGCGCGAAGGTCGAGCACGAGTCCGCGCATGCGCCGTCGCGTGAGGTCGCGAATCGCCGCCTCGACGGCCGGAACGCCGTCCTCCGCCATGCGCGAGATCCGGATGTAGCCGATGCCGCGGGCGGGATCGAGCATGAACTCGTGGCGCCCGGCCTCGTCGCGGCTCGTTCCGCGGACCGACGGAAGGTCGAGCTTCGCGCGAGTCACGCGAAGCGGAATCGAGGACTCCCGGCCGTCGCGACGCAGCTCCAGCCGCACCGCCGTACCCGGCTCGCCGCGGAGGAGCGGCAGGAGCTCGTCGATCGTGATGCCGTGCAGATCGCGGCCGTCGAGTCTCGCGAGGGAGTCCCCGCGTCGCGCGCCGGC
The DNA here is from genome assembly GCA_044223135.1 of Candidatus Eiseniibacteriota bacterium. Lineage (GTDB taxonomy): Bacteria > Eisenbacteria > RBG-16-71-46 > RBG-16-71-46 > RBG-16-71-46 > JBGAMH01. The sequence goes on along the minus strand of JBGAMH010000046.1, from coordinate 18,524 downwards.
CGCCGCGGCCGGGGAGCCGTAGAAGAGCTTCTCGATTCGCGGCAGGCCGCCCTGCTCGTCGGCCTTCAGCAAGACCCCGACTCCGCCGAGCTGCGCCGAGAGGTTCGTCTTCATCTCGGACCAGTCGGTCGAATCGAGGTACGCGGCGTACGGATCCAGATCCGCGAGCAGAGCTCGAAGCGCGCGCTCCAGGATCGCCGCCCGGGGGAGCGACTCGAGGTAGTGGCGCTCGATCAGGTCGATCGCCTCTCCGAATCTCGCATCGTCGAATCGCGCCCCGCCCGGGGACTCCGCGAGCTTGCGGGTCGTGTCGGCGGGGAGGGCCGGCGCGCTTCGCGCCGGCTGCGCCGCGATCGCCGTCGATCCGAGGAGCCCGAGGCAGAGCGCGACGTGGAGTCGGTTGAGCATGTGCCCCTCCGGCGGAGTCCGTGAGCATCCCGCCACGCAGTCTGGAGGACCCCGGAACGTCGGGTCAACGCAGGCGGCATCGGGCCCCTTCCGGCGGCGCGTGCAGCCGGGCCGACGCACCCGCTGACGCGTCGATTCGCGAGCCTGCCCGAGACGACGACTCCGGCCGCAGGGCGCGACCGGAGTCGTCGATCGTGCTTCCGCCTGCCGTCAGTTGAGCAGCACCGTCCGCCGCTTCGCCACGAAGCGCTGATCGCGGTATTCGACCTTCGCGAAGTAGATGCCGCGCGCCAGCGCCGCGCCGTGGTCGCTGTCTCCCGACCACGACAGCGAATGCTCGCCAGCGGGGAAGTGCGTCGGCGAGAACGTCTTCACGCGCCGACCGGCCACGTCGTAAATCGACACCTGCACGTCGTCGGCCCGAACGAGCGCGAGGCGGAAGATCACCCGCCCCGAACGACGCGGCGTGTTCCACACGCGCACGGCGTTCGCGATCACGCGGCCGGGGACGGGATCCGGAGCGTCCGTCACCGAGCCGGGCGCCACGTTGCAGACGACGCCGAACAGGTTGTCGAACGCATGATCGAGGAAGGCGGCGCGTCCGTTCGGGCCCGTGCACGCCGCGGATCGCGTCTGGCCGAAGTCCCAACCGTTCGTGAGCGCGACCCACGGCCGTGTCGCGTTCGAAGGCTTGTACACGCTCGACACGTAGGGGCCGTTCACGCCCAGGTCCTGGTAGAACCCCACGCTCACGGCCTCGGGAACCGGGATGCTGGTCTGCAGCACGCTCAGGTTTCCGCTCGAGACGAAGTCGATCGCGTAGTTACCCCCCGCCGGGTCCAGTGGCGACGCCGTGGTCAGCTCGACACAGCTCGGGCTGGCGCCCGAAACCACGGCGTACGACGCGTTGCGGAGCTCCACGCCCAGTTTCGTGCTCAGGAAGCCGGCGTGGCTCGGGAAGTTCAGGCCGGCCGTGCGCTCCGACGCGACGATCCCGTCGCCCTGGACGAACAGCCCCCGGGGTCGCGCGGTGCCGGCGGTGGCCGTCACGAAGTCGGACAGGAGCGTGACGTCGTCCTGCCCCCGATTGACGTCGGGCCCGAGCACGCGGTCGTTCGAGAGACCCGCCATGAGCCACGTGATGCGGTAGTACGTACGCAGCATCTCCGGCGTCGGGCCGATCCTCGCCCGCTTGCCCACGGCGGCGCCGGTGCCGTCACTCGACAGCCGGCCACCGAGCGCTCCCGCGTGGCCGTTGTTCGGGTCGTCCACTCCGCGCACCGAGAACAGATCCCACGTCGTTCCCGGCTGGCCGATGTGGCGGCGCACGAAACGGGTCGGGTCGTTCGGCGACGACGACAGGTCCGCGGTGTGCCAGCCCGTGTGCGCGCCGAACTTCGGCCCGGCCGTCGCACCGACCTGGTCGGCCACGCGCACCCAGTCGCGTTCGTCGCCGTGATCGTCGTCGAGATCCACGACGAGCATGCAGGCCATGCCCTGTCCGCCGAACTCGGGTGCCTTCCAGCGGTCCGGGAGCACGCCGAACTGCTGCCATCGGTGTCCGCCACGCGCGGCGGGGTTGGGATCGGTCGAGGCGCACGCGCCGCCGCTCTCGCCGGTCTGCGGGTCGACGACGTTCGTGTCGGGCAACAGTGCGAACGTCGCGGGACTGCCGAGCCGGGAGCGGCGCAGGAAGTACTGCACGTGAGCCCCGGGCGTCAGGAGCCCGTCGGGAATGATCTTCGTGTGCTCGCGCGTGAACGGCGTGCCGGGGTAACCCGTGCGCGACGGCGGCACGGCCGCGAGCCAGCCGGGCACGGAGTTGCACGTGACGTTCGACGACGTGGCCGCACCGTTCGTGTCGGCGAGGAAGCAGGTGTGCTTGAGGATGCCCAGCGTCGTGAACTTCGGATCGGCTTCGTGATACGTGGCCGACCACAGGCACGACTGCAGCTCGGGCAGGTTGCCGCGCGAGGCGACCGGGAAGAAGTTGCGCTCGGCGGTGTCGCAGCGGGCGCTGTTCCAGGTGTTGGGATCCCACCGCGTGCCGCCAAGGTGGCCGCCCGGAGTGCCGTAAGCACCGGGATTGGCGAGGTACTGCCCCCAGAACGAAGCGTCGCCGGATGTCACGAGCTGGGCCTGGTTCGTGGGCAGCTGCAGCAGCGCCATGCCGGCCGTGGGCGGGTTCGAGCGCGGGTCGCTCGCACGGTAGTTGCCAGGCCCGGGCAGGATGCGGAACACGAGGTCCATCCGCAGGCTGTCGCCGCACGCACAGGCCACCAGCGAATCGCCGGGGACGTCCATCCGCAGCGAGTTGCCCGTGGTCTGCGCCGTGTTGCGGCCCGTCTTGACGTAGGCGGCCGCCGTGTCGAAGGCCGCCGATCCGGGAAGCCCCGGAGTCTCGTTGGAGGGGAAGGCGTCGTGCAGCCAATCGAGCGACGCCACCTTGAAGTCCGGCGGCGCCGGCACGATCGAATCGCACACGGGCGGATTCGCGCTCTTGAGCAGGCTCCCGTACACGTAGTCGCCGTAGAGCTTCGTGTCGTAGCCCTCGGCCACGTGGTAGTAGCGCTTCCACAGCCACGCGGAGTCCTTGACCTTGGCACCGCCGCGCGGTCGCCGGGTGAACTTGAGCTTCTTGCCGCGCAGGATCTCCACCACGCGCGGCTGGTCGCCCTGGCGCAGCAGGGGCGCGGCGTCGGACGGGTACACGGTGTTGGGTACGTCGAGGAAGATCTGGTCGTCGGTGAGCACGCGCGTCTCTTCGTAATTGCGCTGCTCGTCACCGCCGAAGATGGGCTTGGACGTCTTGTAGTCGTTGCCGTTGAAGCTGTCGTCCCAGCCCGGCGTGCTCCCGTAGTGATCCGCCGCCGCCTGCATGAACGAGAAGTGGTTGTGGATCGCGTTCGTGCCACCGTAGCGTGCGAAAGGACTCAGCCCGCTGCCGCGGGAGAACAGCCGCCCCACGGGTTGCACCATGCCGGTCATGGACGTGAACGCCGTGCCGCCGGTGCCGACCACCTTGAAGAGGTTGAGCGGGTAGTTGTCCGCGACCTGATCGAGGAAGTAGCCGCGCCGCCGCACGCCCGGGATGCCCATGTCGATCACTTCGCGCAGCTTGCCCGTGCGGCGGTAGCCGGCGGGGCCGAACACGAAGAGGTTGTTGTTCGCGTTCTGGCTGTTGGCGTTCAACACGCCGTCGTCGAATCCGCGCAGGAGCAGCTGCTTCACCAGCCGCGTGTACGTGGGATGCCCGCCGGCGACGGTCACCGTGCGGATCGGCGAGTTGTCGAGCCGGCCGCCCCACTTGAGCTGGCTCACCGGCGGCACCAGATCCACCAGGACGCTGTGCAGCATCACCTGCGGCCCGGTGAGCGGACACGTCTGCACGGGCGGGTGCTTGCCGAGCAGCTGGAACGTCGTGTTGACCAGCGGGCACAGCCAGCTCGGCTCGATCCAGCCGAACTGCTGGTCCACGAAGTACGCCGCCGCGACCCCGGCGGTGGCCAGGTGCGAGCCCGTGAAGGCGCACTGCAGCGCGACCTGCCCCTTGCAGAGCTTCGGTATGTACGTGGCGCCGAGGTTCGGGTAGTGCTCCGCCACGTGCATGGCGGCGTCCGTGATCAGCCCGCCGGTCGAGTGCGACACGATCACGAAGCTCGGCGTGCCGAAGTCGCTGACGTCGTTCGCGCCGGACGGGTCCACCACCCCCGTGCCGAACACCATGGCATCGCCGATCTGCGTGAGCACGGACTTGATGCCATCCTTCATGCGCATGGTGGCCGGCCAGCCCACGATCAAGTAGCGGTTCTTGATGCCCTTCGACGTGAGGAACCGTTCGATGTGGTTGCGCCAGTAGTCTTCCGCGCCGCTCTTCCAGTAGCCGTCCCCGTAGTACTGCGGGTTGTCGGCGCTCCCGGGGAAGGACGATGGATCGTTCCAGTCGGACAGCGCCCGGAAGTCGAGCAGGAACATGCGGTCGACGATCGGCGTGGTGCGCAGGCCGTGAATGAAGATCAGATCGCGCCCGCCGAACACGTAACATCCGCCCGCCGGCGGCTGGTGCGGAGTGGTCGGCGGCGTGTACGCGGCCATGACGGGCGGCTGGTTCTCCCAGTCGTCGTCTTCGTCGAGGACCTTGTTCGCGATCATCTCGGCCCACGCGTAGAGCGTGTCCGCGACTTCTTCCTCGGTGGCGCCGATGATCCCCAGGCCGGCCAGGTCGCCGAGCACGTCGCGCGTGGTGTCTTCCGGCATGATCGTGCCGCCCAGCACGCGGTCGCAGTGATCGTTCGGGTACCACATGTCGGTGGACGTGTCGTGTTCCTGTCCGTAGATCTCGTCCACGAAGCCCACGACCTCGTCGTGGTCCTCGATCGTGATCGGTTCGGTGAGGTCGATGTCGAGCGGGTTGATCGCGGTGCCGATCGAGTCCGCCAGCATCTCCTCGGTGTCGCAGTCGCAGCAGTAACCCCACGTGTCGGCGAACCGTGCGCCGCCCGGCTCGCGGCCGCCGAAGACGATCAGTCGCTTGTGCGGATCGTCGTACGCCATCGCCGCGCCCTCACGCGGCCCGATGCTGATGGGCTTCGCGTCCCAGCGCTGTCCGTTCCAGAAGTGGGTGAGCCCGTCGTCGTTGGTGCCGGTGAGCGTGACGATCTGGCTGCACGACGCGCCGAAGCCGCCGGCCGCGTTCACCGGTGCGCCGGTGAGCGTCGAGTCGAGCTTCGTCCACTCGTCGCCCTCCCATTCCCACGCGTCGGTCAGCGGCGCGCCGCCGGCATCCCGGCCGCCCAGCAGGATCATGCGTCCGTGCGCCGCGTCGTACACCAGCAGCGCGTCCCGCCGTGGGGCGGGCGCGGGCGAGACCGCGCGCTGCAGCCACGTGCTGCCGTCCCACTCCCAGAGGTCGCCCAGCACTCCCGCGCCGTCGAAGCCGCCGAAGATCACGGTGCGCTTGTGCTCGGGGTCGTACGCCATGCCGTGTCCGTAGCGTGCGATCGGCCCCGACGTGGATCGCAGCGACCACGTCGTACCGCTCCACTCCCAGGTCTCGCCCGACACGCCGCCCGACGTGCGGCCCCCGAAGAGCACCGCGCGGTCGCGCCACACGTCGTAGGCCATCGTCTGTTCCGCGCGGGCGCTGGGCGACGTGCTCGGTGCGTTCTGCCACCACCGCACGCCGTCCCACTCCCACGTGTCGCCGAGCAGGCCCGAGTCGCCGTCCCCGCCGAACAACAGGATCGTGCCGCGCTGATCGAGCGACGCCATCGCGTGCTCGTACCGCGGTTGCGGCGTGGAGGTCGTCTGTTGCAGGTAGCGCCAGCCCTCGGTGAGGCACGTGTCCTCGCGCAGGGCCGCGGCGCCGCCACCGACCAGGGCGAGCGAGACGTTGTCCAGGTAGATGCCGTCGGCGGCGCTGCAGCCCAGCGTGAGCCCGAAGCGGTAGCACTGCTGCACCTTCTGAAACGCGATGCGCACCGAATCGGGCGACGCCACCGCGAACACGGGCGGCAACAGGCTGTTCGCACGCACCGCGTCCTGTTCGCGCAGGCAGGTGCTGACCTCGGTCGCGCGCTCGTAGCTCGTGTAGCGCATGCGACTCCAGCTGGGCTGTCCGCGCATGTCGGTGATCGGGTACGCCTGCACGCCGACGCGGTAGCTGTTGCCGTGGAACCGCAGGGCGGCGAGCCCGTCGTAGACGTCGTACTGCACGAAGTAGTCGTCGGTCGGGTTCGCCTGCGCCAGCGTGAGCCCGTGCGCGTTGGTGCCGCCCGGGCCCGAGTACGGACCTCGCAGCACGATCGTGGGCGAGACGATGGCGTCCCGCCGGTCGCGATCCGCCGCCGTCGTGGTGCTGCCCGCGGCCTCGCCCTCGTCGTGGCTCCCCATCGACACCACGCCGCCGCCGATGTCGCACTGGCGATAAGGCGAATCCGACGGACCGACGACGTCCGCGTACGCGAGGTTGTCGAGCGATTCCAGGTGCGGCTGCAATCCGGGCGGCTTGCCCGTGGACTTCCACGCCGCCGTGGCCGGGGTGGACACCTGGTTGTCGATCGAGCCGACCGACTCGAAGTCGCCGATCGTGACGGTGGCGCCGGCGCCGATGCGCATGGTCACGTTGTCGATGAGCGCGGCGCCCATCGCCCCGGAGTCGAAGTCGCCGTGCTCGTCGTCGAACCCGCGGTTGGTCTTCACTCGGAAGACGAGTCGCACGCGCCCCGACACACCCGGCAGGGCGAGCAATGCGTTGACGGTCGAGGCAGGGATCACCACGGTGCGGTTCGCCGACGTGGTGTTGGTGCCGACGTTCCCCGAATTGGAGTGGATCTCGTAGTAGGTGGCGCCGACGTCGAAGACACGGATCACTTCGGAGAACCACCGGCGCTGGGGGTCGGCGACGGGCCGCGTGAAGCCGTCGGAGTAGCGGCACGAGGCGTCGTTGACCGGCGCGCCCACGTAGACCTCGAAGGAATCCACGGGCGCGAAGCTGCCGGCGGCCGACGCCGAGATGAAGTTGCCGGTCGTGACGCTGAGCGGATCGCCGTGGAACCAGCCCGCCCGCGTCGAGCCCGCCGTGTCGCGCAGCGCCGCCAGGCGCGTGCGGTAGTCGAACGAGATCGTGAGCGACTGACCGGCCGTGGGGAGGATGTCCCGGTACAGCATCTGGTCCCACTGCGATCCGTAGCCCGGAAAGCGCTCGTCGTCGACGCCCGAAGCCGTCCGGCCCCGCGCGTTGTACTGGGACGTGGCTTCGTTGAACGGCGCTCCCGTGACGGCGTCGGTCACCGTGACGTCGCCGTGGCCGCGCAACCCGCACCACGCCGAACGCGCGCCCGCGATGGGCGTCCACGGAAGGGGGAATGGAGCGAAGCCCGGAAGCGTCGTCCTCGGCCCGTTGCCCGGATCGGAGTGCCAGACGCCGACCACGCCGAAACGCGTGCGCGCAGCGCCGGCGCGTGGCTTGTAGTTCACCTGGTTGCCGTAGTCGAGGCAGTCCTCGGGGCGCTGGGCGTCGGGACCGACGACGCCGAGCGAGTGCGTGTACACCTCGCGGATCGGCAGCCAACCCTGCAGCGAATCCCCGCCGACCGGGCCGTTGTTCCAGGTCCAGATCCCGAGGCCGGTGGTGGCGCGGCCGTACGTGGGGCTCGGCCCTGCCCAGATGGACCAGGGATTGTCGGCGGCGACGTGGCCCGGCGTCAGGCCCACGTAGACCGTGTCGGTGCCCGCGAGCTGCGCGGAGGTGGGTTGCGCGGCGAGCGAGGCGGCGCGGGCGTCGCGGCTCGGGGCCAGGGCGAGTGCGGCGAGGAGAGCGACGAGTGCGACCGAATGCGCTCGCCGGGCAATCGAAGTGCAGCCTACGAGGAACATGCGACCTCCATCCATAGGACGGGGATGTCCAACGTGCTCTGCGTGCTTCGGGCTGTGCGGGCGAGGGGTGGGACGGCCTGTGGATCGCCGGTTGCGATCGATGTGCGCCCGCCGGAAGTGTGAGTCCGAGTGCTGACACGCGGCAACGGGAAACTGAGCGCTCGGAGTGAGTCCCTCGTCTCAGCCGGCTCATGTGAATCCGGTAGCAATGAGGTTCCCGTCACGTCGATGGTCGTGACCTCAGCCGGACGCGTGGCGAGACTTGCTCCGGTGTGACTCGCCCGGTGAAGAGCGGGCGATCCGCGCCGGCGTGCACGTCGCCACGGCCCGAACCCGCGTGACACACGACACCGCCCCGGTGGGAGAGATCCCGCCGGGGCGGTGGCTGGCTCACGAGCGAGGCGCCAGTGACGGGTAGCGAACCGCCGTCCCCGCTGCCGGCGGTGACGGCCTTCCGGTCGCTCGCCCCGAACCCGGTTCGGACCCGAGTGCAGTTCTCGCTCGACGTGGGCCGCGGTGTGAGTGGTCGCATCGACGTCTTCGACGTCACCGCCCGCCCGTGTGCCGCCGCCGTCAGCACCCGAGCGCCACGGGCCTACGAAGCCCTCGGCCGTCCGTCTGGCCTCTCGACGAGCACTGGTCCAGTCGCTTGCCTCCCGACTCCGACCGAACGTCCGCGAGCGATGAGAGCATCGACACTCAACGGGCCCGCGCCGTGCGCCGCGAAGAACAACCAGATCATGCAGTACAGCGCCGCGGCCTCACCCTGGTTCTGGATCGGCCAGAAGCCGCGCGGGAAGTGAGCCTGGAAGTAGGCCACGGCCATCTCGCCCGCCAGCAGGAACGCCACCGGCTGCGTCAGGAGCCCGATCACGAGCAGCGTCCCGCCGATCAACTCCAGGAGGCCGGCGACTCCCATCTGTGAACTCCACGCCGGCAGACCACCGGGCGGACCGCCGAACCAGCCCAGGATCTTCTGTCCGCCGTGCAGGAGAAAGAACGTCCCCGCCGCGATCCGCAGCAATGCAAACGTCATTCGACGTGCCGTGTCCATGATTCCCTCCGATCTCGCAGGAGTGGCCGTGTGCGGCCGGCCACGTGATCTCGTCCGTTCGCGATGCTCCGTCCCGTGCAGGTGGGACGCCGGGGCGGGGCCGTCCGCCTCACGACTCGACCAGGTCCCGCAGCGTCGCCGCGCCGCAACTCGTTCGCCATGCCTCGTCGACCTTCGCGGTCAGCGCATCCACCGCGGGCAGCCGGACGAGCCGGGGCGCGACCTGGCCCGAGTCCTCGTGCCGTGCGACGTCGAGGATCTCGCACAGCGGGATCTGCCCGAGGTCGCGCGCCGGAAGCAGGTGCTCGTCGTCCATGAGCGTGATCAGGCCGCCGGCCTCGAGTGCACGGACCGCGCGCGAGATCGCGACCCCCGGCATGCCGAGCGCGTGCGCCAGCTCGTCGATCGACCAGCGCGTCCGTCCGTCCAGATAGGCCCGGGCCACCAGGTACATGACCTTGAGCGTCAGCTGTTCGCGTTGGACGGCGGAGAGCCGGAGTTCCGTCAGTCCCAGGCGCAGGTAGTCGCGATGCTGCACGTAGAACGACAGCCGGGCGCCGACCAGGAGGATCAGCCAGCCGAGGTACGTCCACACCACGGCGGCCACGATGATGGCGAACCCGGCGTAGGTCATGGTCAGGCGCGACGAATAGACGACCATGGCCGTGAACAGCTTGCCGACCGCGGCCCAGAGCACGCCGGCGGTGCATCCGCCCACGAGCGCAGGCACCCACTTCACCCGGGTGTTCGGCACGAACATGTACACGGCCGTGAAGATCGCCGTGACCATGGCGAAGGGTGCGATCTGCAGGGCGAAGCCGGTCAGCCGGTCCCAGAACGGCATGTAGCGCCCGATGCCCGTCGTGGCGTTCTGGAGCGCGTTGCTGGCCAGCGCGACGAAGCCCACCAGGACGACGGGTCCCGCGATCATCAGGGCGATGTACTCGGTGAGCCGGCGCGTGAAACTGCGGGCATGCTCGACGCGCCACAGGAAGTTGAATCCGTCCTCCACCCTGCGGATGGTGCCCAGCAGCGTCAGGAGCAGCGTGGCGAGACCCAGGGAGCCGACGAGTCCGGTGCTCACGCTGTCGGCGAACTCCATCACGCGCCGGGTGAGTTCACCGGCGCTGGCGCCCGTGGGTTTGAGGAACTCGTAGAGGATCGGCTGCAGGTCGCGATGTGCGCCGAAGGCCTTGAGCACCGCGAACGCGAAGGCGATCGAGGGGATCAGCGACAGCAGGGTCGCGTAGACGAGGCTCATCGCGTAGAGGTTGATCTGCCCGCCGGCCAGGTCGCGGAGGATGGCGTAGGGGTAGCGAAGCAGCCGCAGGGCGCGGGCGCGACGCGTGTCGCCTTCGGACGACTCGCTGAACAGAGCCTGGTCGAGCCACTTCCAGAACGCCGGAGGCATGGAGAACGACTCCTTCTCTTGCGAAGCCGGCGGCGTTCGGCCGTGTTCCGCCGGCCTCGATCGTCGCGGGACGTCGACGGAGGGTCGAAGCCGCACGCACACTTCCGGGCGCGACGCTCCGAGTTGCTCGCGGCGACGGCACGCCGTCCGGCAACCGGATGTCAGTCGAGCACGGCGAGGCGCTCGTGCCTGCGTTGACCTGCCGATTCGATCTCCACGAAGTACATCCCCGCCCGCGTGGCGTTGCCGTTCCGATCCCGCCGGTCCCACGCGAACGTGTTCAGCCCGGGCTCCAGGTGACCGTCGTGCAACGTGGCGATCGTGGCGCCGCGAAGGTCGAGCACGCGGACGCGAACCAGGCCCCGCGAGACGAGCTGGAAGGCGATCGTCGCGGCCGCGGGCCGGCCGAGGGGGTTGGGGAACACGTTCAGGCTGTGCACGACGTCCCGACGTTCCGCGAGCGGCGACGAGAGCGGCCGGGCCGTCGGCAGGATGCGATAGGTCGCCAGCTGCTGGCGTTCGAGCACGTCCGTCAGTTCGAGGTCCGTCACGTTCGCGGGCGTGAGGTTGGTTTCGAGGTGGGTCGTGCGCATGCAGGTGATCCCCGACGCGGGCGGCAGCGAGAGCCGCAGCGCACGCTGACCCTCCGCGAGGTTCCACACGCGGGCCACGATCCCCGCGGAGATCCCTTCTTCCGCCGGCTTGAGCGACCACAGCACCACGTCGTTCGACGGCAAGGTGACGAGGGACCACGAAGTGCCGGGAAGCGTGCCTCCGGCGCCGCCGGTCAGGCGTGCGGCCACCAGGGGATTCTGGTGCTCGAGCGCGAACCGCATGGCGGCGGCGGGGTCGTACGCACCGTGGCGGCGCAGTGCGAACCGGTTGAGGAACTGCGTGTCGCCCCCCTGGTTCGCGATGCCGAGCCCCGTGCCGTCCACCTGCATGCCGACGACCGCCTGCAGCGAGGGCGTCGTGTCGTCCAGCAGGGCGACCGTGCTGTTGCCCGAGCGGAAGAACGAGCAGTCCGCGTTCGATACCGTCACGCCGCGCGTGGCCTGCGAGAAGTCCGCGAAGTGACCGAAGCTGAGGTAGTCGGTCCGGGTGTTCTCGTCCGCGTAGTCGCCCCCCGCGGCCTTGCGAGCGACGTGGGCGAGCATGCCGACTTCCTCGTGACGAAGCGTCGCGCCCGCGAGCGCGAACTTCGAGGTGTACGCGACCGTCGTGCTGAAGTTCTGGGTGACCAGGTTCTCGATGTCCACGCGGTCGATCCCGGCGTGTAGCGTCACGCGCGCCTGGTGGGCGGGAGTGCCGCCCGCGACCACGCGCAGGGTGGTGGAGACGGGGCCCGCGCTCTCGAGCACCACGCTCCCGTTGCCGGAGCCGAGGTCGTTGATCGAGCCACCGGCCGCGAGATCGACGAGCTGGCGATCGCCGTCGCGATGGTCCACCAGGCTGGTGATGTTCCCGCGCGCGCCCAGCGTCACGCCGTACAGGCCGTTGTCGAACGCCGGCAGCGTGACGGTGGCCGACGGCGGGAACGCCGACGGGGCCTGCGGCTCCACGGCGTAGACCCGATAGCCCACCGACGGCACGTCGCTCGCCATGATGCGGATCAGCGAAGCCGACATCGCCTGGCTCGGCACCTCGGCGCCGGTCGTGATGTCCACCACGCGTCGCGGTGGGGCGATGGCGGTGGTCAGGTCGACGACGTCGGTCCGTTCCCACGACAGCGGGTTGAAGACCAGGTGGCGCTCGCTTCCGGGCACCGTCGTCACGTCGCCCGCGACCGTGGTGAGCGCATCGGCGTGCAGTTGGTCGACGTACGTCTTGAGCTTCGACAGCTGGTCGCGCTGGAACTGGGCTCGTCGCGCGCGGGTGACGGGGCCGTCGGCGGTCCAGTCGTGCTCGTAGAAGAGCCCGGCCGCCATGAACGCGGCGTCCCGGGCGTTCTCGCGCCCGGTCATGAAGTCCGGGTGTCCCCACGACGCGACCGTGGCCAGGGCCTCGGCCGTGCGGAGCTTCTCGATCGAGCGGCGGAACTCGCTGGTGACGGCCCCCATCGATGCCTGGTAGAGCTCCCACTCGTTGCCGAAGCCGGCGGAGAAGGTCGGGATCTCGGCCCCGTGCTCGGCGAGGAAGTCCTCGAAGAAGTCGACTTCGTTGGACACGATCACCCGGCGCGAGGCATTGGACAGTGCCAGCGACGCGTTGATGAATGCGCCCGTCGTGGTCTTCAGGGAGTCCCCGCCGTAGCCGAACGCCGCGCAGGCACTCCATGGCCACGCCGACTGATAGCCGGGGTTGGTGTCGAGGTACTGCGCGATCGTGGTGGGCTGCGATGCCTCCGCATAGCCGCCGAGGGAACCCGGAGTGGTCACCTGCGTGTTCCATTTCATGCACACGCCCTGCCCGTCCGGTCCCACGAAGTGATAGATCTCGCGGTCACGCGGACGGAACGGCGTGCGCGTCGCACACCCGCACACCCCATGCCACGCATACTTCGCACCCGAACCCGCCCAGAGCGAGGCCATGCCGCCGGGCAGTGTCTGGTTCTCCATGGCCAGCACCAGCGGGAAGCGCAGGCCGAAACGACGCTCGAGCCGGCCGGCGTAGTACATGCCGCGCAGCACGGCTTCCGTGGGCGAGCCGCCGTAGCACAGCACGGCCGTGTTGAGCGGCATCGTGATGTTGCCGTCGCGCAGGTGTTCGACGAGCCGGGAGAACTGCGCGGGGGTCTTGTTGTGCTCGTATTCCCAGACCCACAGGCTGCCGTCGGTATTGAAGCGTCCCCGCGAGTCCGGTGGGTTGGTCGCGGTCGCCTCGGCCTGGTTCATGTAGAAGTCCAGCATGCTCAGGAATGCCGAGCGATACTGGACGTCGTCACCGCTCCACATGTAATCGGTGTGATCGTCGTTCGCGATGTAGATGCGCTTGATCGCGTCGGCCCGCGTCGCGCTGGCGGCGAGCAGCCCCAGCACCAGCAGGCTCGCGAAGACGTGGCGCCGTGGGCGGGGCATGCGGGTCGCGGAATTCGTCATGGGAGGCCGGTCCCCTTCGAGATTGAGGCGAGCGCTCGCGAGCCGCGCTCGGCAGGTCCTGTTCGAGCCCGGCGGGCTGCGCGTCGAGCGACTGCGGTCGGGCAGGCCCGCGCCGCGAGCGCGGCTTCTGCAAGGACCGCTCCACGCACGTCCACGACCTGTGCGCCGCCCGCATCACGCGCGGACCGCGATTGGCGCGGACCTGGAGGCACCCCGGGCCGAGCGGAGGGACCGCGACCCGTCGGGGCGCCGCGCCGAATTGAAGAGTTCGCCGGAGCTCGGGAGGAGATTGCAAAGCTCGCCGAGGGCGGGCCACGCGCTTCCCGGAGGGCCGACAGGCAGCGGAGCGCCGTCGCCGCTCGCGCTCGTCCATCCACGCACGGGATCCGCCGCTTCGCCGTGCGCTCGGCTCGGGCCTGGGAGCCCGTGATCGTGGGCTCCCCGGACCGCAGGAGGCGACCGCGAATTTTGCGCCGCTCTGACCCGGGGCGCGAAGAGTCCTCACAAGTCCGGGCGATGCCACGGTAGAGTCTTCGCTGGCCGCTCCACCCTTGGATTCGGATGGTCCCTGTTACCGGAGGCTCCGATGCGAATGGCGACGTCGATCCTGCTGCTCTCGCTGTGCTTCGCTTCGACTGCCGTGGGCGGCGGTCTCCACGCGCGGATCGACGGTCCCGCGGCGGACGGCACCACGTACACGGCGCGCACGGTGGGCGGCGACGGCAGCGAAGTGCTCGAGCCCTGGGCGCATGCCGAGGGCGTCGTCGACGGTGTGTATCAGAGCGTGCTCATCCGTCTCGAGCCCACCAGCAAGCCCGGCGAATACCGCTTCCAGCGCACCTGGCCGAAGGAGGGGCACTGGGCGATCCGCTACTGCCTCGGCGTACCGCCGGCGCCGGCCACCGTCGTGTCGCTCAAGTCCGACGGTCGCGTCGGCGACCACGAGCTCTACTACAAGTCCGACGGCCACGAAGGGTGCGCCCGGTTGCTCAAGAAGTGGCAGAAGCCCGGCCAGAAGGACTGCTGAGCGGGCGATCCGCGCCGGCGTGCACGTCGCCACGGCGCGAACCCGCGTGACACACGACACCGCCCCGGTGGGAGAAATCCCGCCGGGGCGGTGTGCGTGGAGGAGCGCGGAAACGTCCGCGCGCCCCCTGTGAACCCGCGCGCCGGGCGCGCCGCACTCAGCGAACGATCGCGATGCGTCGCGTGAGCACGACTCCCCTCGACTGCATCCGCAGGAAGTAGATCCCCGCCGGCAGGTCGGCCACGTCGAGCGCGGCGGCCCAGCGGCCCGGCTCGCGCACGCCATCGGCGAGCACTGCCCGTTCGCGCCCCTGCACGTCGACGAGTGACAGGCGCACCGACGCACGTTCCGGGACCGCGAACGACACGAGCGAGCGATCCGCCGTGGGGTTCGGAGAAGGCGGCGAAAGCGCGAAGGAGGTGATGACCTCGCCCGCCTGCGCGGAGATCGGCCCGAATGTGAAGGCCCGTGCGTCGCGATCCACGGCATTCAGGCGATACCACGCGGTCTGTCCGACCCGCACGCCCGTGTCGAGCACGTGCGTGCGGCGACCTTCGACCACGGCCTCGGCGGGCACGCGCCCCCACTCCCCGTCGACCGCTGCCGCGCGCTCGAGCGCGACGGAACGGAAGGCGTTCGCGTCGGAGAGTTGCCACTCGATGCGGATGCCCGCCTCCACCGGCACCGCGCGGAACATCTCGACGAGCGTGGGGACGGCGGGCTCGAGGATCGTGAACGCCTGGTCACTGATGTCGCTGGAGCCGTTTCCGCCGTAGTCGCGTGCGGTCACCCGCACCCAGGCTTCGTCGAACGCCATGGGGCCGGTCACGGTCCAGGCGAAGCTGCCCGCGTTCGGCACGCCCGCCGCGATGGACTCCCAGGGACCCGTGGCGGCGCCGCGCGACAATTCGAGGTCGACGGACTCGACGGCCACTTCGTCCGTCGCGCTCCACGTGATCGCAAGTGGCTGGCCGATGTACGCGGATTCGTGGCCGTTGGGGCCCAGCAGATGCACCGTCGGGGGCGTGGTATCGGCAACGATCTCGAAAGGAGCGTCTCCGATGTCGGTGGAGACGTTCCCCTGCAGATCGCGGACGTCGATTCTCACGTACGTCCGTGTGGTGGCGGGGCCAGTGACGCGCCAGGAGTGATCGCCGGTGTTTTCGATTCCTTGCGCGATCGACTCCCACGGGCCGTCCGGCCCGGTTCGTGACAGCAGTAGACTCACGTCGCGGACTCCCAGGTCATCCGTCCCGATCCACGAGAGCGAGATCGACTGGCCAACCCAGACGCGTTCTCCTCCGTTCGGCGAGAGGAGGCGAGCGATCGGGGGAACCGAATCCGTCACCGTCCGGAAGAATGCGAACGAATGGCGGGGCTCCCCTTCGACCCCGTCGAAGGACCCACCCATGATCACGCCGAGTTCGCTCCTGACGATCGAGAGCGGGTATCCGCCGTAGAGGCCGGGATTCCAGGCGTCGACCTGCGCGTTCGCGGAGTCCATCACGACAAAACCACCGCGGCTCACGCCGCCGATGTGGGAGAAGAAGCCACCCGCGTAGACGGTTCCGCCGTATGGAGCAATCGCCGTGATCGCCCCATCAGCCCCCGGGTTCCATGTCGTGGCGAGACCGCCGCTCGCTCCGACTGCCGCGATGCGCGAGCGAGGTTCGCCGCCGATGTTCATGAACTCCCCACCGACGTACACGATCGTGTTGGAGCACGCGAGTGACTCCACCAGTCCGTCCGGATCCGGGTTCCAGTCCATGACGAGACCGGTCGTGCCATCGCACGCGGCGAGGCCGCGCCGATCCCGTCCCCCGATGCGCGAAAAGTCACCCGCCGCGTAGACGATGCCGTTCGAAACGTCGAGATGATCGACGCGGCCGTTGGGCGAAGGATTCCACGGAGTCGGAGCCCCGGTGACGATGTCGACTGCTGCGGCTCCGCCACGGGGCTGCCCGCCGACGCGGGTGAAGGTGCCTGCCAGGTACACCGTCGACCCGGAGATGGCGAGGCTCGTCGGGTTGGAGTCGGCGTCGGGATTCCAGCCCGTCGGGATGCCGGTGGCAGCGTCGATGGACGCGACGTAGTTGCGGCTCTGCCCGCCGATGTGCGTGAACCCCCCGCAGAGGACCAGATTCGAGCCGTTCCGCTGCATGTCGCTGATCCCGCCGTCGGGTGCCGGATTCCATGCCGTGGCGCGGCCGGTCGTGGCGTCGATCGCCGCGAGCCCCGATCGGTGGACGCCACCGATGCTTCCCATCTGCCCGCCGATGAACAGCGTCGATCCGTCCAGCGCCAGCGCATCGACGAAGCCATCCGAGGTGCCGGGATCCCACTCGGTCGCGAGCCCCGTCGCGGCATCGATGGCCGCGAGCGGGCCGAGCGGCCGGCCGCCGATGCTCGCGAAGGCGCCCCCGACGTACACCGTCGAGCCATTCGACAGGATGCAGGTGACCTCGCGGCTCGGCCCGGGGTTCCACCCGGTCACCAGTCCGGTCGTCACGTCGAACGCGGCGAGGTTGTTACGGCTCTGGCCGCCAGCGTTGCTGAACTGGCCTCCGACATAAAGCCGCGGCCCGTCCAGCGCGAGCGCGATCACGGAGCCGTCCGCTCCACTCACGCCTGGCTTCGCCAGCCCGGTCGTGGCATCCAGCGCCGCGACGTTGGCCCGGGTCTGCCCCCCGATGTAGTTGAACCAGCCGCCCACGTAAACAGCCGAAGGGCCCACGGCGATCGTCGAGATCAGGGGACTGTACGGCCAGCTCGCGGGCTCGGGGTTCCATGCGGTCGCGAGGCCGGTCGTGACCTCGAGTGCGGCGAGCTTTTGTCGGCTCTGTCCGCCGACGTTCATGAACTCCCCACCCACGTAGATCAGGGAACCGCTGGGCTCGAGGGCGTGCACAGAACCGTCCGCCCCCGGGTTCCAGGCCGTCGCGAGCCCGGTCGAGGCATCCAGCGCCGCGAGGTTCGACCGGGGTTGACCCCCGATACTCGCGAAGGACCCCCCGACATATACGACCGAACCCGACACGGCCATGGAGTAGACGTAGCCCGACGGCCCCGGATCGGGGTTCCATGGGTCCAGGCTCTTGTCCGCGCGGAGGTGGGCCAGGTGGTTTCGAGGCACGCCACCGACCGAGGTGAAGTTGCCCGCGATGTACCAGCCACCGGAACCATCCGGTTCGAGACAATCGATGCTCCCGAATCCCCAATACTGTCCGGCGACGAACGGCCAGCCCTCCTGCGTGATACCCGTGTGCGTGTCCATGGCGGCGAACAGACCCGTGTTCGGTCCGACGTACGAGAATCCCCCGCTGATGTAGATCGTGTTTCCGATGGGCACGATCGAGCCGACGCCGCCGTTCACAACCCAGGTGGTGCGATCCAGCTTCGGAACCTGGGCCTGGGCCGTGCAGACGACTCCTACCAGCCACGCGGCGGCGGAAGCGACGCGTAGCCAAGCGTGGAATCGGGCGGTGGCGTGATCGAGCGGAGCGGGGCACATGTTCCCTCCCTTGCGAATGCGTGTGACGCGCGGCGGGAGGTGGCCGGGAGGCGGCAGGCACTGATCGCGGCGCTTCGTCCGCGGTGCGTGCGGAATGTGCCGGGGGCGGTCGTCCTCGGGGCTCCATTCCGGTCACTCGAGCCGTCACTCGTCGTGATCGAAGCGACTGGTCTCGCATCGAGGCTCCCGCCCGGCCCGAGACGTGTCAACGCCGAACGCGTCCGTGATCCTCTCGACAGGGAGTGCGCGACGTTCGTGCATCGTCGCTGGGAGCTCGAAGCGGCGCGTTCGTGCCGAGTGACGGCTTCGCTGTGGGTGGACGACGGCCCCTCGTGCCGCGAGCCCGTGGACTTCATCGTCCACGGGCTCGCGGTGGGATGTCGGGTTGCGCCTCGCGCCGCCTCAGCTCTTCGGCCGCTTCGACTCGCATGCCTTGAACATGGCCGGCGTGATCACCTTTTCGCCGTTGAGCGCCTTCGCCAGCGCCTTGCCGTATTCGTTCAGCGTCTTCTTGTCGACGTGGCACAGGGTGCACTTGGGCTTCTCGCACTCGTAGTACACCGCGTACTGCTTGCCCATCGGCACCGAGGCGATCGCCACCCCGCCCAGCATCACCCCACTCGCGAGCAACCCCAGCGCCAGGCCGATCCTCTTCTGCATGTCGTCCATCCTTTGCGGGTTCGGTGACCTCGTCGCTC
>JBGAMH010000362.1:0-2699 GCA_044223135.1 Candidatus Eiseniibacteriota bacterium | reverse complement strand
GGCCGCCCGAATCAGGTACCTCCCGCGACGCGCAGTCGCGATGCTTCTCGAGGCTGCAAGCCGCACGACTTCGTTCCGGTCGAGCCTCAGGGTGAGCCGCGACCCCGTGGCTCGAAGGCGGGACGACGAGGGAAAGTCTGATTGGCTCCGACGAAGGTCAGTAAGTGAAAACGCAGCGAGGCGATCGGCCGGGGAGGGGCCACGCAGCGCGCAGGCTCATGATCGGCATTGCGGCCAAGGGGTTGGCCGGGAGCGAGACTTGCCATCCCGCTGCTGCCCGCTCAGCCGCGCTTCGCGATCGCCAGTCCCGCGAACGCGGCGAGCGTGCCGAGCAGCGTCGAGCCGAGCACGTACGCGAGCGCCGCGCTCCACTGGCCGCCGCGCGCCATCTGCAGCGTCTCCCACGAGAACGCCGAGAACGTCGTGTAGCCGCCGAGCACGCCCGTGACCAGCAGCAACCGCGCGTTCGCCGACAGCGCGCCGCGTTCGAGCGCCAGCGTGAGCAGCAGCCCGATCGCGAACGAGCCCGTCACGTTCACCGCGAATGTGCCCCACGGAAACCCCGATCGCGGGGCCCAGTGCTGCACCCAGCCGCTCACGAGCCAGCGCAGCACGCTGCCCGCGGCGCCGCCCGCGGCCACGAGCAGCGCGTGCTTCACCGGCGGCTCGCGGGCACGGGCGAGGGCCTCACAGCGGGAACGCTCCGTCGAACTTCGTGCCGTGGCCGAGCGCGAGCGCGTGCTTCATCTGCTCTTCCAGGTGCGGCGGCATCGAGCCGTACACGTCGGTGAAGATCGTCTCGATGGCCGGCGCCGGCAGCGCCTCGGCCTCGGTGATCGCGGCCGAGATCTCGGCGTTGATCTCCGCGGTCCACGTCTCGAGATCGGCGTCGGTGAGCAGCTTGCGCGAGCGCAGGTGCTTCTCGAAGCGCACCACCGGATCGCGCGCTTCCCAGTACTTCACGGTCTCGGAGTCGCGGTAGCGCGTGGGATCGTCGCTCGAACTGTGCCCGCCCATGCGGAACGTGAGCGACTCCACCAGCGTGGGCCCGCCGCCCGAGCGCGCGCGATCGACGGCTTCGCGCATGCCGGAGATCACGGCCAGGATGTCGTTGCCGTCCACGCGCAGGCCGGGCATGCCGTAGGCCACGGCCTTGATCGCGATGCTCGTGGAACGCGTCTGTCGCGCGAGCGGCACCGAGATCGCCCACTGGTTGTTCTGGCAGAACACCACGAGCGGCACCTGCTCCACCGCGGCGAAGTTCATGGCGGCGTGGAAGTCGCTCGACGACGTGCCGCCGTCGCCGATGTAGCCCACCATCACGTCGTCACGACCCTGCAGCTTCGCCGCCCACGCGGCGCCCATCGCGTGCGGCAGCTGCGTGCCGATCACGCTGGACCACGCGACCGAGTTCACCTTGCGGTCGCTGAAGTGCATGGGCATCTGCCGGCCGATCAGCACGTCGCCGGAGTTGCCGATGAGCTGGCAGATCAGCTCCTGCAGCGTGGTGCCGCGCCACAGGCACACGCCGGTCTCGCGCAGCGCGTGGAAGATCCAGTCGCTCGCGCGCAGCGGGTACGCCGAGCCGGTGATGCTCGCCTCCTGCCCGGTGGCCATGCCGTAGAAGCCGATGCGGCCCTGGCGCTGCAGCGACAGCATGCGCTGGTCGAACAGCCGCATGCGCACCATGTGGCGGTGCAGGCGCCGCAGGTCGTCGTCGCTCACGTCGGGCAGCGCGCCGACCACGCGGCCCTCGGGGTCCAGCACCTGCCGCGGGGTTTCGTCGAACGGGGCGCTCATCGCAGGTCTCCTTCGTTCAGCCAATCGCCGGGCTTCTGCAGGCGCTCCATCACGGCGTACAGGAAGTCCGCGCCCACGGCGCCGTCCACGACGCGGTGGTCCAGCGTCAGCGACAGGTTGCCCATCTCGCGCGCCACCACCTGGCCCTTCACCACGGCGGGCTTCGGCTTGATCTCGTGCACGCCGAGGATCGCCACCTGCGGGTGGTGCAGGATCGGCGTGGCGAGCAGTCCGCCGCGCGCGCCGGTGCTCGTCACGGTGAACGTGCCGCCCTGGAGCTCCTCGAGCTTCAGCTTGTGCTCGCGCGCGGCGGCGGCGAGCCGCTCGATCTCGCGCGCGATCGCGAACAGGCCCAGCCGGTCGGCGTGGTGCAGGATGGGCACGGTCAGCCCGTCGTCGGTGTTCGTGGCGAGCCCGAGGTGCCAGTACTTCTTCAGCACGATCTCGTGCGTGGCGTCGTCGAGCGAGGCGTTCAGCAGCGGGAAGCGCTGCAGCGGCTCGATCAGCGCGCGGAACACGTACGCGAGATAGGTCAGCCGCACGCCGGCCGCTTCGGCCTGCGCCTTCACGGCGGCGCGGTGCTCGACCACCGCGCCGAAATCGCATTCGCCCACGAACGTGAAGGACGCGGCGGTGGAGACCGACCGGCGCATGTGCTCGGCGATCTTGCGGCGCAGCCCGCGCAGCGGCTGGCGCTCCTCGGGCTCGTCGGCCTTCGGTGCGTGCGCCGGCGCGGCGGGGGCGGCCGGTGCGGCGCCGCCCGCGGCGGCCTTCACGTCGTCGGCGGTGATGCGGCCGGCGGGCCCGCTGCCCGCGACCGACTCCAGCGCGACGCCCAGCTCCTTCGCGAGCGCGCGCACGGCCGGCGTCGCCTCGACGCGCGCGCCGGGCGCGGCGGC
>JBGAMH010000045.1:0-21891 GCA_044223135.1 Candidatus Eiseniibacteriota bacterium | reverse complement strand
CCCCGCCGCGAACGCGCGCCCGTCCTGCGCGGCGACCACCGCCACCATCACGAACGCGAGCGCCCACACGTAGTCCATCGCATCCGAGCTGTGGATCGCCACCACCGGCGTGAACGCCAGCGCCACCGCACCCGCGAGCCACGCGCGCGCCCCGAGCCGCCGCAGCCACGCGCCGAACAGCACCACCGCGAGCGCGCCGAGCAGCGCCGTCAGCGCATTGAACGCCCAGGCCGGGGCGCCGGACAGCAGCGCGGCGGCGAACTCCGGAATCGGGTTCCCCGGCGCGCGCGACGACTGGTAGGCCCCGCGCCGCGCGATCTCCATCCCCGTCCACGCCACGCGCCACGCGTCGGCGTCCGCGCCGTAGCCCGGCCCGAGGAACGGCAGCCGAGCCAGGAACACGCCCAGGCCCAGCAGCAGGTCGGCGCGCCCGAGACCCGTGGATGAGGAGGGAGCAGCGGCAGCACTCATGCCGCGAAGAATGTCACGCCCCCGAATCAGGCACCACACTCCCCCACGACCGTCGAGGCGCGGAAGGCGGGACGGCGATCGTCGCGGGGCACCTCAAGAGGCGACGCGCCGCGGGAACTCGAGCGTCGCGGGCAACGAAGCAGGATCGTGCACGGCCCCGTCCCGACCTCTTCTCGCACCCACGACCGTCGAGGTGCGGAAGGCGGGTCAGCCATCGTCGCGGGGCACCTCAAGAGGCGACGCGCCGCGGGGAGTCGAGCGTCGAGGGCAACGAACGAAGATCGTCCTCGGACCCGTGAGATCCACTTAGCGGATGACGACCACCCGCCGCTTGAACGTGGTGCCACCGGCCTCGGCGCGGATGAAGAAGATGCCGGGCCGCACGGCCTGTCCCTGGTCGTCACGCAGGTCCCACACGAGATCGTGCGGTCCGGCGGACATCGGGCCGTCCTGCAGCATGCGCACGCGACGACCCGTGACGTCGAGCGCTTCCACCTTCACCGCGCCCTTCGCCGGCAGCGCGAGGGCCAGGCGCGTGTTCGACCGCGCGGGGCTGGGTACCGCTTCGGACAGCGCCAGCTTCCAGTGCTCGCCGTTCGCGTCGACGGTCGGGGTGATCGTGACGATGTTGGAGATCGGCGAGATGTTGCCGCGATCGTCCTTCGTGCGCAGCGCGAAGTAGTAGATCGTCTCCTCGGCCAGGTCCTCGACCACGCACGTCTCGACCGTTCCCGGAGCACCGGGCGTCGGCGTGTTCACCCAGCGATCGGCGTCGTAGAAGCGGCGCGGGAACAGCCGCTTGAACGTGTAGCGCAGGTCGTACTCGGTCGCCTGCCCGAACGTGCTGTCGTCGCCGGGGGCGGTCCACTGCAGGATCACGTTCACCGCGTGCGCGGGTCGCGGAGCGGCGAGCAGCGAGAGACCGCCCACCATCGTGACGGCGAGCAGCGCGGCGGCCGCGCGAGGAAGTCGGGCGAGGAGTCGAACGATCGCGGGGTGCTGCATGGTCCCTCCCGGTTCGAGAGCGCCTCCGTGCGGACCCACGTGCGGCACGAACCGATGGTGACGAGAACTGCCGGGCCCCCGGCAGGGGTGTCCGGCGTTTTGGCGCGTAATTGCTACCACGGCCGCCGGCAAGGCCCGAAGGCTTTTCTGCCGCCCGGCGCGGGTCCCGGCCGGCCCGGTGCGGTCGGGCGATCCGAGTTCGGTGTCAGCGAACCACCGCGATCCGCGTGGAGGCTTCGGCCCCGGTCACCCGGGCCATCACCAGGTACACACCCGGCGGCGCCGCGCGACCTGCTTCGTCGCGCGTATCCCACGCCAGGTCGATGCGGCCCGCCGGGCGGAGTCCCTCCGCCAGCGTGCGCACGCGCCGCCCGCCCACGTCGAACACCGCCACGTCCACGGGTCCCGGGGCCGCCAGGGTCAGCGCCACGCGCGTGCCGCCCCGTGCGGGGTTCGGCGCCGGCGCGGACAGCGCGAGCGCAATGGGCGCGGCGTTCCCCACCGCCGCGGGCGGCGCGGGGCTTCCGAACGCCACCGCCACGGGCGGCAGCGCGAAGCTCATGGGCGCGCCCGTGTCGGTGTCGGTGCCGGTGTCGAACACGTGCAGGCCGGGCGCGAGGAAGGAGTTGTCGCACACCCACAGCCGCCCGTCGGGGCCCGTCGTCATGTCGGCCAGGCTGAAGCCGCCCGGCGTCCACAAGGTGGTGCGTTTCTGCCCCGTCGCCGGGTTCCACGACACGAGCGAGGCGTCGAAGTTCGCGTCGCTCACGATCGCGTACGCCTTCTGCGCCGTCCCCCACTCGACGTCGCTCACGTCGCCGCCCAGCGCGCTCTCGGTGATCACCGTGCCACCGGCGGTCAGCGTCCACGGGTTCACGCGCACCACGCCGCCGTCGAGCACGCCGTAGTTGCCCACGCAGCCGATCAGCAGGCCCACGCCGGGCTCGGACACGAAGTCGGTCGCCGGGTTCTGGCGCGCCAGCACGATCGCCTGTCGGCCGGGCCGCGCGGCGTCGCAGTCCACCACCGTGTCCGCGCGCGCGTCGATCACGGCGACCAGCGACGTGTCCGTGGCGGTGAAGCCGGCGTTGCGGTTCACGCGCTGCAGCGACACGAACACGTACGGGCCCACCACCGCGAGCCGGTCCATCTCGGGCACGCCGTCGGCGTCGGCGAACGCGGCGAGCGACACGGTGCCGGTGTGCGCGCCGGTGCGCGGGTCCATGATCCACAGGTCGGTCGACTCGTAGCGCGTCACGAACAGCCGCCGCGGCGCGACCAGCGCCACGTCGTAGGGGTTCGAGCCGTTGCCGGTGCTGAACTGGCGGATCGTCGCGCCCGTCGCGGCGTTCACCAGCTGCACGTTGTCGGCGCCGAAGCGGTTGACCACGTACACGGTGTCGTCGATCACGCGCAGCCGTGCGTCGCCGTGCACGCCGGCGACCGGGTCGGTCACGGCGCGGGTCACGCTGTTCACGCGCGCGAGGCGCCCGGAGGTGAAGTCGCTCGTCAGCACCCACGCGGTCTGGGCGGCGGCGGGCACCGCGGCGCACAACGCGAGCAGCGGAAGCAGTCGTCGGGTCATCGGTCGGAATCCTCATCGCTTCCGCTCGCGCGGAGTTCGCAGGCGGCGAACACGCTGCGGCCGGGCAGCGGGAACCCCGCCACGTCCGAAGCGCGCCGATCGCCCAGGTTCTTGCCTTCGATCACGAGGCGCGCGATCCCCACGCGCGCCGACAGCGAGGCGCCCACCAGCGTGCGCGCGCTCACGCGGTACAGGTTCGCGGGATCCTGGAAGTCGTCGCCGAGGTGCAGCGCGTCGAGCGACGCGCCCCAGCGCCCGCGCGACAGGTCGAGCCGCGCGTAGCTCTGCCGCTCGGGCCGCTGCGGCAAGCGCTTGCCGTGGTACACGGGCGACGGCCCGCGGTCGGTGGCCGACAGCCACGACGTGCTCAGCGTGAACGTGGCGGCGCGCGCCCACGCCACGCGTGCGCCCAGTTCCTCGCCGAACAGGGCCGCGCGCGACACGTTGCGCGCGCGCACGCTGCTCTGCGAGTTGCGCTGCCACACGATCAGGTCACGGCCGTCGGTGGCGTGGTGCGCCCATTCGGCGGACGCCTGCAGCGGCCCGCGCGCGCCGCGCAGCGCGAAGCCGGCGTCCCAGCTCTCGGCGTGCTCGGGCGCGAGCTGCGGGTTGCCGAGCGCGCTGCCCTGGTTGCCGAACAGCTCCAGGAAGTCGGGTGCGCGCGTGCTCTTCGCCCAGTTGCCGCGCAGCTCCAGCGCCGGGTGCGGGCGCAGGCGCGCGCCCAGCTGCGGCGCGTCCAGCTCGCGCACGCGGTCGGTGCGCGTGACGCTGCCGGCGATCCCGGGTGCGCGCAGGTGGTCGGCCTGGCGGTCCCAGCGTCGCCCCGCGCGCAGCAGCACGCGCTCGCCCACCGCGCGCAGCGACAGCTCGGTCCACGCCGCGCTCGTGACGCGGCGGCTCTCGGGCGGCGCGGCGAGTCCCTGCGTGATCGCGGACGGCTTCGCGCGCTCGCGCTGCGCCGCGAGCCCGCCGGCCAGCGCGAGCCACGGCCACGCCGGCGGTGACGCCACGTCCCCCGCCACGCGCGAGAGGCCGAAGCGCTCGTCGGTGTCCTGCCGGCCCAGCCCGAGCTCGCCCGCCGTGTCGCGGAAACGCGATCGCTCGCCCTGCACCACGCCGCGCAGCGTGCCGCCGGGCGCCGCACCGTCGGCGGCGCGCGACACGGCGAGCGTGCCGAGCGCGCGTTCGAACGCCACGCGCGGATGTGGCGCCGGCACCGCGCCCAGCCCGGGCAGGCCCTGCGCGCGGCGGAACGCGTCGCCGCCCGCGCTCACCGTGACGGCCCACGGCGCGCGCCACGTGACTCGCGCGAGTGCGCTCGCCGCGTCGAAGCGGTTGTTGCGCCGGGTGCTGGTGCTGTCGTCGGCGCCGTTCAGCGGCGTGCCGTTGTCGTCGAAGTAGTCGAAGTCGCCGCGCGTGGTCTGCGCGCCCACGTGCGCCAGCGCGGTCAGCGCGCCGTGCGACCCGCCGGCGGAGCCGGCCGATTCCCATGTCCCGAACGATCCGCCCGCCACGCGCGCCGACGCCACGCGCGCCCCGTCCGCCGTCACGAAATTCACCGCGCCGCCCGGCGTGGGCGCGCCGTACGCGAGCGGCGGCCCGGAGCGGAACACTTCCACGCGCTCCACCGCCGTCACCGGCAGGTCCGACAGGTTCGCCACGCCGTGCGCCGCCGACGTGAGCGGCACGCCGTCGAGGTAGATGCTCACCTGCCCCGGAGGCGCGCCGCGCAGCGACAGCGTGCTGAACGCGCCGAGCCCGCCGTACTGCACCACGCGCACGCTCGCGTCCTCGGACACCAGCTCGGACAGCGACTCCACCGCGCGGCTGCCGGCGCGCGCGCGCAGGTCGCGCACGAACGCGGTGGGCGCCAGGCGTCGCGCTTCGGCCAGCGCGCGCGCACGGCGCACCTCGACCGGCGGCAGCGTGCGCACGGGCGTGTGTGCGCGCGCGGAGTCGGCGGACGCGTCGGCCGGCGACGTGCGAGTCGCGAACGGCGCGAGCCCGGGCCGCGCGGGCGTGGCGGGCCCGACGGCGGGGAGTGCCGCGTGCAGCGCGGGGTGCGTGGAGTCGGACACGGTGGCGACCCCGCGCGGCACGGCGGCGAACAGGAGCAGCAGAAGAAGCGTCACGGTCCGGGCGTCCTTCGCGCCGAGAACGGTTTCGGCCCCGCCCGGCGCGGGAGGCGCGCAAGCGGAGCCGAAATCGGCGCGAGGGCCGGAAGCCCTCACCGCTCGTCGCGCACCTTCGCCGAAGTGCGGGTCGAGAATCTGGCTTCCGGGCAGGTTTCCTGGCTGAGGGTTCGCGAACGACCACGCTCGCCGCATCGCGAGTGTCGTCCTTCGCGGCGCGAACCGCCTTCCCGGGCCGAGGCCCAGTGGATCCGGTTCGCGCGTGCCCATCACAGTGGCGGGACCGCGGGGGATTCGCACCCCCTTCCCTTTCACCCCGTGCGATACGGGCACCCGGAAGATGTCGCGCGGCAATGTGACGGCTTGCACGCGGGCCGTCAAAGGCTTTCTCATGGCGCGCGGACGATCCGCGTCCGCGAGTGCGCGGTCGCGCACCTCGCGTGACGCGTCGAGTCCCGCACGCAAGATCGGAGCACGCATGGAGATCACGCTTCGCGCCGTGGGCACGGTGCGCAACGGCCGCACCGACGCCGCCGACCGCGGCTGGGGCGACGTCGAGTCCACGATCGAGATGGAGCCGGGGTTCGCGCCCGCACTCGACGGCCTCGCCGACCAGTGGAGCCACGCGCTCGTCGTGTTCTGGATGCATCGCGATCCCGACGGCGAGGCGCCGCCCGCCGACTGGCGCCGCCGCCCGCGCGGGCGCGCCGACCTGCCGATGCTGGGCGTGTTCGCGCAGCGCGGCCGCCTGCGCCCGAACGTGCTCGGCGTGACCGCGGTGCGCATCGTGCGCGGCGAGCCCGGCCGTCTCGTGGTGCGCGGTCTCGACGCGCTCGACGGCACGCCGGTGCTCGACGTGAAGCCCTACGCGCCGGTGTTCGACCGCGTGGACGACGCGCGCGTGCCCGACTGGTTCACCGAGATGATGCCCGGCTACTTCTGAAAGGCGCCGCTACGCCTCGACCCGCCGCCGCGCCCGCGCGAACACGCGGTCCCACATCGCGGGCGTCAGGCGCTTCGTCTGCGTGTTCTGGCGGCTCGGATGGAACGACGCCATCAGCACGCGGCCGCCGGGCAGCTCGACTTCGGCGCCGTGGGCGAACGCGGGGCGCTGCTTCGCGCCCATCGCGTCCCACAGCCCGGTCGCCCGGAGGTACGCCTCGTGCGCGATGCGGCCCAGCGCCAGCACCACGCGCACGCGCACGAGAAGCGCGATCTCGGCGGACAGGTACTCGCGACACGCGTCGAGCTCTTCGGGCAGCGGCTTGTTGTCGGGCGGCGCGCAGCGGCCGGCGGCGGTGACCCAGCAGTCGACGAGCCGCTGTCCGTCGTCGCGCGACACGGAGTGCGGCGCGGCCGCGAAGCCGTGGCGGTGCAGCGCCGCGTACAGCCAGTCGCCGCTCGAGTCGCCGGTGAACATGCGGCCGGTGCGGTTCGCGCCGTGCGCGCCGGGCGCGAGGCCCACGATCAGCAGCCTCGCCTTCGGGTCTCCCCACGCCGGCACGGGCCGGCCCCAGTAGGTCTCCTCGCGGTAGGCGCGGCGCTTCTCGCGCGCCACCAGCGTGCACCACGCGCGCAACCGCGCGCACTGCTCGCACGCCACCACCGCGCGCTGCACGCCCTCCACCGTGCGCCAGCGACTCACGGCGTTCCCAGCCAGGTGAGCCGCTGCACCGCCACGCCGCGCGCGTCCTCGAGCCGCGCGAAGTAGACGCCGGCGCGCGCACGGCCGCCCGTGTCGCGCTCGCCGTTCCACGCGAACGCGCTCGCGCCCGCGGGCAGCGTGCGCGACCACACGCGCCGCCCCGACAGGTCGAGCAGTTCGAGCCGCGCCGCCAGCGACACGTCGCGCGCGGCAAAGCGCACCGTGCCGCGCGCGGGGTTCGGAGCGAGCGACAACGCCGGCCCGCCCCGGCCCGCCACCACGCCGTCGAGCGTGCCGGTGAGCGCGATCAGCGTGAAGCCGCCGGCACCCAGCGCCACGGTCGCGCGCGTGTCGCCGGCCTCGCTCTCCACCGCCAGGTCGTGCCAGGCGCCGTCGTCGGCGATCAACCGGGCCAGCCGCGCGCCGCCCATCGTGAGCGTGACGGTGGCCGGGGAGATCGAGTCGCGGTTGGCCACGAACAGGTACGGCGCGCCCTGGCCGTCGGCGAACACGCCGATCGCCGCGCGGCCGCGCACCGCGCGCAGCAGCGCGCTCGGCGCGAACGGCGTGCCGCCGTTCGGCACGTCGCCCGTGTGCAGCGTGGCCAGCCACTGCAGGCCGGCGATCGTCTCGCCGATCGCCCGCACCGGCACGTTCAGCGCGCGCACGGTGTCGTAGAGCGCGGTGCGCTCGCCGGTGCCCCACGCGATCATCGCGGGCCGCCAGTTCCACGCCGTGTCCGGCGCGGGCGTCCAGTACGTGAAGTAGCCGATGCCCGTGGCGCCGTACGACAGCCACTGGGCCACCTGCCAGCGGATCAGCCCCTGCGTGGGCTCGCGCAGCGTGCCGTGCCGCACGATGTTCACCACGCCCCAGAACGGCAGGCCGTTCTCGCGCGCCACCGACGCCAGGCCGGCCACGTTCTCCACGAGCAGCCCGCGGTCGCCGCCCTCGAAGAAGTCGTACTGGTCGTTGCACAGCACGGCGGGCTGCAGGCGCCGCACGTACTCGCGGTTGTAGTCCATCCACGCCTCGCGCGTCGCGAACTGGCCGCGCCCGCGCAGGTTGTTCCACACCGGGTGCGTGGTGCCGGCGCGTCGCAGGCGCGCGGCGATCGCCTCGAGCAGGGCGAACTCCGATTCCGCCGGCTCGTCGCCCAGGTACCAGCCGCCCAGTGCCGGCGCGTGCTCGTAGGTGGCCACCACGGTGTCCACGACCGCGTGCGTCGTGGTGTCGGCCACGCGGAAGCGTTCGAGACGCCGGTCGACGATCAGGTTCCGCACCCCGAGCGGCGCGCAGTACTCGAGCCGGGCCAGGTTGTCGGACACGCGGCCGGAGTCGCCCCACGCGAGCACCGTCACGTTGAACCCGGCGTTCGCCAGCTCGGCGTACCGCGCGGCCGTCGTCGACTCGCGCGGCGGACTCACCCAGCCGAACGTCGCGAAACTCGGCAGGCTCGCGGCCGCGGCATGCCCGGCGGCCGGGGCCACGCCCGCGACCACGCGCAGCGCGGCGGGCCCGCGGCGGTCGGCGGCCGGAGCCGTCGCGAGCAGCAGGGCCGCCGCGAGCGGCAGGCCACGGCTCAACGCGCGCATCGAGACCTGACAACCACTTGAAACCCCCACATCAAGGCCCTAGTGTCCCCGGCCGTGCTCGAACGAATGAAGGGGCTCCTCCTGGGGGGCCCCAAGAACCTATTCGACCCGAAGATCCACCATCAGCTCGCGCTCATCGCGTTCTTCGCGTGGGTCGGGCTCGGGTCCGACGGACTCTCGTCCTCCTCATACGGCCCCGAGGAAGCGTTCCTCACGCTCGGGGCGCACACGCACTTGGCACTGTACCTGACAGTGGCCATGGTGCTCACCGTCTTCCTCATCTCCGCCTCCTACACCCAGATCATCGAGTTGTTCCCGTCGGGCGGCGGCGGCTACCTGGTGGCCACCAAGCTGCTGGGCGAGAAGCTGGGCCTGGTCTCGGGAAGCGCGCTGGTCGTGGACTACGTGCTCACGATCGCGATCTCGATCGCGTCGGGCGTGGACGCCATCTTCTCGTTCCTGCCCCCCGAGCTGCTCCCCTACAAGATGGTGGTGGAGCTGGTCGTGGTGGTCGGGCTCACGGCGCTCAATTCCCGCGGCATCAAGGAATCGGTGTCCGTGCTGATGCCGATCTTCATCGCGTTCGTGATCACGCACCTCGTGCTGATCGGCTGGGGCATCGCATCGCACGCGGGGCAGTTCGCCACGCTGCTCCCCGACACGGTGCACGACACGCGCGTGGCCACGAACGAGCTGGGTGCGTTCGGCGTGATCGGCCTGTTCCTGACGGCCTACTCGCTCGGCGGCGGCACGTTCACGGGCATCGAGGCCGTCTCCAACAGCACGGGCATGCTGCGCGAGCCGCGCGTGGAGACCGGCAAGAAGACCATGCTGTACATGGCCACCTCGCTCGCGTTCACGGCCGGCGGCATCCTGCTGTGCTACCTGCTGTGGGGCGTCCAGCACCAGCCGGGCCGCACGCTGAACGCGTCGCTCTGGGAGCTGATTACGCAGGGCTGGAGCATCGGCGGCGTGAACGTGGGCCCGATCATCGTGGTGTTCACGCTGCTGTCGGAGGGCGCGCTGCTGTTCGTGGCCGCGCAGACCGGCTTCCTCGCCGGCCCCGCCACGCTCGCCGCGATGGCCGTGGACCAGTGGGTGCCCAAGCGCTTCGCGCACCTGTCGGAGCGCCTCGTCACGCAGAACGGCATCCTCACGATGGGACTGGCCGCCATCGCCACGCTGCTCTACACGGGCGGCTCGGTGAAGATCCTGGTGGTCATGTACTCGATCAACGTGTTCGTCACGTTCACGCTGTCGCAGTGGGGCATGGCGCGGCACTGGTGGCAGGTGCGCACGACGCAGCCGCACTGGAAGCGCCGCTTCATCCTGGCCGTCATGGGCACGTCGGTGACCGCCGGGATCCTCGCCGTGACCGCCGTGGTGAAGTTCGGGCACGGCGGCTGGGTGACGATCGTGGCGACCGGCGCGTTCGTGGGCGTGTGCTGGCTCGTGCGCCGGCACTACCTGCAGGTGCGCGGCGTGCTCAAGAGCCTCGACGACGTGCTCTCCGACCTGCCGCTGCCGCAGCGCGAGACGCTGCCCGACCTGGCGCCCGAAGGCCCCACGGCGATCGTGCTCGTGGAGTCGTACGCGGGGCTCGGCATCCACACGCTGCTCAGCGTGGTGCGCATGTTCCCGCGGTAC
The DNA here is from genome assembly GCA_044223135.1 of Candidatus Eiseniibacteriota bacterium. GTDB lineage: Bacteria > Eisenbacteria > RBG-16-71-46 > RBG-16-71-46 > RBG-16-71-46 > JBGAMH01. The sequence goes on along the minus strand of JBGAMH010000045.1, from coordinate 11,811 downwards.
TTCAAGAACGTGGTCTTCGTGTCGGTGGGCCTCGTGGACTCGGGCCAGTTCAAGGGCACCGAGAGCGTGCACGCGCTCGAGGAGAAGATCCGCACCGACCTCGGCCGGTACGTGGATCTGGCGCAGCGCATGGGCTACTACTCCGAGTACCGTTACACGCTGGGCACCGACCTGATCGAGGAGCTGGAGCACATCTGCATGGACCTGCAGAAGGAGTTCCGGCGCGCGATGGTGTTCGCGGGGCAGCTCGTGTTCCAGCGCGAGACCGTGTTCACGCGGTCGCTGCACCACGAGACGGCTTTCGCGATCCAGCGCCGGCTGCAGTTCGCCGGCATGCAGGTGATCATCCTGCCCATCCGCGTCTGGGAGCAGAAGAAGACGGCTTGACGCCGCGACGGCACGCGGCGTACTCGAGAAGCATCCGGGATTCGAGCGGCCGAGCACGGGAGGAACCGCATGTACCAGATCGATCTCCGCGGCAAGCACGCGCTGGTGATGGGCGTGGCCAATCACCGCAGCCTGTCGTGGGCCATCGCCGAGTGCCTGGCCAAGGCCGGTGCGCGGCTGTGCCTGACGTACGCGAACGAGCGCATGAAGAAGGACGTGGAGGAACTCGCGTCCACGCTTCCGCACGCGTTCACCACCGAGTGCGACGTCACGAAGGACTACGAGATCGACGAGGTGCGAAAGAAGATCGAAGGCCGCTGGGGCTCGCTCGAGATCTTCGTGCACGGGATCGCGTTCGCGCGCAAGGAGGACCTCGAGGGCTCGTTCGTGAAGACGCCGCGCGAGGGTTTCCACCTGGCGCTGGACGTGAGCGCCTACTCGCTGGTCAACGTGACCAACCGCATGATGCCGCTGTTCGAGAAGAACGGCGCCAGCATCGTGTCGCTGTCGTATCTCGCGGCGAACCGCGCGATCCCGAACTACAACGTGATGGGCAGCGCCAAGGCGGTGCTCGAGCAGGCCACGCGGCAGATGGCGTACGAGCTCGGGCCCAAGGGCATCCGCGTGAACACGATCTCGGCGGGCCCGGTGAACACGCTGGCCGCGCGCGGCATCCGCGGCTTCACCGACATGCTCAAGGAGCACAGCGGTGCGGCGCCGCTCGAGCGCAACATCACCAAGGAAGAAGTCGGCACCGCCGCGCTGTTCCTGCTCTCGGACATGGCCAGCGGCATCACCGGCACCACGCTGTACGTGGACGCCGGCTGGCACATCCTGGGCATGTAGCCGCGCCGGTCGCGCCCGGTGGCGCCGCATGCACGCGGGCGCCCGGGCGCGATCGCCTGCCTCGTGCCGGTGCGGTCCTCCCCCGCGTTCATCGCGCGGCGTGTGCGGAGGCGTGCGCGCCCACGGGAGCCGTCCGCGGCGCCATGGGCGCCGGGCGTGGCGCCCGGACCGTTGCGCCGGCCACCGCGGCGCCGGCCGTGGTGAACCACGCCTGCTTCCCCGCGGCGGTGACGAGCGCGTCGAAGCCCTCGACGAAGACCGAAGGGAGCTTGAACACGTACCCGGCCAGCAGCTTCGTGCGAGCCGAGCCGTCGATCGCGAACGGGTAGTAGAGCGGCTCGCCGACGTCGTCCTCGAGCGCGCGGAGCGACGGGAACAGCTCACGCTGCGTGCGGGCGATCGCGTCGAGCGGAACCACTTCGTCGAGCGCGACGCGCGAGTCCAGCGGCATGCTCCACGTGGCCAGCATCCGCGTCGCGTCCTGCGCAGGCGCCGCGCCCGCGGTGGTTCCCGCCCACGGCATCGTGCAGTCCTTCACCCGGCCGCGCGACACCGACCAGGCCACGATCGCCTGCTGCACCGGGTCGAAGTGGAAGACGACGTCACCCGGCTTGATGTACATGATCAACCGGCGACGCCAGGCCGGGATCCCGAGGTCGGACTCGGACGGTGTCGCGAGGACGTCGGCGTCGTGATGCTTGCGGACGATGCCGAGCCAGAATCGCTCGACCTGCCGCTGCTCCCACCACCTGTGGATGTGCTCCATCGGCTCCCCTGCATCGAGTACGAGGATGCGGCGAGTGGGCGAGATTCGCGGTCCGCCCTCGACGTCTCTCGACGGCCCCGTGGCCGCCGGCGCGTCCGCCGCAACGGCCCTGATCCGCAAGGCCCGTGCCCGGGACGCGGGTTCCGTGGGCGCATACCGAACCCCATGTGCGCGCGTCGATTCACCCCCGAGAGCGGGCGGTTCGCGCGGGGAGTCGCACGCGGCGGCGGGCAACGGAGTGGAAGGATCTTCAACCGCCTTGCAAGCCGGAACGCGGCCCGGTGGCCGGATGCGCGGGGTTTCTCCTCCCCGGCGCGTGCCAGGACTTCATGCCGATTGCAGATCTTTCCCTGCACGGCGGCGTCCACCGAACCGCGACCCGGGCCTTCGCCCGGCCGCGCTCGGCTCAACTCGCATGGGGATGGCCGCTTGGGATTCATCCTCCCGGGCGCGCCGGGAGTGGCACCCATTTCGCGTAAAGAACCCGTCGGCTCGCGTGCGCCCGGGGACGTGTCGTCCCGCACGGCGACGACGCGGCCCGACTGGAGTCCAACGATGCATCCACTCCAACGCTCGATGTGGGGCGCCGCGACGCTCCTTGGCTTCACCTTCGCAATCGCCGGCGTCGTCCGGTCGCAGGCCGCAGCCCTGCGTGTCCCGGCCGCGGCCCAGCCGACGCCTCCGCCCGCGACCGTGAGATCCGGCGGTGGCGAGTCTCCGGTCCCCGGACGCGCGCGTGTGCCGCTCTACTTCACCGCGCCGGCCGACGCTCCGCGAGCGGCGGGGCCCGCTTCCCCCGCGTCCGCGGAGCGGGTCGTCCGCCGATACGAATTCCTGCAGATGGACGCTTCGGGCGTCAGCGACACGCTCCGGGCCTACGCCGACTCGGTCGGGGGCGCAGGCCTGGTTCCGCACCCGCCGGGCACCCGCGAGATCGCGTGGCTCGAACTCGCTCCGGGCGGCCTCGACCGGGCCGTCGTCGTGCTGTCACACGGCTGGAGCGGACACCCGAGCCAGCGCAGCAATCCGGTCACGATCGCCGCGATCGTGCGCGCGGGCACGCCGCAGGCGTCGACGTCCTCGGCGCGCACCCCGCGAACGACGGGGCCCGTCCCCGGCGCGCAGGCCATGACGAGCGGGCGCCTTCCGCGGTGAGCACGATCGCCGCCCGTGCCGCCCCGGCGGCCGCTTCGGAGCCGGGCGCGGTCCCCTCGCGCACGACGCGCGCAGCTTCTCCGATTCCCGGCCGTGTTCTGCGCGGCCTCCACTCCCCATCCGAACCCGCGAGGTCGCCCGTGGCTCCGTCCACTCCGCCTTCCGCTGCGTCCCCGAATCACCGCGCTTCGAGCTGGCTCACGCGCATGAGTCTCGCACTGCGGACGCATGCCTACGCGACACTCGGAGACGAAGCGCTCGTGCGGCGCGCTCGGGCCAAGGACACGCTCGCGTTCGACGTGCTCGTGGCGCGTCACCGGGATCGCCTCTACGGCCTGGCGCTCGATTCGCTGGGCACGCCACAGGCGGCCGCCGACGCGCTGTGCGATGGAGCGCTGTCGGCGCTCGACGATCTCGATTCGGCGTGCGCCGTGCGGACTCCGCGGGCCTGGCTGTACCTGCACGGCTTCCGCGCGGTGTTCCGGCGCCTCGGGATTCCCGCGTCCGGGCTCTCGCTCGAACACGTCCCCGGCGGCTCGCGCGGCGCCTGAAGCCGAACCCCGGCCGGGGTATGGGCTCGGTGTTCGCGGCGGCGGAGGACCGATTGCCGCGGGAGATCACGGCATCCGCGTGGGAAGGCCCCCGGGTGACTCGGCGGGCCTCGTGCCCGCTGCGGCGCCGGCTGCGCCGGTCGGAACGACGCGTCGGCTCACGATCAGCGGACCGACCTCGCACCCCTCTGGTCGCCGCCCGTGCGCTCGACGCGGACCGCGGCTTCGTGCGGGTAGCGGATGCGCGCCGGTCCCGACGGCAGGTCGCGGGCGGGACGGGTGCCCTCTTCGCGCGCGGAACGGAGTCGAATGCCGTCCATGACGAGCGCCAGCACGAGCCCCAGGAGCAGCAGCGGCATCGCGGTGAAGACGAGCTGGACGATCATGCCGAGCACGCGGACGCGGTTCCGACCATCGGGCGACCACGCTCCGGATCGCTGCGACGTGCCGAGCTCTCGAGGGCGCGCGCGCGCCCGTCCGCCCCGGGGGACGTCCGGCCGGTCACTTGAGCGCCACCGTTCGCCGCCGCGGAATGGCCAGCAGCGCGAGTCCGCCCACGATGATGATGCCGGCAGCGAGTGGCGAGAGCAGGATGGCGTTCTGCTCCACGGTGGCCGTCACGTTCTTGCCCACCACCGGCGCAACGACCTGCGTGCCCGGGTGCAGTTGTCCGTAGCCGAGGACGAGAACTCCGAGCAGTACGAGCGCGATTCCCATTCGCTTCATGTGTTCCATGCCTTTCCGGCTCGAAGCCGGTGATGCGTACCTGCGCGAACGATGCGACTCCGGGCGAGTGCAATGCGGTGTACGCCAGGCGCGACGGATGCGCTCCCGCCGCGGCGTGCGGCGTCGGGCGACGCGTGTGGATGCCGGGTTCATCGCACGGTCATGGCCTGGCTGAGCGTGAATCCCATGACGGCGCCCCCGGGCAGCACGAGCGCGGGATCCGACGTGAGGGGAACGCGGACGGAGGCGGAGGGCGACGCGTCGCGGCGCGCATCCGGCGGTCCGAGGGGACCGGCGTCGCCCGTCGCGTTCGCGAAGTCGGTCGAACTCGGGGCACGGCTTTGGGGAGTGAACGCGGCGATCACCGGCGAGGCGTTCGCCGTCATGTCGTGATCGCGGCCGTCGACGCGAATCCTCTGCGTGCTGAGCGCCAGCATGGCCCGGGATCCGGGTTTCGCGCGAGTGAGGCCGGCGACGACACCCTCCACCGGGCTGCCGGCCGGGATCACGCCGCCACCCGGCGCGACCACGTCGGTCGCCACCACGCCACGCCAGGAGTCCCCGACGTGCGCGGTTCCCGTGGAAAGGGCCGAGGTCAGCTTGACCGCGATCCGCGTCCCCGACGGCAGGACGCGGAAGGCGGCGGCATGGTACCGCTGCGGATAGTCCGGAGCGGGTGTGACCAGGCTCTCGTCGCCACAGCTCCCGAGGAGCCACAGCCCCGCGCCCAGGAGGACGCCCGTCATCTGCGCGAATCGCTCGCCGGCATGCATGGACACCCTCCTTGCTCGGGTCAGAAGCGAATGGCGAGGCCCGCCGACAGGTTCCAGAAGTCGGGATCGAACGTCGTCGGGAAGTCGAGGTTGTTCTCTTCCTTCTGCATGAACACGTACCGGCCGTTCAGGTCGAGGCCGAGCTGGGGCGTCATCGGGATGTCGACGCCGCCGCCCAGGTGGATGCCGACCTTCTGGCGCGTCACGTCACGAATGGGCAGGCTGCCGCGATAGTCGTACGTCGTCCGGTACCAGCCCAGGCCACCCCCCGCGTACACCATCGGGAACGGAGTGGCCCACGCGGACGCCGTGACCGGCCACTGGCGCACCTTCACGTCACCGCCGGCGTAGCTGTCCTGGCGGTACGCGATGCCGCCCTCGAGCTTGAGGAACGGAAGCACGGAGGCGCGGATCGCGAGGCCTCCGAAGCCCTGCGCGTCACTGGCGTTCGTGTCCGTGGACTTGCTCAGTCCGATCGAGGGAATGATCTCGTTCGCGTTCGCGACACGCGCGCTGGTCGAGACCAGCGTGCCGAGCAGAATGATCACGGCGAGCTGCGGCGGCAGCCAGCGAGTGTGTCTGGTGTTCCTCATGATGAACTCCTCTTGCGGCCAGGTCGGTTGGGGCACCACCCCGACGCCAGGGGCGCCTGGAGAGGTGCTCGAAGCTCGCCGGGCCAACCGCTTCCCTGCGTGCATTCACCGGGTACAAGCGCACGAACGGTGCCACGCGCCCGATGGCGAGAGGGAACGCTCCAGTGCGCTGTGCGTGGCCGCGATGCCCCGATGCGAGCGGATGCGCTCGGACGATCACGGGACCGCCCGCGGGGAAGGAACTTCAATCCCGGGCAAGGTCTGCCAGCCGTAACTACACAACGGCGGGACGCCGCGGCGGTTCAGCTGGTCGTCGAGCGACGCGCCAGGCTGCCGACCACGGCCACCAGTTCGTTCGGGTCGGCGGGCTTCGACAGGTACATCTGGAAGCCCGCGGCCAGGATTGTGACCCGATCCTCGATCTTCGCGTACGCCGTCAGCGCCACGGCCGGCACCGACTTCTCCCGCGCGGACGGCAACTGGCGGATGCGCCGGATCAGCGAGTAGCCGTCCTCGCCGGGCATCGCGATGTCGGACACCAGGACATCCGGCACCCACGCGCCGAACAACGCGAACGCCTCGGGCGCGGAGCCCGCGGATCGCACCTGGGCACCGCAGGACTCGAACAGCGCCACCAGCGCCTCGCTCGCGCTGGACTCGTCGTCCACCACCAGCACGCGCACGTCGTCGAGGCGGCCGAGATGCACTTCGGCCAGCGGTCCCCCGGCGATCGGGTGCCGCCGCGGCAGCGCCACGACATCCCGCGCGGTGGCCAGGAGCGGGAACTGGACCGTGAACTTGGCACCGAGGTTCGGGCCGTCGCTCGTGACGACGATCTCGCCGCCGTGCAACTCGACGATGTGGTGCACGATCGACAGGCCCAGACCCAGGCCGCCGTGACGCCGCATCGACCCACCCGTGGCCTGGCGGAATGGTTCGAAGACGTGCGGCAGGAACGCAGACTCGATCCCCACACCGCTGTCGCTCACGACGATCTCCACGTGAGACTCCGCGCGCTGCAGCACCACCTGCACCCGGCCGCCCTTGGGCGTGAACTTGATGGCGTTCGAGATCAGGTTCGCCATCACCTGGTGGATGCGCTCGGAGTCCCCCGAGATCGTCCCGGCGCGCTCGTCGAGCACGAGCTGCAGCCGGATGTGTTTCGCGTCACTCGCGGGCATCTGTGCGTCGGCGGCGGCCCGGATCACCGGCACCAGGTCGATCGGTCGCACGTCCAGTCGGAACTTGCCCGACACGACGCGCGACACGTCGACCAGGTCGTCGATGAGTTGCACCTGCGAGGTGACGTTGCGCTCGATCACCTCGAGCGCGCGTCGCGACTTCTCCTCGTCGAGCGTGCCGCTGCGCAGGAGTTGGGTCCACGTCAGGATCGGCGCCAGCGGATTGCGCAGCTCGTGCGACACGGTCGCCAGGAACTCGTCCTTCAGGTGACTGGCCGTTTCGACCTCGGAGAGGGACGCCCGCGTTTCCGCCTGCTTGCGTTCGGCCACGCCCCGCGCCGCCGTCTGCTCGCGATAGCTGCGGTTGAGCGCCGCGGTGAGCAGCAGGCAGAGCAGGATCAGCAGCACGACGGTGCCGGTGGTGATCACCCCGAGCAGCGACTCTGAGCGCTGGACCCCCTTGCGCGCGGCCTCCAGGCTACGGGATCGGTTGGCGGCGAGATCCCGGACGAGTGCTTCGAGGACTTGTTCGAGCCGCGTGCCGCGCTGGAGCACCACGGCCGAGTTGAGGTCGGCCGATCGGCTGGAACGCGGGCCGCTGGCTCCCAGCGCGGTCGCGAATGCTTCCTGGTGGGCGCGCTCGGCCGCGAGGACGCTGTCGAGGAGCGCCCGTCCCGATGCGTGCGTGACGCTTTCCCGCAGGCGCTCGGCCCCTTCCCGCACGCGACGGCTGCCCGCGGCGGCGGCCGGAAGGAACGCCGCCCCTCCCGGAAGCAGGCTCGCGTGCACGTCCGCGATCTCCTGCAGGCCCGCGAGCTGCAGGGTACGCGCGCCGGCGAGGTCCTGACCCTCTCCCGCCGCGACGCGCGACATGTTCGAGATCAGCAGCCGCGACGTGAACAGCGACCCGGCGCTGGTCATGATCGCCAGCAGGCAGATCAGCATGACGCCGCCGATCAGCTTGCGTTGGAACGACCACTCGCGCACGGCACTTCCTCGTTTCGGTGGGAGGCCCCCGGACTGCCCGGAACCACTCCACAGTGTCCGCTCCCACTCCGGCGCCCACAACAGGAAACGCGGAGCGAGGCTGCCCCAAGGCCGCAGTCGCGGCCTCGCGAGGCGCAGTTCACCCCCGGGTAGCGCACGAAGGGGGCCAACCTTCGCCCGCTCGGAGCGATCACGCCGGTGCGCCGCGGGCCCGTGCCTCGGCGTCGACGGCTCCGCCATCCGGGCGCCGGTTGCCCGGGGACCGGGGCGCGCGGAATCGCCGCGATTGTGGAGGCATTCCCGCATCGGGCGCGCATCCACCTCCCGGGCTTGACCCGCAGCACACACGGATCTTGGCCTGATCGTTGCGGTGGCACTCACTCGTCGCGCCGTCCGCGCTCGCGCGCATCGGCCTTTCCAAGCGAATCCCGGTCCGAAAGAGGTGTCCTGATGCCCTTGATCGCCCAGATCTGCATGGTCGTTGTAACAATCGCCCTGGTCGGCATCGCGGTGGTGGCCGTCCGCGTGATGCTCCAGACCAAGGCGCTGATCGAGCGAGCGAGCAGTTCACTCGTAGAGCTGCCGGCGTTGATCGAGGAGGCGCGTCGCACGTCCGCGCGCGCCGACGAGCTGCTGCTCGCGTTCTCGCACATCACGCAGACCGCGCGTACGGGCGTCTCGCAGTTCGAACACCTCGCCACGCGATCGAGCCGTCTGGCCTCGAACGTGCTGGACGAGGTCGAGGGACCGCTGACCCGCGTCATCGGATTGGTGCGCGGCTTCAGCGTGGGCACCCGTTTCTTCGTCGATCGGTGGAAGTCGCGCGCCGGTCGCCGTCCCACCACCCAACCACAAGGAGAAGACTATGTCGGAGAACAACGCTGGCTCGACGATGGGGGCCTTCCTGATGGGCGCAGTGGCCGGAGCCGGCTTGGCGCTGCTGCTGGCGCCGATGGCCGGCGATGAGACCCGCCGTCACATCGGCGACGCTGCCCGCAACCTGCGCAACGGGGCGAAGGACCAGCTGGACCGCGTGAAGGACGTCGTGCGCGAAGGCGCGGACGGAGCGGGCGCGGCGATCGACGCCGGCAAGGACGCGTTCCGCCAGACGATGGACAAGTCCCCGCTGAAGCCGGAACACGCCAAGTAGGAGTTCGTCGGCGGAGGGGCCCGGGCGACGCGCCCTTCCGCCGCCGACCCGGCAGCGGGTCGGTTGCCGTCGCCTCCCCATCGCGCTGTCGCTCCCCCCGTGGTCAATGCGACCGCGACGGGGAGCGCGTCACAGGAGGAGTGCCACCATGAAGATCAGACTGCCGTACTGGATCACGCTCGCGTGCCTGGCCGTGGTGCTGGCCGGTGCGAGTGCTCCCGCCCGCGCCGGCGTGCCGGACGCGTGGGTGTCGACCAAGGTGAAGATGTTGCTGCTGAACTCCCCGCGCGTCAGCGGGATGCCGATCGACGTCGACACCGACGAGGGCCGCGTGACGCTGCACGGCAAGGTGCCGTCCACGGCCGAGCGCGTGGAAGCGGAGCGCATCGCCCGCGCCGGAACCGGCGTGGTGAGCGTGCGCAACCTGCTGCAGGTCGTACCCGCGAGCCGACGCAAGGTCGTCGAGGTGGCGGACGACCGGCTGGAAAAGGAAGTGACCGTGGCGCTCGGCGACGAACGCGCGCTGGCCAACAGCTCGATCCACACGAAGTCCGTCAACAAGGGCGTCGTGCTGCTGTCGGGCAAGGCGGCGACGTTGTCCGATCACCTGCTCGCGATGGAGGTCGCTGCGGCCGTGCCGGGCGTTCGCCAGGTGGCCTCCGAGATCGAGAGCCCAGACGAGTTCGGCGATCGGGAGATCTGGTTCGACCGGACGCCCGACGACAAAGCCGATCCCACCGCCGGCAACAACTTCACGGACGGCTGGATCACCGCCCAGACGAAGATGCGCTTCATGACGGACGCGGACGTTCCGGCGAGCGACATCCATGTCGACACGCATCGCGGCGTGGTGACGCTGTTCGGGACCGTGCCCACCACGGCGATCGGCGACAAGGCCGTGGGCATCGCCAGGGAGGTTCCCGGCGTGCATTCGGTGAAGCGTGAGCTGCGGGTGGTGCCGGTGGCCGGCAAGAAACTGGCGACCGCACAGGACGATCAGGTGGAGTCCAAGGTCCGCCAGCGCCTCGCCGACGCCCGCATGACGGGTTCCGACGTGAAGGTGGAGGTGAAGGCGGGCACGGCCCGGTTGAGCGGCACGGTGCAGCAGGCTTCGCACCGCTACTCCGCCGTCTCGATCGCGCGGCTCACGCCCGGAGTCCAGCGGGTGCAGAACGACATCCGCGTGGAGCCCACGCAGACCAGCCAGCGATGACATCCGAGTGCACCGGCTTCGGCCGGATCGACGACCCGCGGCGCCCGCTCGATGTGGCGCCGGGGGTCGTCCCCGCAGCGTCGGCGCCCGCACCCGCATGTGCCGACGCCGAGCCACGGCCCCGCTCCGCGCGACGTGGCGGAACCACCGGCGCCCCGCGATCCGCGGCCCGCACGCTCCGCACCCGACCGGGATCGCTGATGCCCACCACGAAGGACCTGCTCCCATGAAGGCGCTCGTGTACGGAGGCCCGGGCCGCAAGTCTCTGGAGGAGCGCCCCCTGCCCGTGATCCAGGCGCCGACGGACGCGATCGTGCGCATCACGATGAGCACGATCTGCGGCACCGACCTGCACATCCTGAAGGGCGACGTGCCCTCGTGCACCGCGGGCCGGATCCTCGGACACGAAGGCGTGGGCGTCGTCGAATCGGTGGGCGCGGGAGTCACCAGCTTCACCGCCGGGGACCGCGTGCTGATCTCGTGCATCACCGCCTGCGGGCGCTGCCGGTCGTGCCGCGCGGGCATGTTCTCGCACTGCTCGACCGGCGGCTGGATCCTGGGCAACTCCATCGACGGGACGCAGGCGGAGTTCGTGCGCATCCCGCACGCGGACACGAGCCTCCATCCCATTCCGCAGGGCGTCGACGAAGAGGCGCTCGTGCTGCTGAGCGACATCCTGCCGACCGGGTTCGAGTGCGGTGTGCTGAGCGGACGAGTCGATGTGGGCTCCACCGTGGCGATCGTGGGTTCGGGCCCCATCGGGCTGGCCGCTCTGCTCACGGCGCAGTTCCACTCACCTTCCGAGATCATCATGGTGGATCTCGACGACCACCGGCTCTCGGTCGGCAAGCATTTCGGGGCCACCGCCACCGTGAACAGCACCGACGGACGGGCGGCCGAACGGGTGATGTCACTCACGAACGGGCGAGGGGTGGACACTGCCATCGAGGCCGTGGGCATCCCGGCCACGTTCGAGCTCTGCCAGGACATCGTGGCGGCGGGCGGCACCATCGCGAACGTCGGCGTGCACGGGTGCAAGGTGGACCTGCACCTGGAGCGGCTCTGGTCGCACAACGTGACCATCACCACGCGGCTCGTGGACACCACCACGATTCCCACCCTGCTCGCCACCGTGCGATCGGGGCGCGTCGATCCCCGGCAGCTCGTCACACACCACTTCCAGCTGAACGACATCCTCGCGGCCTACGACACGTTCGGACGAGCCGCCGAAACGAAGGCACTGAAGGTGATTCTCACGGTGTGAAGCAGAAGTCTGTTCGAGCGAAGCGAGTCGTGATGGATCGGGGCGCCGCGTCGTGCGGCGCCCCGAAGCGCATCCGGACCCTTGTGCGCGGAAGATTGTGTCTGGCGCGGGGTGTGCGTAGGTCCCGGGTATGGAACTCGCGCAGGCGTACCCGGCGCCCCCGTTCTGTCCGAACCCGCACTGTCCATGTCACCGCGCCACAGCGCGCTGGCGCTACAT
>JBGAMH010000361.1:0-2747 GCA_044223135.1 Candidatus Eiseniibacteriota bacterium | reverse complement strand
GGTTCGTGCCCGACATGCCGGCGGTGGGATAGACCGGGTCGGGCACCTCGACCTGCGTCCAGTTGCCCGCGGCGAAGGTCGCGATCAGGCGGCGCCCTTCCTTCGAGCGGAAGCCGACGACGGGCGTGCCCCACGGTGACATCGCGAGAGCGCCCTCCATCCAGCCGTTCGCGCTCGCGAGCGTGTACGCGCTCCCGCGCGCCGCGGGCGGCAACGCCGTGCGGATGTGCGCGCCGTGCGTGGCGCGCCGCGTCACGCCGTCGGGGCCGCGCGAGACGATCTCGATGCGCACGTGGCGCGAGACGATGCCGGGCATGGTCAGCGTGTCCGCGTCGCCCGTGCGGCCCTTGCGCTCGAACACGAGCGGGCCGGTGATCTCGCGCCCCGAATCCGCGGCGCACGCGTAGAGCCGGATGTCCACGGGCTGTCCCTCGCTCGACCAGCGGACGACGCGCGTCTCGCCCGGCGGCCACATCTCGCCGCCCGCGGGCGAGGTGAGCGCGAGCGTCGGGACGTGCGACGTGGTGAGCCGCACGAGCCGCGCCTCACCGCCGCGCAGGGTTATCGGGAAGCTCGTGCCCGTGCCGAGCGGTGCCCAGCTCATGCCGCCCTCGTACCCGATCACGCTCGGCGCTGCGGTGATCTCGAAGCTGCCGCGCAGGCGAACGACGCTGCTCTTGGTCACGAGCGACTTGTTGAGCACGAGCAGGTACGCCGCGGCGGAGCCGTCGTCCGGCCGCCACACGCCGGCCGCGAGCGTGCTGCCGTCGAGGCCGTTGCCCGAGTCGAAGCCCGTCACCGGGCACACGCTCGTCACCGCGGGCAGCGACGAGGTGACGTAGTCCTCCGGCCGGTACGGGTCGCCGAAGGCGGGCTGCCAGCTCTGGTGGAAGAGCCCGAGGTGCGTGGACTTCATCACGACGGGGCCGACGACGCGCTCGAGCCAGCGGTTGATGGGCTGGAGCATCTGGTACTTGCAGGTCGGCAGGAAGTCCTCGCGCACGGTGGCCTCGAGGTCGCCGACGTGCCCGGTCATCGGGTAGCCGTAGCCGTCGTCGAACTGGTAGGTGAACCACACGACGCCCTTCGCGCCCGCGGCCACGGGCGCCGACGCCATGAAGCGCAGCTGGTTGTCGTCCGGGCGGCTGAATCCGGTGCCGGCGGCGACCTCCGACGACAGCGAGATCACCCACCACGGCCTGCCGGCCATGACGTCGCGCATGACGCGCATCCAGTAGAAGTAGTTGCTCAGTCCCGGTGCGGTGGTCGAGCCGCTGAACGGGTACAGCGTGAGCGACGCGACGTCGGGGCGGCGCAACGGATCGGGATCGGAGAGGTACTTGCGCAGGTACGTCTCGTAGCACGAGTAGCTGCCGCCGCAGCCGTTGTAGAAGTTGATCCACGTCATGCGCGCGCGGCCGTCGGCACGGGCGACGTCCTCGAGATGCGACGCCCGCGTCCAACCCTTGAGGAACTCGCTCACGCGCGCCGCGCCGGTGGTGTCGTAGGGCGGCTCGTCCCACAGGCACCAGCCTTCGAGCGCGTCCTTCGCCGCCGCGCCGAGCGCGGGCGACTTCACGGGATCGAACGCCCACCGGGCCAGCGTCGAATCGAAGAGCGGCACGTTGGCGGCATTGGTGGCCGAGGTTCCGTACCAGTCGTTGTGCGTGAGCGCGACCGAAAGCCCGGCGGCCGCGGCCCACGACAGCGTCGCCGTGTCGGGGGGAGTCGTCACGCGCCAGCCGCTGAAGTGGTGGTGCATGCCGGTGAGCAGGTTGAAATGCCCCGCGCGCGCGGTCTCGAGCGAGCGGCGCGTGATGACCGGGCGTGCGGGATCCACGGTCGGGTCCATCCACATCCCGATCACGAACTGGTCCTGCTTCCAGGCGCCCTGGGCCAGCGCGGTTCCGGACATGCAAAGAAACGCCGTGGCGAGAAGCGACGGCAGCCGCAGGGCGTGCATGAGCCGGGCTCGTAGGGGGAGTGCGAGCTTCAAGGGCCTGTTTCGGACGCGGAGGTCCCTTCCGGCGGCCAGTGATCGAGTCGATTCGAAGGAAAAACGCGAGATGTGGGGACGCGACGACTGCTGGCCCGGACGGCCCGGCGGCCCGGACGGACGGGCGGCGGGGGAGGCGAGCTGCCATGAATTTATGGGCTGGGCCCGGAGAGGGGCAAGGACCGTCTGCTTGACCCGGCCCCGGTCGGCTCCCTAATGTTCCCGCCTCTCGAACCTTCTCGAAGGAAGTCCTGCGGCGATGCTCCCGGTGGACCCGCCGCCCTCCATGCCCTTCTCATTCCAGCTCGAAACCCGGGATTCCGGCACCGAAGCGCGCGCCGGGCGGTTCACGACTGCCCACGGCGACGTGCTCACTCCGGCATTCATGCCGGTCGGGACCGTCGGATCGGTCAAGACCCTCACTCCGGACGACCTACGGGGGGCGGGCTGCGACATCCTGCTCGGAAATACCTACCACCTGTACCTGCGCCCGGGCGTCGAAACGGTGCGCAAGATGGGCGGGCTCCACTCGTTCATGGGCTGGGACGGCTCGATCCTCACGGATTCGGGCGGCTTCCAGGTCATGAGCCTGACGGAGCTGAACAAGATCTCCGAGGAAGGTGTCGAGTTCCGCTCGCACCTCGACGGCTCGAAGCACCTGCTCACGCCCGAGAAGGCGATGCAGATCCAGGACGGGCTCGGCACCGACATCGCGATGAGCTTCGACCAGCTCGTCGAGCTGCCGGCGCCG
>JBGAMH010000044.1:0-23009 GCA_044223135.1 Candidatus Eiseniibacteriota bacterium | reverse complement strand
CCGGGGCGGATCGCCCCCGGCGCCGCGCCGCGCCACCGGCCGCACGCCCGCCTTCCCGCCCGAAAACCCCCTCGCGCCCGCCGCCCCGGTCCCGCTACAATCCCTTTGTCCGATTCCCGTACAAAGTCCCGACCCGGCCCGCACGGAGTCCTTCATGTCCCGTCGCCAAACGCTTCTCCCGCTCGTCGCTGCGCTCGCGGTGCTCGCCACCGCCGCCACGGCGCGCGCCCAGTGCATGCTCGCCAATCCCAGCTTCGAGATCGCGGGCCAGTCGGGCGCGGTGTTCGGGGGGTGGAACCAGTTCGGCGTGGTGGGCAGCTCCACGTCCGCGGTGCACGGGCGCCTGGCCGCCCGCGTGTCGGGTCCCAACACGGGCAACTGGGACGTGTCGGGCTACTGGCAGGCGCAGTCGTCGGTCGCGGGCGACCGCTGGGCGATCGCGGGCACCGTGCGCGTGCCGGCGGCGCGGCCGCTCGTGGGCCAGTCCAAGGCGATCGTCAACCTGGAGTGGCGCGACGGCGCGGGCAACCTGATCTCGTACGAGTCGCACGACGTGGCCACGCCGGCGTCGCTCCGCGACTCGATGCTGGCGTTCGGCTTCACCACGGCGGCGGCGCCGGCGGGCACGGCGAGCGCGCGGCTGCTTCTGGGCGTCCTGCAGGCGCCGGGCGACGCGCAGGGCGACGCGATCTACGACGCGGTCACGCTCGAGAAGCAGACCACGCCGAGCCTGGACGCGATCCAGTGGGGCGACTTCCCGGGCAACCGCACGCTCGACTTCAGCGGGCGCACGTGGCGCGTGAAGGGGCCGGGCTACTACGGGCCGGGGCCGAACTCGTTCTCCGACTCGCAGGGCGCGGTGTACGTGGATCCGGGCGGCAGCCTGCACCTCACGATCAGCAAGACGGGCACCACGTGGTACAGCACGGAAGTGGCGCTCACCGAGCCGCTGGGCTACGGCGACTACGTGTTCACCACGCGCGGGCGGCTCGACCAGCTGCACCCGACGGCGGTGCTGGGGCTGTTCCTGTGGGAGTACGGGCCGTGCTACGACCCGGGCTACCTGTGGTGGAACCCGTACAACGAGATCGACGTGGAGTTCAGCCGCTGGGGCGTGGCGGGCGGGCCCGATGCGCAGTTCGTGGCGCAGCCGTGGGACTGGGCGGGCAACCGCCACCAGTTCAGCGTCACGTTCACGGCCAACGAGGTCACGTCGCACGCGTTCCGCTGGCGGCCGGACGGCGTGGACTTCCGCAGCTGGCGCGGCGGACCCACGAACGAGTCCCCGGGCACCACGATCAACGCCTGGACCTACACGGGCCCGCACATTCCGCGGCTCGACCAGCCGCGTGTGCACCTGAACCTGTGGCAGTGCTGCGGCACGCCCACGGTGACGCAGGAAGCGATCCTCGACGCGTTCACGTTCGTGCCGTGGTCGCCGGGCCAGGTGGACGCGCCGGCGCCGGTGCACGCGGCGTCGCGCGTGCTGCTGGAGCTGGCGGGCCGCAACCCGTCGCTCGCGGGCGCGTCGTTCGCGTGCACGCTCCCGCGCGCGGGCACGGCGCGCGTGCGTGTGCTGGACGTGACGGGCCGCGCGGTGCGCACGCTGCACGACGGCGCGCTGGCGGCGGGCCGGCACCTGCTGGCGTGGGACGGGCGCGACGACGCGGGCGCGCGCGTGGCGCCGGGCGTGTACCTGTGCGCCGCCGAGGCGGGCGGCGATCACGCGGCCACGCGCGTGGTGGTGCTGCGATGACGTGGCGCGCGGCCGCGAGCGCGCTGGGCGCGCTGGCGCTGGTGGCGCTGATGTCGGGCGGCGCGCGCGGGACGGCGGCAAGCCGGTCGCGAAGGGCGCAACCGTCGCGGCGGCCACGGGGCTGCGCGTGCGCCGGCTTTCGCTGCCGGTGGACGGCATCGCGTACGGGCCGCACCGCGACGGGCAGTACCCGCACGGACCCGGCCCGAGCCACGCGCAGCTCGCGGAGGATCTCGCCCTCATCGCGAAGCACTGGCGCGTGGTGCGCATCTACGGCGGCTCGGAGTTCGCCGACACGATGCTGCAGGTGATCCGCGACCGGAAGCTGCCGCTGCAGGTGGTGCTGGGCGTGGCGCTGGGCGGCGACGGGGACCGCGCCGAGATCGACGCGGGCGTGCGGCTGGCGAACGCGTACCCGCGCATCGTGCGCGCGCTGATCGTGGGCAACGAGACGCAGGTGTTCTGGTCGGCGGGCAAGCTGCCGGTGGAGCGGCTGCTCGCGGCGGTGCGCGAGGTGCGCGCGCACACGCGCGTGCCGGTGACCACGTCGGACGACTACAACTTCTGGAACAAGCCCGAGAGCCGCCCGGTGGCGGCCGAGCTGGACTTCGTGATGGTGCACCTGCACCCGCTGTGGAACGGCGCGCAGCCCGACTCGGCGGTGGCGTGGGTGAACACGCAGTACGAGGCGATCCGCGCGATGCATCCCGACCGCGCGGTGGTCGTGGGCGAGACGGGCTGGGCCACGCAGCGCAACGACCAGGGCGACCAGGGCAAGCTGATGAAGGGCGAGGTGAGCGAGGCGGCGCAGGCGCGCGTGGTGCCGGCGCTGATCGCGTGGGCACGCGCGCGGCGCGTGCCGTCGTTCGTGTTCGAGGTGTTCGACGAGAACTGGAAGGGCAGCAACGACCCGGCCGAGGTGGAGAAGCACTGGGGGCTGTACCGCGCGGACCGCAGCCCCAAGCCGGTGGTGCAGGAGCTGAGATGAGCCTGGCGGACCTGACGCGCGCCACCACGCCCGGCGACGGGCCGTTCGTGGACATCGAGGGCGACGCGTACCTGCGCATCGCGGCGTTCGACCGCATGCCGCCGTTCCTGATGAGCCTGCCGAGCGACACGGACCTGTGGTCGTTCGTCAGCAGCGCCGGCGGGCTGACCGCCGGCCGCGTGTCGCCGGACCAGGCGCTGTTCCCGTACGTGACGGTGGACCTGCTGCACGACGCGCACCACGCGAGCGGGCCGTTCACCGAGCTGCGCGTGGAGCGCGGCGGCGAGGCGGCGCACTGGCGGCCGTTCGACGCGCCGGGCGAGGCGCCGGCGGGCATCGAGCGGAACCTGTACAAGAACACGACCGGCGACCGGCTGATCTTCGAGGAAGTGCACCACGCGCTGGGCCTGGCGTTCCGCGCGCGCTGGGGCGCGTGCGGCGCGTTCGGCCACGTGCGCACGGTGACGGTGGTGAACCTCGCCGACACGCCGGTGCGCGTGCACGTGCTGGACGGCTTCCGCCACGTGCTGCCCGCGGGCGCGCCGCTGGCGCTCTACCAGCACTCGAGCTCGCTGGTGGACGCCTACAAGCGCACCGAGTGCGACGCCGCGACGGGGCTCGGGATCTTCGCGCTCACGAGCCGCATCACCGACCGCGCCGAGCCGGGCGAGATGCTGCGTGCGAACGTGGCGTGGGTGTGCGGCCTGCCGCAGCCGGTGATCGCGCTGTCGCTGGACGCGATCGCGGCGTTCCGGCGCGGCGAGACGCCCGCGGCCGAAACGCTCACCACGGGACGGCGGGGGCACTACCTCGCGGCGGCCACGCTGGACCTGGCGCCGCGCACGAGCGCGCGATGGCACCTGGTGGCCGACGCAGCGCGCAGCCAGGCGCAGGTGGCGGCTCTGCGCGCTCGGCTGCGCGCGCCGGCCACGCTGGCGGAGGACATCGAGGCGGAGCTGCGCGGCGCGCACCAGCGCCTGCGCGCGCTCGTGGCGAGCGCCGACGGCGTGCAGTGCACGGGCGCGCCGGTGACGGCGGCGCACCACTTCGCGAACGTGCTGTTCAACGTGATGCGCGGCGGCGTGTGCGCGCGGCACCACGACGTGCCGGGCGCCGGCTTCGCGGCGTTCGTGGCGGCGCGCGACGGGCGCGTGGCGGCGAAGCACGCGGCGTGGCTCGCGACGCTGCCCGAGTGGATCGAGGTGGGCGCGCTCGGGGCGGCCGCTGCGGCGCGCGACGACGCGTCGCTGGAGCGGCTGGCGATGGAGTACCTGCCGATCCACTTCGGCCGCCGGCACGGCGACCCGAGCCGGCCGTGGAACCGCTTCGCGATCCACGTGCAGCACGCCGACGGCACGCAGCGGCTGGCGTACGAGGGCAACTGGCGCGACATCTTCCAGAACTGGGAGGCGCTCGCGGTGAGCTTTCCCGCGTTCCTGCCCAGCCTGATCGCGAAGTTCGTCAACGCGTCCACGGTGGACGGCTTCAACCCGTACCGGCTGACGCAGGACGGGATCGAGTGGGAAATCGAGGAGCCCGGCTCGCCGTGGAGCAACATCGGCTACTGGGGCGACCACCAGGTCGTGTACCTGCTGCGCTTCCTGGAAGCGCTGCAGCGTCACCAGCCGGGTGCGCTCGACGCGCTGCTCGCGCGGCCCGTGTTCGCGTACGCGGACGTGCCGTACCGGCTGGCGCCGTTCGCGCGGCTGCTGGCCGATCCGCGCGCGACCATCGCGTACGACCACGACGCGGCGGCGCGCATCGCCGCGCGCGTGCGCGCGATCGGCCGCGACGGCGTGCTGTGCGCGGGCGCCGACGGCGCGACGCGGCACGTGACGCTGCTCGAGAAGCTGCTCGTGCCGGTGCTGAGCAAGCTGTCGAACTTCGTGCCGGGCGCGGGCATCTGGATGAACACGCAGCGCCCCGAGTGGAACGACGCGAACAACGCGCTCGTGGGCCACGGCGTGTCGGTGGTGACGCTGGCGCAGCTGCGCCGGCACCTGGCGTTCCTGCGCACGCTGCTGGCGTCCCGGCGCGCCGAGCGCGTGGCGCTGTCGGCCGAGGTGGGCGAGTGGCTGCGCGGCGTGAGCGTGGCGCTGCAGGCGCACGCGCCGGTGGCGGCCGACGCCGCGGCGGACGGCGCGCGCATGGCGCTGTTCAGCGCGCTCGGCGAGGCGTTCTCGCGCTACCGCGAGCGCGTGTACGCGCAGGGCCTGTCGGCTCCGTCGCCGCTGGCGATGGCCGACGTGCTGGCGCTGATCGACGCCGCGCTCGCGCACGCCGACCACGCGCTGGACGCGAACGTGCGCGAGGACGCGCTCGTACACGCGTACAACCTGCTCGAGATCACGCCCGACCGCAGCGCGCTGCGCGTGCACCGGCTGCAGGAGATGCTCGAGGGCCAGGTGGCGGCGCTCGGCTCGGGGCGCGAGACACCCGCGCAGGCGGTGCGCCTGCTCGATGCGCTGTTCGCGAGCCGCCTGTACCGCGCCGACCAGCAGAGCTTCGTGCTCTATCCCGAGCGCGAGTTGCCCTCGTTCCTGGCGAAGAACGTGATCCCCGAGCGGCACGTGGCCGCGATCGGGCTGTTCGCCGACCTGCTGGCGGTGGAGGACGCGCGCCTGGTCGTGCGCGACGTGGACGGCGCGGTGCGCTTCCACCCGGACTTCCGCCACGCCGGTGACGTGTCCGCGGCGCTGGATGCGCTCGCGGCGCAGGAAGCGTGGCGCGAAGCCGTGACGCGCGACCGCGCGGCGGTGCTCGCGGCGTTCGAGGACGTGTTCCATCACCACGCGTTCACCGGCCGCTCGGGCACGATGTACGGCTACGAGGGCATCGGCAGCGTGTACTGGCACATGGTGGCGAAGCTGCTGCTGGCCGTGCAGGAGATGCACGCGCGCGCGCTGCGCGAGGGCGCGGCGGACGACATCGTGCAGGCGCTGGCGCGGTATTACCGCCGCGTGCGCGCCGGGCTCGGGTTCGCGAAGACGCCCGAGGCGTACGGCGCGTTCCCCACGGATCCCTACTCGCACACGCCGCGCCACGCCGGCGCGCAGCAGCCGGGCATGACGGGGCAGGTGAAGGAGGAGATCCTCACGCGCTTCGGCGAACTGGGTGTGGAAGTGGACGCCGGCCGCGTGTCGTTCCGGCCGCGATTGCTGGAGCGCGAGGAGTTCGCCGCGGCGCCCGCGACGTTCGAGCACTTCGACCGCCAGGGCCGCGCGGCCACGCTCGCCATTCCCGCGAACGGGCTCGCGTTCACGCTGGCCGGCACGCCGATCGTGTACGAACGGGCCGAGTCGCCGTGGATCGTGGTCACCACCGCCGACGGCGCGACGCACCGCGTGAACGGCGACACGCTGGACGAGACCTGGAGCCACGCGCTCCTGTCGCGCGGCGGCACGATCGCCCGCATCGACGTGGGCGTGGACGCCCGGGCACTCGCCGCGGAGTAGGGCACCCCGGGCATCCCGCCGGGCGACGGCGCGCCGGCGTCCCGTCCGGACGAGCGGCCCCGGCCGGGAGCCTTCGGAGCGACCACCACCGGGCAGCGGGGCAGGGTCGGCCCGCGCAAAGCAACGCGCCGCGCTCCCCGAGGGAAGCGCGGCGCGAGTGATTCGCCCCGCGATGTGCGCCGGGATCAGTGCATCAGCACCAGGCTGCGCGCCGCCTGCACGCCTTCGGCCCGCAGCACCACGCGATACATGCCGTTCGCCGCCGCCACGCCCGTCGACGTGCGGCCGTCCCACGACAGCGTGTGCGGTCCCGCCGCGAGCGTGCCCTGGTGCAGCGAGGCCACCAGTCGGCCCGCCACGTCCAGCACCTGCACGCTGGCATCGCCTTCCCGCGGGAGCGAGAAGTCCACGCGGGTCGCCCCGCGCGTCGGGTTCGGCACCGGCGCGCTCAGCTGCAGCGACGTCGCGAGCGGAGCGCCCACGGCGTTCATGGCGTGCAGGTTCACGTCGTCCACGAACACCGCGCCACCCAGCAGCGTGGGCGAGATGAACAGGATGTACGCCTGCACGGATGCCGTGCCCACGGGCGCCACGGCCTGCACGCTCTTGCGCACGTACGTGCCGAGCGGCGCCGTGTTGTCGGTCAACGTCACGTCGTTGCCGCCCAGCTCGACGTTCGCCGCGCTGCGGAACGAGATGCGACCGAGCACGAAGTTGTCGTTCGTCAGGTTGATCGGCGACTCCTGGCAGGTGTTGCGCACCGAGGCCGAGAGCTCGTACGTCGTGCCGGCGGTGGCGGGCACGGTCTGGTACATGCCCGACGGGGAGTCCACCACGAACGTGCTGAACATCTTGGCGGCCCCGGGGGCGCTCGCCACGGTGAAGTTGCGCGTGTCGGCGTACACGTTGCCGAACGTGGTCCAGCCCGTGAGTCCGGTGGTGAAGCTGGGGTTCGCGAGCGCGTTCGGGATGTTGGTGGGCGGATCCGCCGTCAGCGACAGGTCGTCCACGAACACCGAGCCGGCGTCACAGCCCGGCTGCAGGAACAGGATCAGCGCTTCCACGCGACGCGCGTTGCTGGGCGTGGGGGCTTCGATGCTGAACGGCACCCACTGGTTCTGCGGCGTGAGGCCGCTGCCGAGCACGTACTCGTTCGACGAGATCTCGGCGCCGCCGGTGAGGGCGTTGAAGAACACGACCTTCGCGATCAGGCGGTTCTTGTTGCACACGTCGGTGCCCAGCATCGGATCGGCGTTGGACACGAACGAGTAGCCCGAGAACGTGTACACGCGGCCGGCGACCGGGTTCGTGAACGCCTGGCCGAAGCCGCCCACGTTGAACACGGGCGAGCCGGGGCAGCCGGTGAAGCCGCCGTACACCTTGGCGGCCGCCGTGCCGGTGAGGGCGATGTTGTCCGTGGCGGGTGTGGACAGCTGCACGCCGCTGCCGAACGTGAAGTAGCCGGTGTACGAGCCGCCACCGACGTCGAAGCCGGGGTTGGCCAGCAGGTTCGGCGACGCGTGCACCGTCGCCGCCGCGGCCATCAGGCCCAGGCAGAGCAGGGCGAGGGCCGGGAGTGAGCGCTTCACGGGATTCCTCCTGGACGAGGCGCGGAGCCTTCCGGCCTCGAGTGTCGGGGCCGCGCGACTCGCGGCGCGCCCGGGGAGCCAAATCCCGGCGCGCGCCGCGTCGCGCGGTGAATGGTGCGGCCGTCCGCGAGTGCGATCAGCGGTAGAGCGACTTGATGCGGCCCCACGAGGTTTCGTGCGTCGGCACCACGCCCTGGCGCTGCAGCACGACGTCGTCGAGCTGGGCGGCGCCGCCGTCGAAGGCCGGCTGCAGGTAGAGGATGAACGCCCACACGGTGGTGGTGGTCGGCGGCGCGACGAGCGTCACCGGCGCGTTGTTGTGCCACACGTCGGTGGCGAACGTGCCGTCGAGGATCGTGCTCTCGGTCGAAGCGATGTCGTCCACGCCGTTCGCGCGGAAGATCAGCTTCTGCACCACCCAGTTGCCCGTGCCGCCGGTCGGGATACCGCTGCCCGTCATGGCGTCACCACTCCAGTGGCGCGACTTGCACGACAGCTGCCACGTCTCGCCGGGCGACGCGGGGTAGCTCTGGAAGAAGCCGCTCACCGAGAAGCCGCCGCTGAACGTTCCGAACATCTTCACGAGCTGGTTGCCGCCGGCCGGGACGAGCGCCGGGGGAGCCGCCGGCTCCAGGAACACGTTGCCGAACGCCGTCCACGCGTCGCCGGCGCCGTAGACCTCGGCGGCGATCGGCGGCGCTTCGAAGCCGGGGTTCGTGAGCACGTTCTGCGCGTACGCCGACACGGCCGTCATGCCGACGAGCGCGCCGACGCACAGGATGCGGTACACCTGGGTCTTGAGGGACATCACATGCCTCCTTCGATGGGGACCGCTGCACGATGAGAGAACCGGTGGAGCCACGAGCGTCGAATCCACTGCTGTTGCCCGAATCCATGGGGCGCTGGTCGCTTCCACGTCGCGCGTGCGAGTCTGAGCACGGCCGACCGACGCGCGCGGTGCGGGACCGCGACCTGGTCCCACGGTGCGGAGGCCAGTCCGAACGGCTTCCGCCTTGACACGTCTGAAACGAGGTTACACAATGTTCGCCAGCCGAACAAAGTGTTTTTTCGAGGAGGGATCCGCGTGTCGGAACCGCGTCGGACGGCGTCGGACAACCTGTTGCTCGAGGTGAGGGGGCTGTCCAAGACCTACACCTCGGGGGGCCTGTTCTCGGCCGGACGCCGGGTGCAGGCCGTGCAGGACGTCAGCTTCGGCGTGGCCCGCGGCGAGGCCGTGGCGCTGGTGGGCGAGTCGGGCTCGGGCAAGAGCACGATCGCCAGGCTGCTGATGCGCCTGGAGCCCGCCACGGCCGGCGAGATCCTGCTGGACGGCGAGTCCGTGCTGACCCGCGAGCCGCACCGGGCGTCGCGTGGCTACCGGCGGCGGGTCCAGATGGTGTTCCAGGACCCGTTCGGATCGCTGAACCCGGCCCACGACGTGTCGCACCACCTGACGCGCCCGCTGCTGCGCCTGCACGGGCTGAACCCCGCCCACGAGGTGGCGCACCACCTGGACCGCACGATCGTCAACCTGGCGCCGACGGCAGCCGCGGGCGGGACCACGCACGAGCGCGTGCTGCAGCTGCTGCGCACGGTGGGGCTCGAGCCGGCCGAGGAGTTCGTGCACCGGCACCCGTACGAGCTGTCGGGCGGGCAGCGCCAGCGCGTGGCGATCGCGCGCGCGCTCGCGGCCGAGCCCGACCTGCTGGTGGCCGACGAGCCCACGTCCATGCTCGACGTGTCGATCCGCATGGGCATCCTGAAGCTGCTGATCCAGCTCAAGCGCGACCGTGGCGTGGCGATCCTGCTCATCACGCACGACCTGGCCTCGGCGCGCTTCCTCGCGGACCGCATCGTGGTGCTGCGCGGCGGACGCGTGGTGGAGATGGGCACGAGCGCGCAGGTGGTGGACGCGCCGCAGCACGAGTACACGCGCGCACTGCTCGCGGCCATCGCCGACGACGCGCCGGTGGGAGGGGCGGCCTCGTGAACGAACACGAACGCTTCCCCGAAGGCTTCTACTGGGGCGCCGCCACGTCGGCGCAGCAGATCGAGGGGGCCACGCGCGAGGACGGCCGTGGCGAGTCCGTGTGGGACCGCTTCGCGGCCACGCCCGGGCGCGTGGAGGACGGCTCCGATCCGACCGTGGCGTGCGACCACTACCATCGCTGGCCCGAGGACGTGGCGCGCATGCGCGACATGGGGCTCACGGCGTACCGCTTCTCGGTGGCGTGGCCGCGCGTGCTGCCCGCGGGGCGCGGCCGCGTGGAGCCGCGCGGGCTCGCGTTCTACGACGCGCTGGTCGACGCGCTGCTCGCGGCGGGGATCACGCCGTTCGTGACGCTGAACCACTGGGACACACCGCAGGCACTCCAGGAGGCCGGCGGCTGGGGCGTGCGCGACACCGTGGACGCGTTCGTGGACTACGCGGACGTCGTCACGCGCAAGCTGGGCGACCGCGTGCGCCACTGGATCACGCACAACGAGCCGTGGTGCCAGTCGGTGCTCGGGCACCTCGAGGGCCACCACGCGCCGGGCCACCGCGACGCGGCGGAGTCGCTGCGCGTCGCGCACCACCTGATGCTCGCGCACGGCCGCGCGGTGGGCGTGATCCGCCGGAACGCGCCGGGCGCGAAGGTGGGGCTCACCAACATCGTCACCGCCGTGCAGCCGGCCACCGACGCCGCGGCCGACGTGGACGCGGCGCGCGCGTACGACGGGTTCTTCAATCGCTGGTACCTGGACCCGCTCTACCGCGGCGCCTACCCGGCCGACGCGATCGCGGATCGCGTGCGCTGGGGCCAGCTCGCCTCGAGCGAGCTGCCGTTCGTGCAGGACGGCGATCTCGCGACGATCGCCACGCCGACCGATTTCCTGGGCGTGAACTACTACAGCCGCGCGGTGATGCAGGCGGGCCCCGACGGCCGCCCCGCGGGCGTGCGCATGGCGCCTCCCGAGGAGCTCACCGAGATGGGCTGGGAGGTGTATCCGCAGGGGCTGCAGGACGTGCTCGTGCGCCTGCACCGCGACTACGCACCGCGCGAGCTGCACGTCACCGAGAACGGCGCGGCGTTCCTCGACCGCGTGGAATGCACCGGCCGCGTGGCCGACGGCCGCCGCGTGGAGTACCTGCGCGACCACCTCGCGGCCGCGCGCCGGGCCATCGCCGACGGCGTGCCGCTGAAGGGCTACTTCGCGTGGTCGCTGCTCGACAACTGGGAGTGGGGGCAGGGCTACCGCCCGCGGTTCGGCCTGTTCCGCGTGGACTACGCCACGCAGCGCCGCACGCCCAAGGACAGTGCCTACTTCTATCGCGCCGTCGTCACCGCGCACGCGGTGCCGGACGGCGTGGAACGTCATACCCCGGGAGGTCCCGCGTGAACGCGTACCGACAGGTCTGGAACGGGGTTCGCCTCGTCGCCTGTGTCCTTCTGCTGGCCGTGGCGTCCGCCGCGCCCCGCGTGGCCCGCGCCGACGCCTCGGCGTCGGGGATGGAGCCCGTGCGCGTGGTGAACGACGCGTCCGGTTCGCGCCTGCAGGTGGGCGGTCGCGACTTCTTCATCCACGGCATGAACTGGGACTACATCCCGATCGGCCAGAACTACGCGTTCGACCTGTGGAGCCAGCCCGACGACGTGATCGTGGCGGCGCTCGAGCGCGAGATGGGCCTGATGCACGCCGCGGGCGTCAACGCGATCCGCATCTACACCGGCATGCCGCCGCGGTGGGTGAAGTACATCCACGAGCGCTGGGGCATCTGGGTGATGCTGAACCACCCGTGCGGCCGCTACGGCTTCACGGTGGGTGGCGTGTGGCACCCGTCCGTGGACTACTCCGACCCGATGATGCGCGAGGCGATCAAGCAGGACGTGCTCGCGTCGTTCGCGAAGTACAAGGGCACGCCCGGCGTGCTGCTGTGGCTGCTCGGCAACGAGAACAACTACGGGCTGTCGTGGAGCTCGTTCGAGATCGAGGCGCTGCCGAAGGGCGAGCGCGACGCCGCGCGTGCGCGGGTCATGTACTCGCTGCTCGGCGAGATCATCACCGCGCAGAAGGCGGCCGACGGCGACCACCCGGTGGCCATCGCGAACGGCGACGTGCAGTACGTGGACCTGATCGCGCAGGAGTGCCGCGGGCTCGACATCTTCGGCACCAACGTCTACCGCGGCGTCTCGGTGGGCGACCTGTTCCAGGTGGTCAAGGACAAGCTCGGCACGCCGGTCATGTTCACCGAGTTCGGCTGCGACGCGTTCGACGCGAAGCAGAACCGCGAAGACCAGGAGATGCAGGCGCGCTACCTGATCGGGCAGTGGAAGGAGCTCTACGAGCAGAGCGCGGGCAAGGGCCGGGTCGGCAACGCGATCGGCGGGTTCGTGTTCCAGTGGAGCGACGGCTGGTGGAAGTACGGCCAGGACAGCCGCCTCGACGTGCACGACACGCACGCCTCGTGGCCCGACGGCGGGTTCAAGGAGGACTTCGTCGAGGGCGACAACAACATGAACGAGGAGTGGTGGGGCGTGTGCGCGAAGGGCCGTCCCGACGGGCTCGGCCTGTACGAGCTCTACCCGCGCGCCGCCTACTACGCTCTGCAGCGGGCGTGGACGCTCGACGCGTACGCACCGACCACCGACCTGTCGGCGATCGGCGCGCACTTCGCCACGGTCGACGCCGTCGACGCGGGGCTGCGCGCGCGCGGCGACAAGGCGAACGAGCTCGGCGCGCTCGCGGGGAAGGCGCGCATCAGCGGCGTGCGCATGGACTTCCAGACCATCAGCACGGGTGGCGAGCGCACCACCACGCCGCCGGCGTCGGCGCCGCAGGTGGATTTCCCGGCGTTCCGCGGCTACGACAAGATGCAGTCGTTCTACACCGACTTCGAAGCGCACCCGAACGACAACGTCACCGGCAACCTGTCGCTGAACATCCTCGGCCACGTGCCGGCGAACCCGATCGACGAGATCTTCTACGAGAAGCGCGGCCGCACGCGCGCGATCTGGGCCGACGGCAAGTCGTCGCCGATCGACGGCACCGAGCGCGTGAAGGTGTACCGCGCGTCCGTGTCGTGGGACGACCGCCTGTTCCAGCTGGACGGCTTCTACCGCAGCGGCCACTACCACTGGGGCTACGAGGGCGACCTCTTCGGGCTGTACCGCGAGGCGAACTACGGCCAGAACATCGACATCTACGACGCCGACGCGCCCGTGGGCTTCGAGATGGCGGGCAAGCGACAGTTCAACGGCCTCAAGCTGGCGTACGGCCAGGAGCTGTGGTGGGGCGCGAACCCGGCGGTGCTGCTGAAGTACCGGCGCGCGTTCTCGGGCGTCACGTACACGGGCGTGGTGCAGAAGGACGTCTCGTCGCAGACGAACGTGTCGAGCTCCACGGCGATCCCGTCGCCGCGCACGGCCAAGGCCACGCTGGCGCTGGAGCACGCGCGCGGGCCGTTCGCGCTCACCGTGGGCGGCATCTGGTCGGGCGGCAACAAGGCCGGCCGCTCGTTCTACATGGTCGAGCGCACGTCGGACACCACGTACCGCGTGCTGCAGGACGAAGTGTTCGACAGCGACGCCCTCGGCATGCGCGCCAAGCTCACGTACCAGAAGGGACGGCTGTTCTGGTACGGGCAGGCCGCGCGCATGGGCCTGGTCGCCGACGGCGGCCCGACGGCCGTGCTCACGTTCACGAACTGGGCGCTCAAGGACGGCGGCAGCGGCAACCAGACGAACTTCATGAGCGGCCTGCTCTACAACATGGGCACGTGGCAGATCGGTCCGAACTTCCTGTGGCAGAAGCCCATCGTGGGCCCGATCCCCGCGGACGCGCCGTCGCCGGCGATTCCGCGCAACGTGCTCGACGATCCGTTCGCCGTGCGTTCGAACCGCGAGATGGTGGGCGCGGAGCTGCTGCTGAGCTACGACCCGACGCCGGCCACGTTCATGTGGGCGTGGGACAACGACATGCGTGAGGACGCGCGGTTCGCGGCGAGCCTCGACCTCGTGTACCGCCACTTGCCGACCACGCAGGACGCCGCGCTCGGCGTGTTCGTGTACGCCGGCCAGACGTTCGTGGGCGCGTTCCCCGGCGCGGCGCCGGCGCACGACCTGTGGGAGCTGCGCGGCCGCGTGGTGTCGGCGGTGGGCTCGCGGCAGCGGCTCGTGGGCACGATGTTCGTGGGCGACGGCGAGCCGACCGGCAACGACACGCGCGTGGTGCACCGCTACGGCGCCGACGCGCGGCTGGCGATGCCGTCGTGGGCCGTGAGCGGCGCGGCGCACTTCAACGACTGGGGTCCGTACGACTACCACAAGGACTTCAACCTCACGTACCCGCAGCAGTACATGGGCGACCTGTCGTACACGCTCGGCACGCCGCGCTGGTGGACGTCGAACCCGCAGACGTGCGTGGGCGTGCGCGGCATCTATCGCACGCTCGACCAGTACTCGCCGCGCTACGCGCCGGCCGCCAACAGCAAGGCGCGCGGCAACGAGTGGGAGTTCCGCACCTACCTGACGTTCGCGCTGTAGGCGAAGCCCCGACGAGCGCCGCTCCGTCCACGCGACGGGGCGGCGCTTCGCGTCGCGGGGGACCGCGCGCGGCCACCGCGCGGCGCATCGTGCGGCGGTCAACGGGCGACGACTTCGAACTTCGCCTCGAGGCCCTCCGCCGAGTTCGGGCCGACCCAGACGGTGAACGTGCCCGGTTCCACGACGCGACGCATCGAGGCGTCGAGAAGCGCGAGATCGTCGCTGCGCAGCGTGAACGCGAGCGTCGTGTCCGCACCGGCAGCCACGTGGACCCGGCGGAAGCCCTTCAGCTCCTTCACCGGACGCGTGATGCTGGCCACGTCGTCGCGCACGTAGAGTTGCACGACCTCGTCCCCGGCGCGTCGCCCGGTGTTCGCCACGCGCACGCGGATCGTCACCGAGTCGCCGACGGCCAGCGAGGAGCGGTCGAGCACCAGGTCGTGGTATTCGAACGTCGTGTAGCTCAGCCCCCAGCCGAAGGGGAAGAGAGGCGTCCACGGCACGTCGAGATAGCGCGACGTGAAGTGGTCCTGCTCGTTCGGCGGCCGGCCGGTGCTCTTGTGGGCGTAGTAGATCGGCACCTGGCCCACGGCCCGCGGGAACGTCACCGGCAGCCGTCCCGCGGGGTTGGCGTCCCCGAACAGCGTCTTCGCGATCGCGCGCCCCGACTCGACGCCCGGGTACCACGCTTCGAGGATCGCGGGCACGTGACCGGCGAGCCACGGGATCGTGAGCGGGCGGCCGTTCAGCAGCACCGCCACGGTGGGCGTGCCCGTGGCCACCACCGCGCGCGCCAGCGCCTCCTGCACGCCGGGCAGGTCGAGCGACGCGCGGCAGTTGGCTTCGCCGCTCATGTGCGCGTGCTCGCCCACGAACAGCACGACGGCGTCTGCCTGCCGGGCCACGCGGACGGCTTCCGCGAATCCGCTCGTGTCCGCGTCGTCGATGGCCGCGCCCTGCGCGAACAGCACGCGCGTGTGCGCGCCCACCGCGGCGCGCAGGCCGGCGAGCGGCGTGATCGCGTCCTCCTTGCGGCCCGAACCGGCCCACGGGCCCAGCGCGGCGAGCGAGTCATTCGCCAGCGGCCCGATTACGGCGAGCGTGCGGAGGCCGCGGTCCAGCGGCAGCACGCCGCCCTCGTTCCGCAGCAGCACCATCGAGGCGAGCGCCGCGTCGAGCGCCGCGGCGCGGTGCTCCGGCGTGAGCATGCGGCTGCGCTCGCGCGCCGGGTCGGCGTGACGATACGGGTCGTCGAACAGACCCAGTCGCCGCTTCACCGTCAGCACGCGGCGCACGGCGTCGTCCACGACCGACTCCGGGAGTCGCCCGCTGCGCACCGCGGACGGCAGCTGCTCCAGGTAGATCCGCGACATCATGTCGATGTTCACGCCGGCCGTGATCCCGAGCACCGCGGCCGCCGCGGAGTCGGCGGCGACGCCGTGATGCATCAGCTCCCACACGCCGGTGTAGTCGCTCACCACCACTCCGCCGAAACCCCAGGCGTCGCGCAGCACGCCGGTGAGGAGCGGTCGGCTCGCGTGCATCGGGACGCCGGCGATCTCGTTGAACGCCGGCATCACCGCCTGCGCGCCGGCGTCCACGGCGGCGCGGAACGGCCGCAGGTAGACCTCGTGCAGCGTGCGTTCGGAGATGTCCACCGGGTTGTAGTCGCGACCGGCTTCGGCTCCACCATAGGCGACGAAGTGCTTCGCCGTGGCCATCAGCGTGCCGTCGGCCGTGAGGTCGTCGCCCTGGAAGCCGCGCACGCGCGCGGCCGCCATCACCTCGCCCAGGTACGGGTCCTCGCCGGCGCCCTCCACGATGCGCCCCCAGCGCGGGTCCCGCGCGATGTCCACCATCGGCGCATACGTCCAGTGGAGCCCGGCCGCGGCCGCTTCGGTGGCGGCGACGCGGGCGTCGCGCCGTGCCACTTCCGGGTCGAAGCTCGCCGCCTCGCCGAGCGGCACGGGAAAGATGGTGCGGTAGCCGTGGATCACGTCGGACGCGAAGAGCACCGGGATGTGCAACCGCGACTCCTGCACGGCGATGCGCTGCACCCGGCGCGTGGCGGCCGCGCCGTGGAAGCCGAGGAACGAACCGATGCGCCCCGCGCGGACGTCGTTCGCGGTCTCGGGCGTGATCCACGCGCCCTCGCCGTTCCAATCGCCGTGCCACTGGTTCAACTGGCCGAGCTTCTCCTCGAGCGTCATGCGCGCGAGGAGCTGGCCCACGAACGCGGAGTCCGACTCGGCGTGCGGCGGCCCGGGTGGCGCGGGCGCTTCGCGGGCCAGCGCCGGCGACGCGGCGAAGACGAGGGCGAGGACCAGGCGGCGGATCGGCATGCGGCGCACTCCCCATGGAGCCGGAGCGGCGGATCGGACGCTCCAGTGTCGCGGCGCAGGTTACTTCAGGCCGGGGCAGGAGGGACAAGCTCGCGAAGCGGGTGTCCCGCCCACCCGGAGACGTCCCGTGCGCAGCCGGCGGGCCCTCGTGCTCGCGTGTGCGGCACGGCTCGTCGCGAGGCCGGTGTCGCGAAAACCCCGCCGGTGATGCGGAACGAGTGATGCCCGCGCGCGCCGCGCGCCGACTAGCGCGTCACCGGGCACGCGGCCCAGTGGCCGGGCGCGACCTCGACCAGCGCGGGCTGCTCGCGCCGGCACGTGTCCACGGCCAGCGGGCAGCGCGGATGGAAGCGGCAGCCGGGCGGCGGCGTGCGCAGGCTGGGTGGCGAGCCGGGGATGCTCACCAGTTCCGCACCGCCCCCGTGCACGCGCGGGAACGCGCGCAGCAGGCCCTGCGTGTACGGGTGCCTCGGCGCGTGCGTGAGCGCGGCCGCCGGGCCGATCTCCACCAGGCGCGCGGCGTAGAACACGGCCACGCGGTCGCTGAACTGCAGCATGCGCGCGAGGTCGTGCGTGATGAACATCACCGCGAAGCCGAGCGTCTTCTGCAGGCCGCGGATCTGTTCGAGGATCTCCTTCTCCACGATCACGTCGAGAGCGGTGGTGGGCTCGTCCAGGATCACGAGCGCGGGCTCCAGCGCCAGCGCGAGCGCGATGCCCACGCGCTGCCGCATGCCGCCCGAAAGCTGGTGCGCGTACGCGTCGAGCCGGTCGGGGGCGATGCCCACGCGCTGCAGCAGCTCGCCGGCGTGCCGGCGGGCCTCGTCGGGCGTCTTGCGCGTGTGCACGCGGATCGTGTCGATCAGCTGCTCGCCCACGGTGGTGACCGGGTTCAGTGCGTCCATGGCGCTCTGGAACACCATCGAGATGCGCTTCCAGCGCACCTGCTGCAGCTGGTCCTCGGACAGGTCGAGCAGGTCGCGGCCCTCGAACATCACGCGGCCACGGCTGATCACCGCGGGCGGCGGGAGCGTGCGCAGCAGCGCCTGCGCGAGCGTGGACTTGCCGCTGCCCGACTCGCCGGCGATGCCGAGCACTTCGCCCGGGGCGAGGTCGAGCGACAGCGAATCCACGGCGCGCACGGGCCCGGTGTCGGTGACGTAGTCGACGCACAGGTCGCGGATCGAGAGCAGCGGCTCGCTCATGGCTCCCTCACCACCGGGGTCGAGCGCGAGGCCGATCGGCCGCGCCGCGCGAGGTGCGCGCGCCACGCGCGCTCCATCTGCAGGCGCGGATTCGTGATCTCGTCGAAGCCCGAGTTCAGCATCGTGAGCGCGAAGCCCACGAGCGCCACGCACAGGCCCACGGGCACGAACGTCCACCACGCGCCGGTCAGCAGCGCCGAGTCGTTCTGCGCCCAGTACAGCATCGTGCCCCACGTGACGCGCGACACGTCGCCGAGGCCCAGGAACTCGAGGCCCACCTGCGCGCCGATCGCGTACACCGTGCTGCCCACCGCCTGTGCCACCAGGATCGACAGCATGTTCGGCAGGATCTCGACCGCCAGGATGCGCACGTCGGATTCGCCGGCGACGACGGCCGCGGCCACGAAGTCGCGCCGGCGCAGCGCCAGCGTCTGCGAGCGCAGCACGCGCGCGTTCCACGCCCAGCCGGTGACGATCAGCACGAGCGCCACCGTGGCGGGGCCGGCCGGCAGGTAGGCGGCGATCACGATGGCCAGCGGCATGCCGGGGATGACCAGGAACACGTTCGACAGCACCGACAGCAGGCCGTCGATGCGGCCGCCGAAGTAGCCCGCCGGCACGCCGATCACCGCGCCCAGCAGCACCACGGCCAGGCCCACGACCGCGCCCAGCGCCAGCGTCACGCGTGCGCCCGCGACGAGCTGCGTGAGCACGTCCTGCCCCTGGCCGTTCGTGCCCAGCAGGTGCGCCCACGACGGCGGCTGCAGGGGGATGCCGACGAGTGCCGACGGGTCGCCCACGCACCACGGGCCGATCACCGCGACCAGCGCGAACGCGGCCAGGATCGCCGCGCCCACGAGCGCCTTGCGGTCGCGGCGGATCGCCTGCGCCCACGCGCCGAGACCGCTGGTGCCGTTCGCGTCGCTCACGACACCGAGTCCCGCGTGCGGGCGTCCAGCCACAGGATCGCCAGGTCCACGAGCCAGTTCGCGCCGAGCACCGCCAGCGTGATGAACAGGAAGATGCCCTGCATGAGCGGATAGTCCTGGTTGCGCACGGCCTGCACGAGCAGGTAGCCCTGCCCGGGGTAGCTGAACACGATCTCGGTCAGCAGCGAGCCGCCGAGCACGAAGCCCAGCGCCATGCCGAAGCCGGTCACGCTCGGCAGCAGCGCGTTGCGCGCCGCGTAACGCAGGACGACGCGCGCGGGCGGCAGCCCCTTCGCGCGTGCCAGGTTCACGTAGTCGGCGCCGAGCACGGAGATCATGGTGTTGCGCATGGCCAGCAGCCAGCCGCCGAGCGTGGCCAGCACGATCGTGCCGATGGGCAACGCGGCGTGCCGCAGCACGTCGAGCACGAACGTCGCCGTCCACGCGGGCGTGAGGTCGTCGGCGTACGCGTGGCCGAGCGGGAACCACTGGAACGTGAAGCCCAGCAGGTAGAGCGCCGCCATCGCCAGCCAGAAATAGGGGAACGAGCCCAGGAACACGAGCACCGACGGCAGCCACGTGTCGGCCCAGCCGCGGCGCCACCACGCGGCCGCCACGCCGAGCAGCGTGCCGATCGCGAAGCTCAGGATCACCGCCGTGCCGGCCAGGAACACCGTCCAGCCGAGACCGGTCTTGATCACGTCCACCACGGGCGAGGGGAAGTACGCGATCGACATGCCGAGGTCGCCGCGCAGCACGTGCGAGAGGTACGTGACGTACTGCTTCCACAGCGGCTCGGCGGTGAGCCCGAACGTGGCGCGCAGCGCGTCGATCGCCTCGGGCGCGAGCTTGCCCTTGAAGCGCGCGAACAGCGCGGTCGCCGGGTCGCCGGGCATCAGGCGCGGCAGCACGAAGTTCAGCGTGACCGCGACCCACGCCGCCACCAGGTAGAAGCCCAGGCGCCTCAGCAGGTAGCGCATGGCGTCACCGCGGCCGGAGCGAGGTGAGCACGAGCAGGATCTCGCCTCGCTCCATCTTGTTGGGGGACGCGTCGGCGTACGGATCCGACGCGGTGGGGAAGCCCGTGAAGCGGCGCGTGTTGAACTCCGCCCACGAGGGGTTCGGGTACAGCGGGATCGCCGGCGCTTCGGCCGCGAAGATGCGCTGCAGCTCCACGCCGAGCCGGTGCTGCTCCGCCGGGTCCGACGCCGCCTCGAAGCGCGACAGCGCCGCGTCGGCCGACGGGCTCGCGTAGCGGTGCCAGTTGCCCGCCGACACCTGCCCGAGCGGCTTCACCGTGGTGGCGGACATGAGCCAGCGGTACAGGTGGTACGGCGACGGGCCCTCGATGCACCAGCCGAGCGACAGGTCGAAGTCGCCCTCCTGCAGCTTCTGGAACCATGCACCGAAGTCGTACGTGCGCACGGTGGCGTCGATGCCGACGTCGTGCAGGTTGCGCGCGAGGATCTGCGAGGCGCGCACCCAGTCGGACCAGCCCGAAACGCACAGCACCTCGTAGCGCAGCGGCTTGCCGCCCGGCCCGCGCCGGATGCCGCCCTCGCCGCGCGCGAAGCCGGCCGAGTCGAGCAGCGCGTTCGCGCGCGCCGCGTCGTGGCGCGTCCAGTCGGCGCTGGCGGCGGTGGCCGAGTCGCGCCACGCGGCGTACGACTCGCTCATGCCGGTGGCGTCGGCGGGATGCGTGTAGTGGAATGCCGCCACGTCCACCATGAGCGGGCGGTCGATCGCCATGCTGATGGCCTTGCGCACGCGCACGTCGTCGAACGGCGCGCGCTTCGTGTTCGCATACAGGTAGACGACGCCGGCGGTGAGCGGGAAGTAGTACGCGTGGTTCGCGGGATCGCGGCGCACGTACACGCGGTCGATCGCCGGGATGAAGTTGCCGGCCCACTCGGCCTCGCCGAACACGAGCGCGAGGTTCGCGCGGTCGTTCGACGGGTAGGCGGGAAAGCGCAGGCCGTCGAGCTTCGGCTTGCCCGGCTGCCAGTAGTACGGGTTGCGGCCGAGTTCGTACACCTGGTTGCGGAACACGCGCACCTCGGTGAACGGGCCCGTGGCCACCGGGTGCTCGTTGGAGTACGTCACCGGGTCGGCGACGTCCTTCCACGCGTGCTCCGGCACGATCTGCTGCGCCGCCACCTCGTCGAAGCCGGGCACGAACACGCGCTGGAACGCGAACTCCACCGTGCGGGCGTCGAGCGCGCGCACGCCCGCGAGGAATCCCCACACGCCGCGGCGGTCGAGCGCGGGAAAGCGGTGGAGCAGGTCGAACGTGAACGCCACGTCGCGCGCGGAGAACGGCCGGCCGTCGGACCAGCGCACGCTGTCGCGCGTGGTCACGCGCAGCGTGCGGCCCCCGTCGCGCCACTCGTAGCCCACCGCGAGCCACGGCACCTGCACCGACTTCACGCCGTTGAACACGAACAGCGGCTCGTACACGCCCGCGAGCGTGGGCCAGCGCGGGGCGGCGGCGGTGCTGAGCGGGTTGAAGTTGCGCACCCACGAGGTGGTCTGTTCCTGCGACACCACCAGCACGCCCGGCGGCATCGGGCGGCGGTCCCCGGCGCAGCCGAGCAGCGCGGCCAGCAGCGGCAGCGCGACGGCGAGCGCGGCGGACCGTCCCCGGATCACGGCAGGGAGTACACGCGGACGTAGTCCACGAGCATCGTCTGCGGGAACGTCGTGGTGATGTCGGGAGGGCCCACGTAGTTGCCGCCGACCGCCAGGTTCAACAGGATCGTGAACGGGTGGTCGAACACCCAGCGCCCGTTGGGCGGCAGGTTCGCGGGCGTGATCGTCTGGTACACGACGTCGTCGACCAGGTAGCGGATCTCGTTCGTGCGCCACTCGACCGCGAACACGTGGAAGCCGTCGCTGAAGCGCCCGTTCGCGAGCGTGAACGCACGGGTGAGCGCGCCGCCGCCGGAGTAGCCGGGGCCGTGCAGGCTGCCGTGCACGCGCGCGGGCTCCTGGCCACGGTACTCCATGATGTCGATCTCGCCGCAGCCCGGCCAGCCCGTGGTGCCCACGTCGGAGCCCAGCAGCCAGAACGCCGGCCACAGGCCGCGCCCGATCGGCAGCTGGATGCGCGCCTCGAAGCGGCCCTTCGTCTGGTCGAACAGCCCGCGCGTGTTGATGCGTCCGGACGTGTACGAGCGGCCCTGGTAGGGCTCGACGCGCGCGGTGATCGCGAGGCGCCCCTGGCCGTCGAGCGACACGTTCGAAGGGCGGGAGGTGTCGAACTCGAGCTGCGAGTTGCCCCAGTCGGTGCCGATGTCGTACGTCCACTTGCTGGGATCGGGCGGCGTGCCCGCGGAGCCGCCGAACTCGTCGGACCACACGAGCGTGCCCGGCCCACTGCCGGTGCCGCCGCCGGTGGAGCCGTTCGGGGGCGCGGTGGGCGGGAAGGCGCCCGGGCTGTCGCAGCCCGACACGCCGAGGACGCCCAGCAGCAGCGCGGCGAGCGCGAGGCGGCGGATCATCGCGCCCTCGCCGGGGTGCGCGCGGCGGCCGGCGGGAACAGCCGCGGGTTCGCGAGCGCTTCCTTGAGCACGAGCGTCGCGGCGCCCACCGCCACCGACTGCGGACCGAGCTGGCTCATCACGATGGACGAGCCGGCGCCCGAGCTGACGCGCGTGCGCTGCTGCACGGTCTCGCGCAGCGGGTCCAGGAAGTGGTCGCCGAGCGTGGTGATGCCGCCGCCCACGATGACGAGGCGCGGGTTCATCAGGTTGAGCATGCCCGACACGGCGACGCCCAGGTACTGCGCGGCCTCGCGCGTCACGCGCAGGGCCAGCGGATCGCCCGCGAGCGCGGCCGCTTCGATGCGCGCCATCGTGACCTCGTCCGAAGCGAGCAGGCTGGCCGGGGACTCCTTCACCAGCCCCTTCGCGCGCTGCACCAGCGCGGGCGAACCCAGGAACAACGCCAGGCAACCGCGCAGGCCGCAGATGCACGGCTCGCCGTTCGGATCGATCGACAGGTGGCCGATCTCGCCCGCGAACCCGGTGGAGCCGCGGTAGAGCTCGCCCGCGATGACGTGGCCCGAGCCGACGCCGGTGCCCACCTTCACGTACGCGAAGTCGTCGATGCCACGTCCGGCGCCCCACCAGTGTTCGGCGAGCGCGCCCAGGTTGGCGTCGTTGTCGACCATCACCGGTACGTCGTATCGCTGGCCCAGCCCCTCGAGCCCGCTGTGGCCGC
>JBGAMH010000360.1:0-2827 GCA_044223135.1 Candidatus Eiseniibacteriota bacterium | reverse complement strand
CGGGCGGGTAACGCTCTCGGCGAAGCCGAGGTGCAGTTTCGGCAGGGCACGCCTCCCGGGACACCCGACCGTGCGGGGCAACGCACGAAGGTCGCGCACGGACCCGTGGGATCCGCTTCGCTTAGGCGTGGGGATGCGGTGACGCCAGCGGCACCAGCGGCACGCGCCGGCCGCCTTCCCACACCTGCAGCGCGCCGCCCGAAGCGAGCGCGTGCTCCAGCGCCTCGGCCTCGCTGCAACCCGTGAGCACGCGCACGAGCGCGCGGCACACGCTCTGGTGCGCGACGAACAGCACCGGCGGTGCGTCCCACGGCGTGCCCTCGGCGCGCAACCACTCGGCCAGGCGACGCTCGGCGTCGGCGTAGCTCTCGCCGCCGGGCCACGGCGTCGTCCATCGCGCCGCGGCACGATCGGCTTCGAGCGTGGGAAAGCGCGCCACGTACTCGTCGCGCGTCAGGCCCTCGCAGTCGCCGAACGACAGTTCCACGAGCGCGTCGGCCGTCTCGATCTCGGCGGCACAGTGCTCCGCCACGCGCTGCGCGGTCGCGAGCGCGCGGCCGAGCGGGCTCGCCACGATGCGGCGCACGCCCAGCGACTTCGCGAGCATCGCCAGCGAATCGGCCTGCGCCACACCGCGCGCGGTGAGCGGCGAGTCGAGCCGCCCCTGCAGGCGGCCGATCCTGTTCCACTGCGTCTCTCCGTGACGCGACAGCACCAGCGAACGCATGCGGGCCTCTCGGGAATGCGCTCCGCGCTCCGCACCCGCGGAGCCGACGCGACCGCCGATGCGAGTGGTGGCTCCGTCCGGGGGCGGTCACGCGCGGATCGAATCGGGCGACGATAGCGCAGGCACGCGCACGCGCGCACGCGATGGCCGGTCGCGCGTTGCACGGCGAACGCACGAAGCGGTTCCGTCGTCGCGAACCCACGTGGACCCGTCACCGGTGTCTCCGCGCACGCGCCGCGCGCGCTCCGCACCCACGCTGGCGCCCCACCCCCGCGACGCCTACACTGCCGCGCGCATGAAGATCTACACACGCACCGGAGACGACGGCACCACCGGACTGCTCGGCGCCCAGCGCGTCCACAAGGACGACGTCCGCGTGGAGGCGTACGGCAGCGTGGACGAACTCAACGCCTGCCTGGGCACGGCGCTCGCGCAGAACGGGGCGCACCCGCTGCGCGCCGAGCTCGAAGCGATCCAGGCCCACCTGTTCCAGGTGGGGGCCGAGCTGGCGGCCACGGACGAGTCCGTGGTTCAGAAGCTCTCCCGCGTGGCCGATGACGACGTGGCGGCGCTGGAGCACCTGATC
The DNA here is from genome assembly GCA_044223135.1 of Candidatus Eiseniibacteriota bacterium. Lineage (GTDB taxonomy): Bacteria > Eisenbacteria > RBG-16-71-46 > RBG-16-71-46 > RBG-16-71-46 > JBGAMH01. The sequence continues at coordinate 1,514 of JBGAMH010000360.1, read as the reverse complement.
GACCGGCTCGAACAGGGATTGCCGCCGCTCACGCGCTTCGTTCTGCCGGGCGGTTCACCGCTGGCCGCCGAACTGCATCGCGCACGCACCGTTTGCCGACGGGCCGAACGACGAGTCGTGACGCTGTCGCGGCACACCGCGATCGAGCCCCGGCTCGTGCGCTACCTGAACCGCCTCGCCGACCTGCTCTTCGTGATGGCGCGCACCGCGAACGCGCGCGCCGGGGTGAGCGAGACGACCTGGAGCCCGAAGGGCTGAGCCGGACGCACCTTCGCTCCACCGGACGACTTCACCACATGTCGCGGACGTTCGCGGCACGTTTCGGGCACGAACCTCCGAACGGCCCCCGTGGCCGGGCGGCGAATTCTGGCCCTTTACTTCCCCTGGGTCCGCGGCCATAATGCGGCGCGAACCGAAGCACTGGTTCCTGATTCGAGGAGGAGAAGGATGTACCGGTGCCCCCACGTCGGGGCCGGTTTCCCTTCCCGCAGTTCCTTCGCCCTCGTCCTGCTCCTGGCGCTCGTGTGTCCGGCGCGTGCAGACATGACGATGAAGGAATGAACGGTTTCGAGTGGTCCCGGCGCTCTGAGTGACGGGACGACACTCCAGACCACGATCATCGCGGGTGATCGGAGCCGCAGCGACGTCGAGTGCACGTACACCGGCTGGATCAGGATGCTGGCCGGGGGCTGTAAAGCCCGCCACGCCAACCACATGACGCGATGTGGCCGCGCATGTGACTGGAACCTGGACGACGAGAAGCACACCTGCACCGAGGTGGCGTCCGCGCTCGTGCGCGAGCCGCCGAGCAGGGGGCTCACCGAGGCCGAACTGGCCCAGGGCGAAGCCCGGCAGATGCCCCGCCCCGAAGTGACGAACGTCGGAATCCCGGACGGACGTTCGGTGCGCGGGCAACAGGCAACAGAAGGTCGAGCGCAACCAGCGTCGCGCGCGGCGCCCACCGGTGGTGGGGCTCGCTCGGCGCGGAGGGACGGGCACCCGTCGCGGCCGTGACCGCGGCGTCGCCCCGCACCACTCGCTCGAATCCGTGTTCACGCGCAGGACCGCGGCGGTTCGCCGCTGCGCTGCGCAGGCATCCACATACGGCGCACGATGCACGTGCGTCGCAAGGAAGACCGATGAGACCTCGCCGTCGCCGTCCGCGCGGCCCGCGTCCGACGCAGCAGCCGGGCGCTCCCGACCTGCAGTCCGAAGCGCCCGCCAACCCCGACTTCTTCTCTCCCGCCGAAGGTGGCGACGCCCCCGAGGCGCCGCGCGCGAACGGTGGTGACGTGGCTCCGAGTGGCGGCGCGCCGATGGCCGGCGGTCCCGCCCCCGCGGGCGGCGGACCCGCTCCCGTCGGTGGTGGCCAGGGCCCGCAGGACCGCGGCGGTTACGACCGCAACTACGACCGCGGCGGCCGCGGACGCCGCCGGCGTCGCGGACGCGGTGGCAACCGCCCGCTGAACGGCGGCGGTGGCGCGCCGCAGGCGCAGGGCGGCCAGCCGTACCCC
>JBGAMH010000359.1:0-2828 GCA_044223135.1 Candidatus Eiseniibacteriota bacterium | reverse complement strand
GCCCGATGCGCGCATCGCGTTCGTCGACTACGACTGGTCGCTGAATGGCCACTGGTGACGCGCTCTCCGTGGTGCTGCCCAGCTTCCGCGAGGGCGACCGGCTGATCGCGTCGGTCCGCGCCGCTCGCGCGGTGCTCGGCGACGCGCAGCTGGTGGTGTCCGCGCACGACGAGCCCGCCGCGGTTCGCGATGCCGCGCGCGCCGAGGGCGCCACGTGGGTGGAGGTGGACGAGCCCAACCGGGGGCTGCAGCTGCGCCGCGGCGCCGAACAGGCGCAGGGCGGCACGCTCGCGTTCCTGCACGCCGACACGCGGCTGCCCGAGGATGCGGCTCCGCTCGTGCGCGCCGCCGTCGCGACGCCCGGCGTGGCGGGCGGCGCGTTCCGCCTGCGCTTCGACACGCGCCATCCCGTGCTCGACGCGCTCGCGCGGTTGAGCGCGGTGCGCTGGACGACGTCGTTCATGGGCGACCAGTGCCTGTTCTGTTCGCGCGAGGCCTACGACGCCGCGGGCGGATTCCAGACGCAGCCGCTGTTCGAGGACGTGGACTTCGCGCGCCGGCTCGCGCGCGTGGGCCGGCTCGTGCGCCTGCCGGGCGCGGTCACGACCTCGGCGCGGCGCTTCGTGGAGCGCGGCCCGCTGCGGCAGGCCGCGACGAACGCCGCGCTCCTGGCCGCGTTCCACGCGGGCGTGTCGTGCGGTCGGCTGGCGAGCGTCTACGCGGCGCGCCGCCCGCACCCGCCGCGCGCCTGAGCGGCGCGGCCCGCGCTCAGCGCGCCGGTGTCGGCTCGCACGCCGGCGGCGTTCCCGCGGCCTTCGCGCGCGCCCGCTCGGCGCGCCGCCACGCGCCGGGCGACACGCCCACGGCGCGCTTGAACGCGCGGGAGAAAGCGGCCTCGCTCTCGTAGCCCACGTCGAGAGCGATCTCGATCTGCTTCTCGTCGCCGTCGCGCAGGCGGCTCGCCGCCAGCTGCATGCGCCACGCGGCGAGGTACTGCATCGGCGGCTGCCCGATGAAGTGGGTGAACCGTTCGTGCAGCACCAAGCGCGAGAGGCCCGCCTGCGCGCCGAGCTGCTCGAGCGTCCACGGCTCGCCCGGCCGCGCGTGCATCAGTCCGAGCGCCCGGCCCACGCCCGGGTCGCGCATGCCCGCGAGCCAGCCCGTCTGCTCCTCCGGCAGGCCGTCCACGTAGCGCCGCAGCACGTCCACGAACATCATCTCGCTGATGCGTTCGAGCATCGCCTCGCCGCCCGGGCGTCGCTGGTTCGACTCCTCCACGACCGTGCGCAGCAGGTGCCCCATCCACGAGCCGCCACCCGCGGCCAGTCCCGGCATGCGCAGCATCCGCGGCAGCGACGCGAGCAACGGATTGAACGGCCGCGCGTCGCAGCCCAGGAAGCCGCACACGACGGTGGTGCGGGCGTCGCCGCCCCCGTCGAGGCTCGCCGTCGTCATGCCCTGGCCCGAGGCGTTCAGCACGAACGGCAGCTGCGGCGGCCGCGGCGTGAAGTAGAACGTGAGATCGCGCGGCTCCGACCGCATGCCCGGCGCGCTCGACAGCACGTGCGCGTCACCCTGCGGAAACAGCACGACGTCGCCCTCGTCCAGGCGCACGGGCGATTCGCCCACGATGGCGGCCCAGCACGAGCCGCGCGCGATGCCGTGGAACTCGATGAGGTGATCCGCGCCCGGCATGATCGCGGGCAGGATGTCGCGGCCCGGGGGCGCCTCGGCCACCCACGGGTCCGCGCCCTCGATGTAGTAGTAGAGCGCCCCGCGCAGGCGCACCGCGCGAAGCACGTCGGAAAGCGTGTCCCCCGTCATGCGCTGCCCCTCCGCGGCACCGTTCGTTTCCCGTTTCCCCGTCGTATGGACTCGTACGTCCGGATCCGGACGACCGATCAAACTTTCCCGACGCCCGGCAAGCCGTCAATGCCGCGTTTCGAGGCAGAGTCCCGTCCGTGGGCAGGAGCCCACGTTCGACCCCTCACCGAGGAGACCGGAATGACTGCTTCCACTCAAGCACCGAACATCGACCTGAACGCCGTCAAGACCCGTCAGCAGGCCACCTGGGCCTCCGCCGACTTCGGCCACATCGGCACCCGCCTGCAGATCGTGGGCGAATCGCTGTGCGAGGCCGTGGACGTGCGTTCGCACCACCGGGTGCTCGACGTGGCCGCCGGCAACGGCAACGCGTCGCTCGCCGCCGCGCGGCGCTATGCCGACGTGACCGCCACCGACTACGTGCCGGAGCTGCTCGCGCACGCGCAGCGCCGCGCGGACACCGACGGCCTGCCGCTCGTCACGCGCGTGGCCGACGCCGAGGCGCTGCCGTTCGCCGACGGCGAGTTCGACGTGGTGCTGTCCACCTACGGCGTGATGTTCGCGCCCGACCAGCCGCGGGCCGCGGCCGAGCTGCTGCGCGTGACGAAGCCGGGCGGCCGCATCGGCCTGGCGAACTGGACGCCCGACGGCTTCGTGGGCGAGCTGTTCCGCGTGGTGGGCCGTTTCGTGCCCCCGCCCGCGGGTCTCACGCCGGCGTCGGCGTGGGGCACCGAGACGCGCCTGGTGGAGCTGTTCGGCCCGCACGCGCGCGCGATCCGCACGCAGCGGCAGCAGTACATGTTCCGCTTCCTGTCGGCCGAGCACTGGATCGAGATCTTCCGCACGTACTACGGCCCGGTGCTCAAGGCGTTCGCGGCGCTCGACGAAGCCGGCCAGAAGGCGCTGCACGCGGCGCTGCTGGAGCTGCTCGCGAAGCACGACGTCGGCGGCGACGGCGCGCTGGTGGTGCCGGGCGACTACCTGGAGGTCGTGATCGAGCGGGC
>JBGAMH010000043.1:0-22877 GCA_044223135.1 Candidatus Eiseniibacteriota bacterium | reverse complement strand
GCGCGCGGCGCCGCGCCCGGCGTCTACTTCGTACGCCTGGTCGCGCCGTCGGGCACGGCGGTCCGGCGCGTGGCGGTGATCCGGTGAAGGGGGCCCATCGCATGCCTGCCGACCTCCGCGGGTTCACCCGCGTGCTCGTCGCGCTCGCCCTGGGCGCGGCCGTCCTGGCCCCGACGGCGGCCCGCGCGAACTGCGGCGCCGAAGGCTGCCCGCTCGCTCCGCACGGGCCCGAGGCGAACGACGGGCGCTGGTCGTTCGAACTGGGCTACCAGAACGTGCGGCAGGACCGCACGTGGGAGGGCTCGACGCAGCTGCACGACCACAGCGAGGGCGTGGGCGCGATCACCGAACTCGAGACGCGCACGCGTGCGTGGACGCTCGGCGCGCGCGCGCGTCTCACCCCGCGCGTCCTGCTGATCGCCACGCTGCCGTACCTGGACCGCCGGCACCTGCACGCCGAGGAGGAGTCGCCCGGCGTGTTCGTGCCGGCCGAGTGGCGTTTCCACGGCATCGGCGACGCCACCGCGATGGCGCACGTGCGCGCGCTGGGCGAGACCGGGCACGGCGCGGGTGCGCTGTTCGCGCAGGTCGGCGCCAAGCTGCCCACCGGCCGGCGCACCGTGGCCGAGGTGGAAGGCGAGCAGCCCGAGCCGCCCGCCCGGCTCGGCACCGGCTCGACCGACGCGCTCGTCGGCATGCAGTGGACGCGCGCGCTGCGCGCGTGGGCGCCCGGCGGAACGCAGACCGAGGTGCCCGTGTCGCTGTCGGTGATGGGCCGCTGGAACGGTCGCGGCTCCGACGGCTACCGCATGGGCGACGAAGTGCACGCCGACCTGTCGGCCGCGTGGTCACCGGTGCCGCGCGCGCAGGTGCTGGCGCAGCTCAACTGGGCGCGGCACGGCCGCGACGAGGTCGGCACCACCGACGCCGAGCCGCACCACACCGGCGCCACCACGCTGTACGCCACGCCCGGCCTGCGCGTGAACCTGGGCGGCGGCGTGTCGGCGTACGGCTACTGGCAGATCCGCGCGTGGGCGCACACGAACGGCCCGCAGCTGCTGGCGCCGAGCCACCTGGTGCTGGGCACGAGCATGGGTATAGGACGGTAGGGGACACCGTCCGGCGGGCGCCCGTGTCACTTCGGTGGCACGGGCGTTTCGTTACCCGGCGCGCCATGCCTCGGCCGCGCCCCGCCGCGCCGCGGGGGCCGCGCCGTCGCCGCGAACCGTCAGCGTTTGCCGCGCGGCAGCACCTCGGGGGGCGCGCTGGCGAACGCCATGTGCACGTCCTCCATGTCGGTGTCGGTGTGCGTGGCCATGGGCGCCAGCAGCACGCCGCAGCCCTCGGCCGTGCAGCGCGGCGGCACCAGCGGCAGTGCGAGCACGCCCGCGGCCTCGAGGTGGTCCGCCAGCGCGAGCGTCTCCACGACGCCGCCCGTGTGCACGATCACGCGCGGCACGCGCGGGTCGCCCGTCACGGTGAGGCCGAAGCTCTTCAGGTCCTCGCGCAGCCGCATCGCGTGCCGTTCGAGGCTCGCGCGCCGCCCGGGCTCGCGGATCGACACGCGCAGCGCGGCCAGCGCGGCCGCCGCGAGCGGCGGCGCCAGCGCGACCGAGTCGCGCAGCGCGCCCGAACGCGAGGCGATGCGGTCGATCAGCGCGCCGGGGCCGGCCACGAAGCCGCCCTGCGCGCCCAGCGAGCGGCCGAGCGAGCCGATCGTGAGCGCCACGCCGTCCGCGCAGTCGAGCAGCGCCGCGCTGCCGCGGCCTTCCGGCCCCAGCGCGCCCACGCCCGAGGCGTCGTGCACCACCAGCAGCGCGCCGGCGGCCGACGCGGCGCGCGCCAGCTCGGGCAGCGGTGCGAGCCGCGCCTCGTCGGCGAACACGCCGTCGGTCATCACCACGCGCCAGCCGGCCTCGTGCCGGCGCCCGAGCAGCGCCTGCAGCGACGACGGGTCCAGGTGCGCGTACTCGCCCACCGTGACGCCGGCGCTGCGCGCGCCCTGCACCAGGCTGTCGTGCGTGCGCGCGTCGGCGAACACCAGGTCGTCGGCGCCCACGAGCGCGCTCATGGCTTCGGCGCCGGCTTCCCAGCCCGACGCGAACAGCAGCACGCGCTCCGCGCCCAGGTGCGTGGCCAGCTCCGCGGCCAGCTCGTCGTGCACGGTCAGCCGGCCGCCGGCGAGCACGGCGGCGCCGGAGCCCACGCCCCAGCGCAGGATCGCCTCGCGCGCCGCCGTCGTGACGCGCGGATCGGTGGACAGTCCGAGCGCGTCGTCGCTCGCGAAGTTCAGGATGGTGCGGCCGTCCTGCTCCACGTGCGGGCCGCCGCCGGCTTCGCGCGCGCGTGCGGCGGCGCGTGCGGCGGCGGGATCGAGAACCGGCGGATGCTCGTGCTTCTCGTTCATGAAGGGATCCGGATCCGAGTGGAGGGAGCGCGCAGAGCCTAAGCGCGCCGCACCGCCCGGCGCCACAGCGATCGCGCGCCGGCGTGCGCCCGCTGGGCAAACGGGACGAACGCGCCGGCGGCCCCGCCCGGTGGACCGCCGGGTGCACGCGCGCCCGCGCAGCGCGGCCTTGACGCTCCCGGTGCCGGGTGCCACCTTGCCCGCGGACTCCTCGCGCCGGCACGGATGCCGGCAGCCCCTCGGGCGCATCCCGCGCCCTTCGATTCGCACGGAGGCGGACTGCACTCGTTTCACCTGAAGAACGGCACGCTGGTGTGCATGGACGCCGCCGGCACCGTCACACGCGGCGATCTGCTGGTGCAGGGGGATCGCATCGCCGCGGTGGGCACGACCGTTTCCGCGGCGCTCGCCGCGCTGCCGGGCGGCAAGGCCGACCGCACCTTCGACGCGCGTGGCGCGTTCGTGCTGCCGGGCTTCGTGCACGGCCACATGCACCTGTGCCAGACGCTGTTCCGCGGGCTCGCCGAGCAGAGCGACCTGCTGCGCTGGCTGCGCGAGCGCATCTGGCCGCTCGAGGCCGCGCACACCGCGGCCAGCATGGCGGCGTCGGTGCGGCTGGCCGCGGCCGAACTGCTCGCGGGCGGCGTCACGTGCGTCAACGACATGGGCACCGTGCGCCACACCGACACGCTCGGCGACACGCTCGCCGAGACCGGCCTGCGCGCCACGTTCGGCAAGGCGCTGATGGACCAGGGGCTCGGCGTGCCCGCGGGCCTGCGCGAGTCGCACGAGGACGCGATGCGCGACGCGCTCGCGATCGCGGACCGCTTCCACGGCGCCGCGGGCGGCCGGCTGCGCGTGTCGCTGGCGCCGCGCTTCATCCTGTCGTGCGGCGAGGCGCTGTGGCACGACGTGCGCGACGCCTCGGCCGAGCGCGGCCTGCTCGTGCACACGCACGTGGCCGAGAGCCCGAACGAGAACCGCGAGGTCGCCGCCGCCGTGGGCACCACCGCGGCGCGCTACTTCGCCGAGCAGCACGTGCTCAGCGAGCGGTTCGTGGGCGCGCACGGCGTGTGGATGGACGACGTCGAGCTGGGCGCGTTCCACGCGGCGGGTGCGGCGCTCGTGCACTGCCCGGGCTCCAACCTCAAGCTCGGCTCCGGATTCGCGGACGTGTGGGCGTGGAAGCGCGCGGGCGTGAAGTGCGGCCTCGGCTCCGACGGCGCGCCGTGCAACAACCGCCTCGACACGTTCCACGAGATGAGCCTGGCGGCCGGGATCTCGCGCGTGAAGCACCCCGAGTCGCCCCTCTCGGCGCGCGACGTGGTGGCGCTGGCCACGATCGACGGCGCGCGCGCGCTGGGCCTGGCCGACACGATCGGCTCGCTCGAGGCGGGCAAGCAGGCCGACCTGGTCGTGCTCGACGCCGACGGGCTGCACCAGGCGCCGAACGCGAGCGGCGACCCGTACACCACGATCGTGCACGCCACGCGTGCGTCCGACGTGCAGCTGACCATGGTGGCCGGGCGCGCGCTGTACGAGCGCGGCGCGTGGGCCACGCTCGACCCCCAGCGCGCGGTGGCCGACGCGCGCGCCGAGGCGCGCGGGCTCGTGCGCCGCGCCGAGATCGAGGGCCTCGCGTGATCATCGGGCCCTGCACCATCGTCACGGGCGGCGCGCAGCCGCAGGTGATGGAGCACGGTGCCGTGCGCGTGTGCGGCGCGCACATCGCGCAGATCGGCTCGCTCGGCGACCTGGCCGCGGCGTATCCCACCGAGACGCTGTGGCCGGCGCGCGGCCGCGTGCTGATGCCGGGCTTCGTGAACACGCACGCGCACCTCGCGCGCCACCTCGCGCGCGGCCTGGGCCTGCGCGGGCCGGCGGAGTGGCGCCGCTACGACCGCGCGCTGAGCGCCGAGGACGTGCAGTGGGCCGTGACCGCCGCGCTCGTGGAGGGCGTGCGCCACGGCGTGACCACGGTGGTGGACTTCCACCGCTCGGGCGCGTGCCTGGACCTGTCGCTGAACGAGGTCGTGGGCGCCGCCGAGCGCGTGGGCGTGCGCGTGGCCACGTGCTACGGCGCCACCGAGGACGACACGCCGCTCGAGCGCCGCGCGGCGATCGACGAGTGCGTGGGCTTCTCGCGCGAGCTCGCGCGCGGCCGCCACGGTCGCCTGCGCGGCCTGCTCGGCGTGCAGGCCACCACGCTCAACGGCATCGAGACGCTGCTGGCCGAGGCCATGGAGAGCGCCGGGCACCTGCCGGTGCACGTGGACCTGGCGCTCGACCTGACGCCCGCCGAGCGCTGGCGCAACCCCGAGCTGCTGCCCGCCACGCCGCTGCCGGCGATGTGGGCGCACGCCGAGCGCGCGCCGCGCGACCTGCTGGGCGCCGTGCGCGAGCGCGGCGACACGCTGACCGCCACCGGTTCGGGCGCGGTGGCCGCGCTGCTGCGCGAGACCGAGCTGGGCTGGGGCACCGACGACGGCGCGAACGCACCGCCCGTCCCCGAGAGCGCGCTGCTGTCGCCCGGCATGGCCGAGGCGCACTACCAGCGCCTGTTCGTGACGGGCGCGCGCTGGGCCGCCGCGCACTTCGGCGAGAGCCTGGGCGTGATCGCACCGGGCAGCCCCGCCGATCTCGTGCTGGTGGACTACCGGCCCGCCACCGACTTCGATTCGCACACGCTGCCCGCGCACCTGTGGGCGGGCCTGCTGCGCGCGCCCGTGATGGGCGTGATGGTGGGCGGCGACGTGGTGCTGGACAACGGCACCATGGTGACCGTGGACGAACGCGAAGTGGCCACGCGTGCGCGCGAGTGCGCGAAGCGCGTGTGGGCGAGGGTCGGGTAGGGGCGGCACACCGCGGCGCGATCGCGCCCACCGCACCGTGGCGCGCGGCCCGGCGCCCGCCGTAGATTCCCGGCCATGTCCGCCACCGCCACGCTCCGCGACGCCACCGCCGCCGACATCGACACCGTGCGCACGCTGTTCCGCGAGTACGAGGCGTGGCTCGACTACGACCTCTGCTTCCAGTCGTTCGAGGAGGAGCTCGCGGCGCTGCCGGGCAAGTACGCTCCGCCGGCCGGCCGGCTGCTGCTCGCCGAGGTGGGCGGCGAGGTCGCGGGCGTGATCGCGCTGCGGGCGTTCGCCGCGGAGCCGGGCGTGTGCGAGATGAAGCGGCTCTGGGTGCGACCGGGCTTCCAGGGCCACGGCGTGGGGCGCGCGCTCGCCGAGCGGCTGGTGGCCGAAGCGCGCGCGATCGGCTACCGGGCGATGCGCCTGGACACGTTGCCGGAACGGATGAAGCCCGCGAACGCGCTTTACGACGCGCTGGGGTTCCGCGACATCCCCGCCTACTACCGCAACCCGCTGCCGGGCGTGCGGTACATGGAACTCGCGCTCCGCGACTAGCGGCGCCGAGCCGCGCCGCGACGTGAATCGCGGCTCGCGTCTCGCGCATCGGACGGGCCTGCCGCGAGGAGTGCCGGGCCATGGCCGCCCCGCGCCCCGCGTGAGGGCGCCGGTGTAAGGCCCGCCGCCCGGGATCGTCGGCAGGGGTGGTTCCACCCTTCCACACGGAGGCGTTCCATGACCCTTGCGAATCGTTCCGATCGGTCGCTCACCCTGCTGGCGCTCCGCGCCACGCTCCACTGTCTCGCCGGCTGCGCCGTGGGCGAGGTGCTCGGCATGGTGCTGGGCACGGCCTTCGGGCTCGCGAACGGCGCCACGATGGTGCTGTCGATCGGCCTGGCCTTCGCGTTCGGCTGGGCGTTCACGGTCGTGCCGCTGCTGCGCTCGGGGCTCGGCGTCCGCGCGGCGTTCGCCCTGGCGCTCGCGGCGGACACCGCGTCGATCGCGCTGATGGAAGTGGTGGACAACGCGTTCATGGCGCTGGTGCCCGGCGCGATGGACGCGCCGCTCGACAGCGCGCTGTTCTGGGCGAGCCTCGCGGGCTCGCTGGTGCTGGCGGGCCTCGCCGCATGGCCGCTGAACCGCTGGCTGATGCAGCGCGGCCGCGGGCACGCGCTGGCGCACGCGGGGCATGCCGGCGCACCGCACGGTGGCCACGACACCGACCCCGCGCACGACTCGCACTCGCATCACACCGGCCACGCGGCCGCGCTGATCGTCGCGCTGGCGCTCACGGCCGCCGCACCCGGGGCGCGGGCACAGGGCTTCCAGGTCGATCAGCAGAACATCGCCGACTGGGACGGTGGCTGGAGCGTGGCGCTGCTGGGCCCCGTCGGGCAGACGTTCTTCCCGGCGCTCGACCAGATGAACGTGGTGGTCGCCCTGCTCGGCACCGAGGGCGGGCCGCCGCAGTCGGGCGCGTTCGCGGTCCGCGTGTGGGCCGATTCCATCGGCGGAACGCTGCTGGGCACCAGCGACACGCTGACGCTGCCGGCGCCGTCGTGGGCCCAGGTGCGCTTCGATTTCGCCCGGCCGGTGCCGCTCGTGCCGGGGCGCGAGACCACGTTCGAGGTGTTCCGCCCGGACGGCGACGCGAACCTGCTGATCTGGGGCAACAGCCTGCCGGCCGACGACGTGCGCGCGGCGATCCTCGCCGGCCGCCGGCAGCCGCGCATCGCGCTGTGGTTCCAGACGGGCTTCGACTCCGCGCTGCCGGTGATGCCGACCTCGTGGGGAGCGATCAAGGCGCGCTGGCGCTGAGGCGCCGGCCGCACGGCACGGGCCCCGCGAGCGACACGGCTCGCGGGGCCCGATCGTTTCGCCACGCTCCGCGGCTCAGTGCCGCTCGCCGCCCTCGGGGCGTCCGCCACCGCCGGGACCGCCGGGCCCGCCCGGGCCGCCCGGTCCACCGGCGCCGCGCGGCGGGCCGCCCATGCCGCCCGGCTTCGCCGAGCCGCGATGGCAGGTGCCGCAGTTCACGACGCGGCGATCGTTGTCGGGGTTGTAGACGCGCGGCAGCAGCGTGTCGTTGATCGCCTTCGTCATCGCCATCATGTCGCGCGCCACCTGCTTCTTCGACTTGTCGTCGTCGGCCCAGTGCCCGGGCACGTGGCAGTAGTTGCAGCTCACGCCGAGGCTGCGCGAGTAGCCCATGTTCATGATGCGCAGCAACCGCCCGGCGGGCACGCCCTTCATCACCTTGATGTTCTTGAACACGCTCTCGGCCGCCACGTTCTCGCGGCCGGCGATCCGCTGCATTTCGAGGTTGGTGATGCTGTCGCGCTCGGCCGACAGCGAGTCGGCGGCCGGCGGCATCGCACCGCCTCCGCCCATGCGCGGCATGCCGGCGGGCGGCTGCGCCTGCGCGACGAACGAAGCGAACAACGCGGGCAGCACGAAAGCGGCGAGCGGGGCGAGCACGAAGGTGGAGATTCGTCGCATGCATCCTCCGGGGCGGTGTGGGGGCGGGTCCGGCGACGCACGGTGCGGGAGCGGCGGCGCCCGGGGCAAGAAGGGAATGACCTCCGCGGTGCGGCCCGCCCGCGGGCGGTTGAGCCCGGCGAATCGGTTCGCGCCGGGCGCGTCGCCGCACCGCGTGCCGGGCCGCCGGCGCTTCCACCGACGGGCACCGCCACGAGCGCCCTGAGCCGGCCACCGCGCCATGCGATCGATCCGGTTCCGGCGGTCCCGGCTCCCGGTCCGAGCACCGGTCGGGCTAGATTGCACGCGAAACGCGCGGGGCGGCTCGGCCCCGTGCCCGGAACACGGCTTCGCGGGGAGGTGGCGTCGTGTCGCTGAGACTGTGGCAGGTGGACGCGTTCACGCGCGAGCGCTTCCGCGGCAACCCGGCCGCGGTGGTGCCGCTCGAGCGCTGGCTCGACGACGCCGTGATGCAGGCGATCGCGGTGGAGAACAACCTCTCCGAGACGGCGTTCCTGGCGCCGGAGGGCGGCGAGTGGCGCATCCGCTGGTTCACGCCCGCGATGGAGGTGGAGTTGTGCGGCCACGCCACGCTCGCTTCGGCGCACGTGCTGTTCACGCACCTGGAGCCGGCGCGCACACGCGTGGCGTTCGCGTCGCGCAGCGGCCCGCTGACGGTGGAGCGCGACGATGCCGGCCGCTACGTGCTCGACCTGCCGTCGTACGCCCAGCAGCGCGTGGACACGCCGCCGCTGCTGGTGGAAGCGCTCGGCGCCACGCCGCTCGAAACGCACCTGGGCGTCAAGATGATGGCCGTGTTCGCGAGCGAATCCGACGTGCGCGCGTTGCGACCCGACTTCGCGAAGGTCGCGCGCATCGGCGCCTTCGGCGTGATCGCCACCGCGCCCGGGGACACGTCGGACTGCGCGTCGCGCTACTTCGTGCCGCAGGCCGGCGTGCCCGAGGACCCGGTCACGGGCGCGGCGCACTGCCAGCTCGTGCCGTACTGGGCGGCGCGACTCGGGCGCGACACCGTGCACGCCCGGCAGGTGTCGGCGCGCGGCGGCGAGCTGTGGTGCACGCATCGCGGCGAGCGCGTGCGGCTGGCGGGATACGCCACGGAGTACCTGAGCGGCACGATCGAGGTGTGACGGCACGCGCCTTCCGCCCCGCGCGCGGCACCCGGGTGTTCCGCGGGCGTGAACGTGGGTGCTCATGGGCGAACACCCGCCGGAGGTCGTGCTCGCGCGTGCGGGCGTGACGGTGTTCCGCGGGCACTTTTCCCTCGGGCGCGTTCGCCCGCCACGCTACGCTCGGTGCACCCCCGAGGGTCGGTCTCCCCGAACCTCAACGCTGGAGTTTCCATGACGGCCGTTTCCCGCCTGCTCGCGGGCGTGCTCGCCGCGAGCCTGGTGCCCGCCGCGCTCTCGGCGCGCCCCGTGTCGCCCCCGGCCACCGTCCAGTCGTTCGACGTGTCGCGTCGACTCGACGCCGGAGCCGTGAGCTTCGCTCACACCAACTACGGAACGCTCGCGCAGGACTTCGCGACGAACGGACCGACCGGGTTCTACTTCCCGCGCGGCACGAGCAACGGCGTGATGTACGCGTCGGGGTTGTGGCTGGGCGGACTCGTCGCGGGAGCGCCGCGCGTGGCCGTCGCGGAGTACTCGAGCGAGTACGGGCCCGGCCGCGTCGTGAGCGGCCTGCCCGACGATCCCTCCCGACCCGGTTACGTCGTGTGGAAGGTGCGGGCGCCGCTCGCACCGGCCGACACGGCGCACGTCGAGCGCACGCCGGCCGAGCTCGCGGCCGATCCTTCGCTCGATCCGCTCGCGCACCACGGCTGGGGCGAGTACCTCGCGAACGCCGCGCCGCTCGGCGCGCCCGTGCGCACGTGGCGCCTGCCGAACACGGCCACGCCGGACCCGGCCGATTCAGTCGACGTGCCCGGCCCCGAGGTGAACGGCGTGATGTCCACGTGGTGCGTCTTCAACGACGCGAATCCCGCGGCGCACGGCGCCTATCCCGGGGGCACGCCGCCGCTGGGCGTCGAAGTGCGCCAGTCCACCTGGGCCCTGGGCGCGCCGGGCTCGTCGTTCGACAAGGTGGTGCTGGTGCGCTGGACGATCGTGAACTCGAGCGGGGCGGACATCGAGTCGTTCCGCGCGGCGTTGTGGGCCGACCCCGACCTCGGGGGCGCCACCGACGACCTCGTGGGCTGGGACGTGCCGACGCAGATGGGCTACGCGTACAACGGCACGAACGCCGACGCGGTGTACGGCGCCGCTCCGCCGGCCGTGGGAGCGCTGTTCCTGTCCTCGCCGGCCGTCGGCATGACGACCGCGCAGAGCTTCGACCGCTGGATCAATGGCGCCGACCCGCAGAACGCCGGCGAGACGTGGAACATCCTGAACGGCTACGCGCGCGACGGCGTCGTGCGGATCGATCCGACCACGGGATCGCCGACGCGCTTCGACGTCTCGGGCGACCCGCTCGAGGGAACGGGCTGGATCGACACCTCGCCCGGGGATCGCCGGTTCCTGGTGGTGCAGGAACTCGGCACGCTGCCCGCCGGTGGATCCCGCGAGGTGATCGCGGCCTATGTCGTCGGGTCCGGCGCGAACCGCCTCTATTCGCTCGCGAAGCTGCGCTGCACCGCCGACTGGCTGCGCCAGCGCTGGGCCGCCGGGTTCGCGCTGCCCGAGCCCGCGCCGCCCACGTGCGAACTCGCGGTGGACTGCCCGCGGCCGTCGTCGTGGTGGGCGGGTGCGTGCGGCGGCGCGCTGTTCGGCCCCGGCACGCTGTTCCAGATCGCGAACTTCGTGGACCTGTCCTCGAACACGCTGCAGTGGAACTCGCCGCTCGACGGGTTCTGCGGCACCGTGGTCGGCTCCGCCGACGCGCGCGCCGATGCGCTGCGCGAATACGCGTCGCTGCTCGCGAACGTGCAGGCCGGCGTGCACGGCCTGCAACCGAACGAGCCGCAGCCCGTGCGGCTGACGGGCTCGGTGGACGTGACGTGCTCGGCGCTGCAGGCCGGCACGCTCGCCGAGCTGATCCAGCCCGCCCCGGTGACGAACCCGGTCGCGCTCGGCCGCTACGTGGACGGCTCGCCGGTGCACGTGGGGCCCGGGCTCGCCGGCGTGGATGCCGGCCTGGCCAGCTTCGGCGGCGGCGCGGGCGCGGCCTTCGATTTCCTCGCCGGCATCGATCCGTACGCGCATCCGGATTCGTTCCCGACCGTGCGCATCACGTTCGACCGCGCGCACCCGCGCGCCGCGTATCGCTACCAGCGGCTCGAGCTCGTGGGTGGGGGCGCACCGCCGATCGGCCGCGTGTACCGCTACGCGGGCTACGTGCCCACGTTCCTCACCGCGGTCGACGCGAGCACCGGCGACACGCTCGCTCTGGCGTTCGCCGAGCGCCTGGTCACCGACGAGGCCGGCAACGCGCTCGATCCGTCGTACCAGCCCGGCACGACCGACGGCACGTGGCTGCCCGACGCGACCGATCTCGGCGGGCGCGAGTACCTGTTCGTGAGCAAGCGCCCCTGGACCCCCACGCCGGACCCGGTGTTCCAGGTGGACGGCGCCGTGCTCGGCGACACGCCGTCGTGGCTCTACGCCCTGTGGTCGCGGAGCACGAGCCTCGGCGGCGCCACGATCGACGACGGCGACGCGTTCGAGTTCACGTTCGACCTGCCGATGGGGCCGGGCGCCGACCAGGCGCTGCTGGCGCTGTCGCACCGGCCGATCGCCGACCCGGCGGTGCAGCAGGCGTACGCGCGGATCGCGCAGTGCCTGGGCGCCATCAACCGCGGCGAGCGCAGCGCGCTGCTGTGCGACGCGCCGACCGCCGTGCTCGCGTCGCTCGTGAGCGCGATGGCGCAGCCCGGCCGCGTGCAGCTGGAGTGGTCGGTGAGCGCGACGGGCGTCGTGTCGGTGGAGCGCCGGCCGGTCGGCGGCGCGTGGGCCGTGGTCGCGCAGATCGCGCCCGACGGCGTGGGCCGCGTGGCCTGGGAGGACACCGACGTCGCGGCGGGCAGCGCGTACGACTACCGCGTGCGGATCGGCGACGCGACCGCGGGCGACGTGCGCGTGACGGTGCCGGGCGCGTTCCGCCTGGCGCTCGCGGGGCTGCGGCCCAATCCCGCGACGGCGGCGTCGAGCGTGGTGTTCTCGCTCGCGTCGCACGAGCCGGCCACGCTCGAGATGCTCGACGTGGCGGGCCGCCGCGTGTGGTCGCGCACGCTGCGCGCGCCGGAGCCGGGTGCGCAGGTGCTGGGGCTCGCCGACGCGCGACTGGCGCCGGGCGTGTACCTGGTGCGGCTGACGCAGGGCCGCGACCGGGCGTTCGCGAAGGCCGTGATCGTCCGCTGATCGCGGCGGAGTTCGAACACGACGGCCATCCCTTCGGTCGAGGGGATGGCCGTCGTGCTTCGCAGGGAGCGCGTCACGGCGCGCCGGCGACGATGCCTCGATGGAGCAGGCGCCCGGCTTCGCGCGTGACGGCCCGCCGGGTGAGGGCTAGCCTTCCGGCACCCCCGAGAAGGAGGCCTCGTGAGAGCCACACTTCCGGTGTTCCTCGCCGTGATCGCGGTGTGTGTGCCGATCCAATCCCGCGCCGACGAGCCGTTCCCCACGCCCAGCCTGGGTGCATTCCTGTCCGAGCGCGGCGCGCCGCAGGCCTGTTCGAACATGACCCCGAAGGAGCTCCGGGACACCCGGCGCAGCACCACGTTCAAGAGCGAGATGCCGCGCGGCTGCCACTTCGCGAGCGAACCGGTGTGCGTCGCCGACGGCATCCTGGCCACGCCGATCACCGATCGCCCCGACACGTGGGCCGTCGACTACACGTGGTTCTGGGTCCGCACGGGCATGCCGCCGGGCGTGTATCGCCTCGAACGCATGATGCAGATCGCCGACTCGCTCGCGCTGCCGGATTCCGCGGAGCTCGAAGTGCACTTCGTGGTGCTGCGGCGCGAGGTCCACGCGGTGGACTGGAAGGACGCCGGGGATCGGGCGGCGGCCGACTGGCCCGCCGAGATGCCGTCCGACCTGCGCGCGCGGTTCGAGAAGAAGCGCATGCAGATCGAGGCCAAGGCGGCGAAGCGCGCGGGCAAGCGCGCCACCTGAAGCGCCCTCGCGACGACGGCCACCTCCGGATCCAGAAGGTGGCCGTCTCGCCTGCGTGGGGCGCAGCGATGCCCGCGGCGCGCGTGGGGGTCTGCCCGCACTCGCGGGGGCGCCGCGCCCCGTGCGCCCTGGCGCACGTGCGCGATCCGCGCGGTCGCCGTGCCCGCGTCGGTGACGAGCCGCGCGTGGTCGGCGGTGGCGCCGCTGCTGTTGTCCTGCGCCACCAGGCTCCAGCTGCCCCCCGTTCCGGGCACGATCACGCCCGTGTCGCAGCCGAAGCAGAGCGAACGCACCTGCCCCTGCGTGTGCACTCGCCCGACTCGGCCCTGCACGCCGCGGGACACCCGGGCCGCCGGACAGGCCCGGAACAAGCGCGCCAACACGTTGCGGCCGAGCGGCATCGGCCGCCGGCCCGCCCGCGGCACACGGGCTGCTCTCCTGTGCTGGCGACCACGCCGAGCGAGAGGCGAGGACAGGGGACACGACCCGGTGGGCACAGGCCCGCCACATGCGGCGAGACCGCGAGGAGGATGTGATGAAGGCGATCCGGATGATCACGATGGTGGCGGCGCTGGCGATGCTGACGGTGGCGGTGGCTTCGGCGCACCCGGCGACCCCGCGCGTGGATCG
The DNA here is from genome assembly GCA_044223135.1 of Candidatus Eiseniibacteriota bacterium. GTDB lineage: Bacteria > Eisenbacteria > RBG-16-71-46 > RBG-16-71-46 > RBG-16-71-46 > JBGAMH01. The sequence continues at coordinate 9,372 of JBGAMH010000043.1, read as the reverse complement.
CCGCGAGGCCCGGCAGCACGCGCGCATCCAGCAGGGCGTCCGCAGCGGCGAGCTCACGCGCGGCGAGGCGGCCCGCCTCCGCGCCGGCCAGCGTCACGTGAACCGCATGGAGCGCCGCGCCAAGGCGGACGGCGTGGTGACCCCGGGCGAGCGCGCCCGCCTCGGTCACGCGCAGAACCGCCAGAGCCGCCACATCCATCGCCTCAAGCACAACGCGCGCGTCCGCTGACGAACGTCGCACACCGCGCCGACTCGCGAAGGTGCCAGGGCAAGGGGAGACGAGCGGCGCGACTGGCCCCCGGCGGAGCGATCCGCCGGGGGTTCGCTTCGTCGGGTGCGCCGAACCGCGCGCGCCCGCCGCGGACGGTTCGCGGCGGGCTCGACGGCGTGCGCTCGTTCAGTCGCCCACGCGCTTGACCAGGTTCAGCACGCGCTGGAACGACAGCGACCAGCGCGGCTCGCGTTCGTCGGCGCCGAGCGGCCACGTGTAGTCGAAGCGCATGTACCAGTCGGGCTCGGGCAGCCCGGGTCGCCACATCACCGAGGCGCCGGCTTCGCTCAGCCACTCGCGCCGCACGGGCCAGTCGCGCGGCGTGGCCGCCGCGAGGTCGCGGTACGGCGTCAGCGTGCCGTCGCTGGTGCGGCCCCACACGGCGCCGCTCGCCGCGAACGCCGCCACCTGCACCGGGAACGTGGGCGGGTGCGGAATGCGCAGCAGTTCCAGCACGTCGTCGGCGAGCACGGCGTCCACGCGCGCGAACGTCTTGCCGCTGCCGCGCAGCGCCTGGCCGTCGAGCGAGCGCAGCGACGAGACGCCGCCCAGGAAGAACGCCTCCTGCGGCACCGGCGTGCCGCGCAGCCGCCCGTACTCGATCTGCGGCGCGAGCGCGACGTGGCGCCCCAGCGCGAAGTCGCCGGCCGCGGCGAGCCGCATGCGCCGGTACGTGAGGTCGCTGCCGGTGGCGCCGCCGCTCGTCGCGTACGTGCCTTCCACCGTCACCGGCAGCCGGCCCACGCGCGCGCCGCCGCCCAGCGCGAGCTCGCGCACGCGCCCGAACGCCGCGGGCGCGATCGTGCGTCGCGTCGCGCGGCCGCCGCCCAGCGTCCAGGTGGCGCTCACGGGCAGCGAGGACTCCAGTTCGTCGCGCCACGTGGTGCTCGCGTGCCACGCGGGCGTGGTGCGTTCGAGCGTGGCGCTCCAGCCGTCGCGGCGCACGTAGTCGTGGCGGTCGCCGCCGAAGACCGCGGCGCTGATCGACGAGTAGATCTCGTCCCAGTGGTCGCGGTTGAACGAGCGCGTCTCGCGGCCGCCCCCGGCGGTGAACGCCCACACGCGGTCGGTGGAGGCGTCGCGCCAGCGCTTGCGGTACTCGCCGCGGCCCAGCACGTCGTTCGGGCCGTTCGCCCACGCGAGCCGGCCGGCGAGTTCGCCCATGCGCCGGGCCGACCCGATCGTGGCCGCGCCGCCCATCACGGCGCCGTCGCCGCGGTTGAAGCGCAGCCACGGGCCGAACTCGAACGCGGACGGCGCCCGGCCCGGTTCGGCCTTCGGGTGCGCGAGCAGGAACACCAGCGTCGAGTCGAGCCCCGTGGTGTCGGGTGGCGCCGTGGCCTCGCGGAAGTACGCGTCGGTCGAATCGGCGAGCCGGCGCACGTACGCGTCGAGCGAACTGTCGGCCGGCGCCTGCGCCCGCGCGGAGTGCGGCGCGAGCAGCGCGGCCGCGGCCAGTGCGAGCATCGCCGCCGCGCGGCGGACGCGGGAGTGCCCGTGCACGAGCGCGCGCATCACAGGTCCTCCTCGTCGATCGGCCGGGCCGACTGGCCCTTCGCGGGGAACAGCGAGTCGGGCAGGGCGGTGTTGATCGTGTAGTCGTCGAAGCGCCACGCCATGTCGAAGCGGCGGCCGAACTCCGGGATCGGGATCGTCAGCTCGCCGCGCAGCAGCATGCGCTTCATCACCCAGTGCTCGCCCACGCGCCCGCGTTCGATCACCAGCTTCGGCAGCGAGCGCAGCAGCAGGGGCACCGGCGAGCGCTTCCACGAGATCTCCTGCCGCACGATGACGAAGTCGTTCGTGTCCACCCACACGAGCCCGTCGGGGTTGGAGGGGTCGAGCACGGACCGGGGTTCGAAGGCGATGCGGTACACGAGGTGCCCGCCCACCAGGTCGCGGCCCACGATCCGGAACTTGAAGTCGCGCCGCCCCTCGGGGCGGAACGCGAAGTTCACCGCCTGCTCGCCCATGCCGGAACCGAACGTCATGCGGACCTCGGCGTTCGCCTTCTTCGGCTTGGCGCGCCAGTCGCGCAGCAGCACACCACGCGAGCGATCGGGGCGCTTCTTGTAGACCTTGTAGACGGTCTCGCGCACCAGCTGCGGCGGCTGGCCCGGCTTGTCGTCGCGCAGCGCGCGGAACGACGCGACGAAGCTCATGTCCACGAGTGCCGACTCGCGGCGCGCCTCGCCGCGGGCCACGCGGTCGAGGATCTCGTCCAGCGTCACGCGCGGCGCGCGCACGAGCACCTCGGGCACCGACGTGCGCATGGTGTCCTCGGTGGCCAGCGTCGGGCCGGGGCCGGCGGCGCGGGCGAGCGGCGGTCGCGCGGTGGTCGCGGCGAACAGCGCGGCGAGCAGCGCGATTCCAACGATGCGGCGGTCGATCGTGTCCATGGTCGGCGGGAACCTATCCGCACTCCGTCGCGCGTCGCCAGACCGAATCGGCGCGCGGCCGGTTGTGGGGAGGCCAGGGCGGCCCCGGGGGTTGGGGTGGTGACCGGAACGACACTGCGTTGCGGACGGGCGGCTCCACGCGGGCCGGGTGGCGGGTGCGGCAGGTGCGGCGGGCCTGCAACAGGTCGCGTCGCGCCGGCCACGTCGGAGCGGGCACGAATGGGCTTCACCCGGTGCGGACACGCGCGTTACGCGCGCCGCCACATGGGTGTTGCCCCGGATCGGGCCTCCCGGCACGGCGCGTGCCATGATGCGAAGCGAGACCGGTGTCCGGTCATGGGCCGGCCGCCCAAGGAGGAACCATGAACATCCGCACGACGACTCTGACGACGGTGACCGCCGCACTCGTGGTTGCGAGCGCCGCGTTCGCCGGTACCGAAATCGGCAACACCGTCCCTGCCGGCGCGCCGGCGGTGGACGACGCTTCGACGCAGGGCAAGGTGGAGGCTTCCGCCTTCGCGCTGCCGGCTTCCACGCTCGCGATGGACCTGGCGCCCGTGGTGGCGACCGCGCCGGCGCTCGCGGTGCACGAGTCGCCCGTCCGTGACCTGATCGACGGCGCCGTGCTGGGCCTGCGCGCCGCCGGCACGCTGGCGAGCACGCGCTACGACGTGCGCTACCGCCCGCGCCGCAGCAACTCGTGGGGCCGTCGCGCCCCCGACGCCGCCAGCGTGAGCCAGCTGCACATGGGCTGGTACGACCTCGACGGCGACGTGAAGCCGCAGTTCCTGGTCGGCGTCCGCGGTGGCCCGCTGCTCACGCCCAACTTCCAGCTCGGCGCCGGCGTCGACTGGGCGCACAAGTCCAGCAACACCAGCACCATCACGCGGCGTTCCAACGGCCCGGGCGGCGTGCCCATCGAAGTCGAGGAGAACCTCGGCGAGGTGTCCACGCACTTCCTGCCCGTGTACGCGTTCGCGCAGGTGCAGGGCAACGACGACATGGGCGTGGTGCCGTACTTCGGCGGCTCGCTCGGATACCAGCTGATGTTCCTGCACGCGAAGGATTTCCAGACCAACACGGACTACGACGCCACGTTCGGCGGCTGGGGCTGGCAGGCATGGGGCGGCGCGGCCGTTCCGCTGTCGGGCCGCACGCGCCTGACGGGCGAGGTCTACGTGAACGGCGCCGAGCTGCACCGCGACGTGGACGACCTGGACTTCGGCGGCACCATCCGCGAGACCGTGAAGGCCGATGGCATGGGTGCTCGCTTCGGCGTGGCGTGGGGGTTCTGACGACCGGGTCGGTCACCCTCACCAACCGGGCGCGACCCTAAGCGCGCCCGATCACCCGACGCCCCGCGACCGAGAGTCGTGGGGCGTCGCGGTTGGGAGGGCACGCGCAGAGCAACTCCGCGCTTGAAAGCCCCGGAGGTGCGGCGCACGATGCCGCCCGTGGCGCGGGCCGCGCGACAGTTCCGAGTCGTGGCCGGCCGCGCTCGCGGATTCCGGGATCCGGCACGGAGGGCGTCATGATGCGGCCGTGGTTCGCCGTCGCAGCGTTGTTCCTGCTGGCCGCCGGACCCGCCCCGGGACTGCCGGACGCCGCGCAGGCCGCCGCGATCGTGCCGCAGCGTCTGCCGGGGCTCGCGCTGGGCGTCGGGGGAGAGGTGCTCGATCTCGACGCCGTCCGCGCGCCGGGTGGGGCACTCGTGGCATGCGCGCTCGTGCGTGCCGAGGGTGCGTCGCCCGCCTCCGCTCGAGTGCTCGTGTGGCGCCGCGACGGTGCGGGCCCGTGGAGTGCGCCGACGGAACTCGCCGAACGCCCGGCGCGTGGCTTGCGGCTCGTGGCCACGCGGTCGTCCGTGGTGCTGGTGACGGGGCCTTCGATCGCGGCGTGGTCGAGCGACGACGACGGCCGCCACTGGAGCGCGATCGAGACGGGCGTGCGCGACCGGCAGGTGCAGGCATTCGATGCGTGCGCGATGGGAGACGCGTGGTTGCTCGTCACGCTCGGCATGGGCGGCGACGTGCGCGTGTGCCGACTGCCCGGCGGTGAGCCGAGGACACTGCCGCTGACCGCGGCGCCTGCCGCCGGGCGCTCGGCGCCACCGGCATTGCGGCTGGCCGGCTCCGACACGCGCGTGCTCCTGCTGGTGGCGGACGCCGCGATGGCTGAGACGCGCACACGCGGAGCAACCGGGGGCGCCGTGAAGCGCTACCAGGCCACCAGCCGGCTGCGCGCCACCGAGAGCGTCGACGCGGGTGCGAGCTGGTCGCCACCTTCGGAACTCTCCGGCCCCGCAGGCGCCTGGCCCGCGCCCATCCTCGACGTGACGGCCCTGTCGTCGGAGAGCGGGGCGCTCGTCGTGGTCGCATCCGGCGGCCTGCACGCCATCACCCGCCTTCGTGCGGGCGCCTGGAGCGCCGCGCGGAGGCTGTCCCCTTCGGGCACCGACGTCTCGCGATTCTCCGCGACCTCGGTGCGCGTCGCGGGCGTGCCGCCGGTCGCGCGGATGGCATGGATCGATGCGCGCCGTCGACACACGGACCGCAGCCGTTTCCTGCCGTTCGGCGGACTGCCCTGGTCCGACCAGCCCGACTGGCCGGACAACGACGCGTTCGCGTGTGCCGTCGCGGACCTGCAACCGCAGCCGCTCGCCGCACGCGTGTCGTCCGCGGCGCCACTCACGCCCGAACTGTCCTATGCGCATGCCGTGCGCCTCGTGGCCGACCGCGACGGTTTCGTCGCGATGTGGGCGGGTCGCGATCGCGTCGGCAAGCAGCTCGATTCGGCCCGTCGCCCACCGGAGGTCTTCTTCGCGAAGCTCGTCCACTGATGCACCGAAGCCGCGTCGTCGGCTTCATCCCCCCCCCACCTGATGGAGAGAGTCATGCCCCGTGCCGCCCGCTCTCTCGCGGTCTGTCTCGCGCTGCTCGCCGGCGCATCGGCCGTCGCCCGAGGCCAGGACCGCGTCGCCCCCGGATCGCCCACGATGACGTGGGCCGGACGCGCCGACGTCCTGGTCGCCTCCCACTTCGGCTCGTCCCCCTTCGCTCCGCCCGAACACGACGACCAGACGTTCGTGGTGGACGTCGGGCCCGGCCTCGACACCGGATGCACGTTCCGGGACGGCAGTCCGCTCGTCTTCACGATCCGTGTCGACCGCGTGCTCGGCGACCGTGACGCGCTGCTCGCCGAGGGCGCGATTCCCGACCACCTCACGCTCGAGATGCCGGCCTACGACGTGGACTTCGACGCCGTCGTGCCCCCGTATGCACCCGAGCGGGACCGCGTCTACTTCAACGGACATCCCGTGGACGAGGTGTTCCTCACCGGCGCGAACAACGTGTGGAAGCTGAACTCGTTCCGCATTCCGATCGAGTGGGTCCACTTCCCGCCGATGCCGGCCCCGGGCAGCTCGTCGCCGCCCGAGCCGGCCGAGAACACGATCCGTATCGACATCGACACCGCGAACAGCGAGCTCGTGTGGTGCACGGCCATCGACTGGGCCAGCCTGCGCATCGATCGGGTGCCGCGGCCCGTGGTGATGGCGCACGGCATCCTGTCGAGCGGCGCCACGTGGGCGCCACCGCAGGGAACGTGGGTGCCGAGCCTGGCCGACCTGGGCCTGCCCGGCAGCAACAACCTCAACATGGGCAACCTCGACGGCATCGGCAGCAACGCCGCGAAGATCGCGGCCGAGGTGTCGGCGTCGAAGACGCGCTGGGGCGTGGACCGCGTGAACATCGTGGCCCACAGCAAGGGCGGCCTCGATTCGCGCGAATACGCCGAGTCCAGCAACGACGTCGACCAGCTGCTGCAGATCGGCACGCCGAACGCCGGCAGCCCGCTCGCGGACCTGGCGCAGCGATCGTTGCTCGAGTTGTCGATCCGCTTCCCGTTGATCGCGATCCCGGCGCTGATCGCCGACCTCGCGCTCCCCGCGGGCGTGCAGCTGACGACGCCGTACATGGCGGGCTACAACCTGTTCCACGGCGCGAACCCCAACGTGACGTACGTGTCGATGGCCGGCGACTACGACCCCGACTGCCTGTTCTGCTGGGAGACCATCGCGAACGGCATCGTGGGTCGGCCCAGTGACACGATCGTGCCCGTGTGGTCCGTGCACGCGCTGCCGTACTCGGATCACCGGGTCATCGGCACCGTCGGCGCCAACGTCGGCGCGCGGCACATCGGGGAAACGAACTCGCCCGAGATCTTCGCCGCGCTGCGGGATCGCACGCTCGCGCCGGGCCGGCCGCTGCCGACGGTCGCGCAGGCGGCCTCGGATCCGTCCGCGGAGCTGGCCACCTACGCCGGCGCCGTGGCGTCCGGCGAAGTGCAGTCCTTCACCGTCGCGGTCGACGAGAACGCGGTGTTCGACGTGACGCTCTTCTACACGCAGGGCGACCTCGACCTCGAACTGGTCGCGCCGGACGGCACGGTGTTCAACCATGCGAACACCGTGGGCTCGGTGCAGGCCGGATTCGACGACGCCGCCGTGTACAACGGACGCCTGGAGACGTTCTCGCACCGCACCCCGCAGCGCGGAACGTGGACGGTGCGCGTGCGCGGCACGAGCGTGCTCTCCGGCACCGAGTCCTTCCTGTGCAACGGCTGGCTCGAGTCGCCGGCGACCACGTTGCATGCGGCGATCGAACCGGCGGCCGTCACCGCGGGTGGCGCATTCACGATCACGGCTTCGCTCGTGAACGCCGGTGTGCCGCTGGCGGGGGGATCCGCGGTGGCGTACGCGCAGGGCCCGCTCGGCCCCGCGAGCACGCTCACGCTGCTCGACGACGGCGTCGCACCCGACGCGGCCGCGGGCGACGGCGTGTTCAGCGCCTCGGCGCCCACGTCGACGGCCGGCATGTACCGCTTCGCCGTGTCGGCGACCGGCCCCGTCGGGGCGTCCGGCGTGGCGCCGACGCGCCAGGGCTTCCTGCTCGGCTCGGCCAGCACCAGCGCGTCGCACGTGGGTTCCGGCTTCGCGGACCACGGCGTGGATCTGAACGCGAATGGTCTGTACGACCAGCTCGTGGTCGACGTGCCGTTGGTCGTCACGGCGGCTGCGAACTACCGGGTCGTGGGGGTGCTGCAGGATGCGAGCGGCCACGCGATGGAGGCCGCGCGCGAGGTGGCGCTGACGCCCGGGGCGGCGACGGTGGCGCTGAGCTTCGACGGGCGTACCCTGCACGACCGTGGCGTGAACGGCCCCTACCTGCTGACGGACGTGCGGCTGGCCGAGGTGGACGGCCTCGCGCTGATGCCGCTCCAGGTCGCGCAGCCGTCGTACTCGACCGCGGCGTACGCCTACACGCAGTTCGAGCACGGACTCATCCAGCTCCGAGGGACCGGCTCCGACGAGGGTGTCGATTTCGACGCGAACGGCCTGTTCGACCAGCTTCGCGTGCGCGTGGGGGTGATCGTGGACCGGGCGGGCTTCTACCAGTGGTCCGGTCGGCTCACCGATCCCGACGGCATCGAGCTCGGCTTCACGGCAGGGGCCGCGACGTTCTCGGCCGGCGACAACGAGCTGACGTTCACGTATGCCGGCGAGCCGATCGGCCAGCACGGCGTGGACGGGCCGTATCACGTGCGCAGCGTGCTGCTGTACGGCGCGGGCGCCTCGATCGTGGTTCCCGAGGCGTACACCACGAGCGCACTGCTCGCGCGGCAGTTCGAAGGCTACGTGCAGCGCGACACCACGCCGCCGGTGCTGTCGGTGCACATCAGCCCGACCGAGTCGTGGCCGCCTTCCCACCAGCTGGTGCCGATCAGCACCGACATCCAGGTGGTGGACGACTACGACGCGAACCCGGTGGTGACGCTGGAATCGATCACCAGCAACGAGGCGGCCGACGCGCAGGGCGACGGCAGCACCTCGCCGGACATCGTGATCGACCCGGTGACGGGCGCGATCCAGCTGCGTTCGGAGCGTTCGGGAACGGGGGAGGGTCGCCTCTACACGCTCACGTGGTCGGCGCGGGACGCGGCCGACAACGTGTCCACCGCCGTGGCGACGTTCTCGGTGGGGCATGATCGCGGAAACGCGGTGGCGCCGAGCTTCCTGGCCGTGGCTTCGGTCTCGCGCGGCTCCGGCGCACCCCACTGGAATCTGCGCTGGGACTCGAGTCCGACGATCGCGGTGGACCGCGTCGCCTTCACGCTGTTCGCTCCGGGAGAGGATCCCAAGCAGCTGGTCGACGGGTCGGGCGCGCGCAACTTCGCCCGGGTGCCGATCCCGCTCGACTACGCCGGCGGCGGGGCCATCGAGGTGGTGGCCTACTCCGGCAACACCGTGGTGGCGTCGCAGACGATCTCGCTGAGCGGCCAGCCGGCCGTCACGGGCGTCGGCACCGGCGCGCCCGGTGCGCTCGACCTGCGCTTCCTGTCGAGGACGACCACCCGCTGGACGGTGGCGTATCGACTGCCATCGGCGGGGTCCGTGGACCTCTCGCTGTACGACGTGCGAGGGCGTCGCGTGGCCACGCTCGGTCGCGGCTGGACGAGCGCCGGCGAGCACCGCGAGAGCTGGGCTCCGGGCTCGTCGAACTCCGTGCCGTCGGGGGTCTACTTCCTGAGGCTGCGGCACGCGAGCGGCGAGAAGACGCTGAAGGTGGCGGTCATGCGCTGATCGCGCGGTTCGGTGGCCACGGGCGACCACCCCGGCATCCCGGGGTGGTCGCCTCGTTCTTG
>JBGAMH010000042.1:0-22974 GCA_044223135.1 Candidatus Eiseniibacteriota bacterium | reverse complement strand
GAGCGGATCGCGCGATGCGCGGTCCGCCGCGACGGAGGCGTCTGCCCCAAACGACGGCGGCCCCCCCGGCGGGCGGCCCCAGGGCGTCGGCGGTCGCGGTGAACGCCAAGTCCCGAAGCCTCAGCGCCCGAGCACGAGGCGCTTCGTGAACGTCTTGCCGCCCGCCTGGTAGCGGACGAAGTACACGCCGCGCGCCGCCGGGCCGCGCGCCGTGTTGCCCGACCACGTGGCCGTGTAGCGGCCCGGGGTCAGCAGGCCGCTCGCGAGCAGCGCCACTTCGCGGCCCTGCACGTCGACCACCGACAGGCGCACCGAAGCCTCGCGCGGCAGCATGTACTCGATCTGCGCCGACGTCGGAGCGGGGTTCGGGTGGATCGAGCCGAGCGCGAACTCGGTCACGACGCCGGTCGAGGCGACGCCCGTGGACGGCACGCTGATCGTGAACGCCGCGTCGCTCGTGTCGACGGCCGAGTTGCAGCCGGCGTCGTGAGCGACCGCCTTCACGAACGCGGTCGTGGTGGCGGGGCCGCCGACGGTCCACGCGTACGTCCCGCTGTTCGCGAGCCCGGTGGCGAGCACCTCGCTGTAGTTGGCGCCGCCGTCACGCGACAGCAGCAGGTCGACGCCCGACACCGCCACGTCGTCGCTCGCGGTCCACGTGATGTTGACCGGGTTGCCGGTCACCCACGTCTCGCCGCCGTTCGGGGCCGTCACGGCCACGGTCGGCGCGATCACGTCGTCGTCGTTCTGGATCGTGCCGGTCGCGCTCGCCGTGCCGATCGTGACGTTGACCGGGTTCGAGAGCGTCAGCGTGAACGTCTCGTCGGCCTCGCCGCAGAGGTCGCCGTTCACGAGCACCGTGACCTGGCCCGAGGCGACCTTCGCCGGAATGGTCAGCGTGCCCGTGGCGGCGACGTAGTCCGTGCCTCCCGTGGCGCTGACGTCCGACGTGGCGTAGTCGACCGACACGGCCTGGTCGGTCGGGTTCGTCAGGGTGACGGTGAAGTTCAGCGCCGTCGTCCCCGAGTGGCCCTCGGCGACCGACACGTCGGAGATCGCCGCGATCGGCGTGGCGTCGTCGTTCTGGATCGTGCCCACGCCCTGCGCCACGGCCACGGTCGCGCCGTTGACGCTGCTCAGCTTGACCACGAACGTCTCGTCGCTCTCGAGCGTGGCGTCCCCGTTCACCGTCACGGCCACCGGCAGCGACGTCTGGCCCGCGTTGAACGTGAGCGTGCCCGAGCCCGCCGCGTAGTCGTTGTGCGACACCGTCGCGGTGCTGTCGGCAGTCGCCCAGTTCAGCGACACCGGCAGGCCGCTCGCGGCCGACAGAGACACCGTGAAGCCGAACGCCGTCGTGCCCGCGTTGCCTTCGAGCGCGGTGACGTCGTTGATCGACACGGAGGGAGCCGTGTCGTCGTTCGTGATGCTCGTGGCGGCGGCGCCCGTGCCGCCGATCGTGGCGCCGGACGGCGAGCTCAGCGTGACCGAGAAGGTCTCGTTGGCTTCGAACTTCGTGTCGCCGTTCACGTTCACCGTGATGTTGCCCGAGAGCTGGTTCGCCGGAATCGTCAGCGTCCCGCTGCCGGCGACGTAGTCGGCGTCCGCGGTCGTCGCGGTGCCGTCCGACGTGGTCCAGTTCACCGCCACGGCGCTGCCGCTCGGGTTGGAGAGCGTGACCGGGAAGACGAACGCGGTCGTGCCCGAGTTGCCCTCGGCCGTGGGCGCGGGGCCGACGATGGTCGCGACCGGCTGCGTGTCGTCGTTCTGGATCGTGCCCGTGCCGCTCGCCGGGACACCCACCGTGGCGCCCGTGGCGCCGGTGAGCGTGACCGTGAACGTCTCGTTGCCCTCGAACTTCACGTCACCGTTCACGTTCACGGAGAACGTGGCGGAGGCGGTGTTCGCGGGCACCGTGACCGAGTCGACCCGGGCCACGTAGTCGCCGTCGGCCGTGGTGGCCGTGCCGTCGCTGGTGGCGTAGCGCACCGTCACCGGCGACGCCGAGGTCGGGGCCAGGTTCACGGTGAACGTGGCGGCCGTGGTGCCGGCGTTGCCTTCGGTCACCGCGACGTTGCCGGCGAGCGAAGCGACCGGTCCGCCCGCGACCACGCGCAGGATCGCGGCGGCGGCGGTCTGGCCATCGGGGTTCGTGACCGTGACCGTGTAGCGCTCGGCGCCGATGCTCGGCGTGGCCGCCGACGCGTTCAGCACCAGGTTCACGGTGGTCGGGTTCACGTAGGTGGCCGACACGACGGTGGGCGGGGTGCCCGTGGCCGTGCCGTTGCTGACCGCCACCTGCAGGTGGTTGAACGCCGGCACGCCGGGCAGGTTCGCGCCCGGATCGTAGAAGCCGGAGCCCGAAACGACGGTGCCCGTCAGCGTCACGTTGACCGTGGCCTGGCCGGCCGTCACGTCGGCGAGCGCCGACGGGGTCGCCGGGGGCGGCGCGATCAGCTTGGTCACGCGCACGCCGTACTGGTTCGTCGAGCTGCAGAACATGTGGACGGTCCACATGGTCATGTCGTCGAGCGGATCGAGGCTGACGTAGCTGTAGTCGCCCCAGCGGCGGCCGATGCCCGAACCGCCCGGATCGCTGGGCGGGTTGTAGGCCGTGCTGCTGGCGGTGATCAGCGCCGGCGTCTGCATGGTGCCCGCGGCGTCGGCGGAGAGGCGGCCCACCGTGGCGGCGTTCGCGCGCTCGTTCGTGCCGGCGGTGCTGAAGCCCAGGGCCGCGTGGCCCTGGCCCGACACCATGATGCTCGGGATCCAGTAGTGGCGGTCCGTGGTCACGTTGGACGCGTTCGGCGTGTAGACCGTGCCGGACTGCACCAGCGACGGCGAGCCGACCGCCACCGGCATGTTGATCTCGTACCAGCGCGAGCCGTCACGCGTGATCGTGCCCGACGCGACGCCGGTGTTGTTGACGCCGATGTTGTGCGCCGTCCAGATGTGGCCGTTGCGCACGTGCGCCGCGAACAGGCGGTCGTCGAGCGCGCTCAGGTTGCCGGCGGTGCCGCCGGTGTTGCCCAGGTGCGGCACGTTGATCGGGAAGCCGGTCGTGGGCACGGCCACGGAGAAGTTGCTCGAGATCGTCGGCGTCCCGCCCGGCGTGGACACGCGGCGGATCATCAGCGTACTGAACGTGGCGTTGTCGACGCCGATGAAGTAGCCCTCGGTGGCCGCCGGGTCGTAGTTGTCGACGCCCTGCGGGGTGTACGGGCCGGCGCCGGCCGAGCTGGCGACCAGGCCGCGGAACACCGTCACCACGATGGGGCCGGCGCCCATGATGGAGGACTTGCGGATCACGTAGCCGTCGCTGCTGTTGTACGTCTGCGACGGCGAGCCGCAGAAGTTGTTCGTGCCGATGTAGAGCGCGTTCGCGTCGAGACCCAGCGTCGGGTAGTCCGCGAGACACGTGTTCGAGATCGCCGGCGGCGTGGTGGCGATGTCGATGAAGAAGAACGTGAACACGGTGCTGGCCGTGATCGCGTTCGCGCTGGCCGCGTCGCTCACCGCGAGCAGGATGCGGTTCGGCGTCGACACGTTGATGATCGCCAGGAACCAGCGGCCGGTCAGGCGGTCGTAGCGGATGCGCGGATCGCTCGTGCTCGAACCGTTGATGACCGAGCTGAAGAACACGTCGGGATCGGCGTTGATCACGCCGTCGGCGATGCCGGTGGTCTTGTTGAACGTCACCAGGCGGCCGTTCACGAACACGACGTACTGCGTGGGGCCCACGGCGCCCATGCAGTCCGGCGGGAACGACAGCGTCGGGTTGACGCCGCTCAGCGTGGCGGCCGTCCAGCTGGTCCCGACCGTCTGCGGGCTGAACGCGCTCACGTCGTCACCGACGGCCTTCATGCCGGGCGGCAGCTCGGGGAACGTGGCCACGGCCTTCGCGGCCGGGTTCTGCGGCAGGTGGTGGCGGTCCGGCTGCTCGACTTCCTTCTCCTTGTCGGTCAGCACGATGCCTTCGGCCGAAAGCACGGCCTGTCGCTGCATGATGGAGTTGACGCTCTCGTGGATGCCGACGGCGCCCAGCGTGGTCGCGGACCGGACGGGGGCCTCGTCGGCCGCCCGGGCCCGGGGCGTGGCCACGACGGCCAGCGCCAGTACGAGCAGGGTGTAGAGGGATGGACGCAACTTCGATGACATGCGAGGTCTCCCGAAGAAGAGAAGAGGGGATGGGATATCGGGTGCCAGGCCCGTGCGAAAACGGTCGGTCACAACCGGATGCGGACGCTGATGGCGAGAGGTGCAGCAGGGGGGACGGCGAGCACCACGCGCGGGGGGCGCCCCCCGGCAAGTTGGCCGGGGAGTGTAAAGCACTCCGGGCGGCCGATGGGGCACAAAAATCTGACACCTTTCGCGCCCTGGTGGGCGGAGGGGCCAGATTCCTCGGTCGGGTCGGAGCCAGGCCCGACCCGAGTCGCCCGGGATCAGCTCTCGAGCATGACCGGCAGGCGGACGCGGAAGCAGGCGCCACCGAGCGCGGAGTCGCCCACCTCGACCGAGCCGCCGAGCGCGCTGGCGCAGGACTTCACCGAGAACAGCCCGAGTCCGCTGCCCTCGCGCTTCGTCGTCTCGAGCGCGTCGAACAGGCGCGCGCGTCGTTCGGCGGGAATTCCGGGGCCGTCGTCGTGCACCTCGATCTGCACCGTGCCGTCGTGCTTCGCGAGGCGGACCTCGATGTGCCCGTGGCCCTCGGTGGCTTCGCCGGCGTTCACCACGAGATTGCTCACGATCTGGTGCACGAGCAGCGGGTGGGTGCGCAGCGTGACCGGTTCGCGGCCCTGCACGTCCACCGAGCAGCCGCGCAGCGTCCGATGCGAGCGCACGTCTTCGAGCGAACGACACACCTCCGCCGTGAGGTCCACTTCCTCGGCGCGGCCGGCGCGCCCCTGGCGCACGATCTCGAGCAGGCGCCGATTCAGCGACGCGAGCCGTTCGGCGGAGTGCTGCAGGCGGTTCAGGCTCTCGTCGCCGCCGCCCAGCGTCTCGCGCAGGAACTGCAGGTCCGCGAGCACGGCCACCAGCACGTTGTTCGCGTCGTGCGCGATGCTCGCCGACATCACACCGGCGAAGATCCGGCGCTCGTTCGCCATCAGTACGCGATCGCGGCGCTGCAACTCGGCCGCCGCGCGCTCGATGCGCTGCAGCGCGAACCACGAACCGGCGAACACCCCGATCGCGGTCACGGTCACGAACAGGAAGCCCTTGAAGACTTCGATGCGCTCCATGTCCTGGACGCTGGCGGACATGTGCGCGGCGATGCGGCTGGACACCGCGATGTAGACCGCGGCGAGCACGGCATATCCCACGGACAGCATCAGCGCGTACCGGATGCTGCGCATCTCACCTCCGACATGCTCGCCCGGTGAAGCGACTTCGCGCGACGGGGCCGGTTCGCACTCGGGGTTGCTGGCCGGGACTGGAAAGACATCCCTGGGATGCAGACCGCGGCGAGCACGGCATATCCCACGGACAGCATCAGCGCGTACCGGATGCTGCGCATCTCACCTCCGACATGCTCGCCCGGTGAAGCGACTTCGCGCGACGGGGCCGGTTCGCACTCGGGGTTGCTGGCCGGGACTCGACTGGTTCGCTCGACGTTCCGGCTGGGGGCCGCTCCGCGATCGACGGCAGAATAGCGATCGACCGCTGCGTCGGCCAGTGCACCGGAACGACGCGAACGATGTTGCACAAGCTTCCGGCATGGCGTTCCGCACGACCCCGGCCTTTCCGCTCGGGAGAACGCCCCGACCACGCCACTCGGCAGCGGACTCGCGCGCGTGTAGGTTCCCGCGGCGGGGCGTCCCCTCGACCCGCGACCCGCATGCACCTGGCGCACCATCTCTCCCTTCTCTCGCTCACGGTCAGCTTCGTCACGGCGCTGACCAGTTTCGCCGTGTCGCGCGCACCGGGTTGGCGCGCGGCGCGAGCATTCGGGTTCGTCGCGCTCACGGCCGCGTTCTACAGCGTCGGCGACCTGGTGGCGGCCACGCCCGGCCTGCCCTTCGCGGCGTACGCGGTCATGGCCCGCTGGAACTACCTGTGGGCCGGCTTGCACGTGTGTGCCTGGTTCCCCTGGACGTTCGGTGGGCCCGAGGCGCGGTTCGACGCGATGCCGCCCGCATTGCGGCGGCTCGTCGTGATCGCGCTCCTGGCCGCGCTGTGCTTCGCGGTCACCGGGTGGAACGTGCGCCAGGAGCCGCATCTCATCCCCGTCCCGTGGGCGGGCGAGGTTTACACGAATCTCGAGACGACCCCGGTCGGAGACGTCTACGGCGCCCTGGTGGTGCTCATGCTGTGCCTTCCATTCGCGGCGGTGGTCCGGAAGGCGCGGCGCGAGCGGGGTCACGGCTGGGTCGTGGCCGGATTCGCCGTGTTCTTCGCGGCGTCGATCGTGGAGGTGCTCGTCGCCAACCGCGTGATCGTGTTCATCTCCCCCGCGGACATCGGCTTCCTGGCCGTGGTCGCGCCGACGGCCGTGCGGTTGCTGCGCCGCTTCGTGGACGACGCCGAGCGCCTGCACGCGCTCTCGGGTCGACTCGCGGGCGAGGTGCGCGAACGCACGGAGGAGCGCGACCGGGCCGAGACCGCGCTGGTCGAGGCCGAGCGGCTCGCCGCGCTCGGCCGGCTCGCGGCGGGCGTGGGCCACGAGATCAACAACCCGCTCACGTACCTGCAGCTGTCGCTCGAGCGCGTGGCTCGCCACCTCCAGGCGACCGAGGCTCCCGCCGACGTGCGCCAGTCCGTGGAGGACTCCCGGGACGGCGCGTGGCGCATCCAGAAGGTGGTCGAAGGGCTGCGCGTCTACTCGCGCCGACCGGAGGACCGCCGGGCGCTCGACCCCGCCGAGGTCGCGCGCGCCGCGCTGAAGGTGGCGCACCCGCAGTTGCGCCACGTCGCGAACGTGCACGCGGAACTGGCGTCGACGCCGCCCGTGCTGGGCGACGAGCCGCGGCTGGTGCAGGCGCTCGTGAACCTGCTCTCGAACGCGGCGCAGGCCGTGCTCGAACAGCACGGTGCGGGCACGATCACCCTGCGGACGGGCGCGGAGCCCGGCGGGTTGGTGTTCTTCGAGGTGGAGGACGACGGCCCGGGCATCGCGACCGAACACCGCGCGCACCTGAGCGAACCCTACTTCACCACGCGCGCCTCTCGCGGCGGCCTCGGCCTCGGGCTGTTCGTGACGCGCGGCATCGTCGACGCGCACGGTGGCCGGCTGAGCTTCGAGTCGCCCGGCGGCCGCGGCACGCGCGTGCGGCTGACGCTGCCCGCGCTCGATCCGGCGGCGGCCACCGCGGCGGGCGAGCCGGCGGCGACCTCGGCGCGCCCGGGCGAGCCGGCGCACGACGACGTCGCGCCCGCCGCGCGCCCGAGCCTGCTCGTGGTGGACGACGAGCCGCTGGTGCTGCGCGTGCTCGCCGAGGCCCTGGGCCACGGCTGGCGCGTGACCTCGGCGGGCAGCGGCGCCGAGGCGCTCGAGCAGCTGAGCGCCGGGCGCTTCGACGCGGTGGTCTGCGACCTGTTCATGCCGGGCGTGGGCGGCATGGACGTGGCGGCGCACCTCGAGCAGCACGACCCCGCGCTCCGGGCGCGGCTCGTGTTCCTCACCGGCGGGGCGGTGACGGCCGAGGCACAGGCGTTCCTCGAGCGGCCCGACGTGGCGTACCTCGAGAAGCCGGTCGACATCGCCGACCTCGACGCGTTCCTGCGCGCGCGGATCGCCGCGGCGCCCGGGGCCTGATGCGGTAAGGTGCGGCGCGGCTCCCGACCCCCGACCCTCGCGAGGATGCTCCGATGAAACGCATGTCCGTGATCGCGGCGCTCGCCGCGGCGTTCCTGCTCTCCGGCTGCACGGCGCTCCAGGAGATGGCTGCGCTGCGCACGGTGGCCTTCGCGTTCGACCGCGTGGCCGACGTGCGCGTGGCGGGGATCCGCCTGGACGCGGGCACGAAGTTCTCGAACCTCACGGTGACCGACGCGGCCCGGCTCGGCGCGGCGGTGGCCATGCGCGAGGTGCCGATCGAGCTGGTCGCGCACGTCTCCGCCACGAACCCCGCCGAGAACAAGGTCGCCGCGCGCATGACGGACCTGGAATGGTCGCTGTTCGTGGAGGACCGCGAGGCGCTGGCCGGCATGCTCGGTCGCACGGTGAGCATCGCTCCCGGCCAGACGGCCGACGTGCCGGTGACGGTGCGCTTCGACCTGCTGAAGGTGGCCAGCGGCGGTGCGCGCGACCTGTTCGACCTCGCGCTCGGCATCGCCGGCGAGGGCAGCGTGCGCAAGGACCTGCGGCTGGAACTGGTGCCCACCATCGAGACGTCGCTCGGCCCGATCCGCTACCCGGCGCCGATCGTCGTTCGTCGCGCGGCGTCGTAGCACCGCGAAGCCCGGCACGCGCGGCGACACCGCCGCGCGTGCCTCGCGCTCACCGCAGCATCAGCACGCGGCCGTGGCGCACGTTCGCGCCGTCGGCCAGCCGCACCAGGTAGAGCCCGGCCGCCACCGGGGCGCCGTGCGCATCGCGGCCGTCCCAGCGCAGCACCGCGTGCGCGGACACCGGCGCCGACCACACGCGCCGTCCCTGCAGGTCGAGCACGTCCAGCGTCGCGCCGTCGCCGGCGTCGGCGGGCGACGCGAAGTGCACCGCGCAGCGCCACCGTTCCCGCGGGGCCCGCGAGCGGCGCGTCGGCCACGGCGGCCGCCACCGCACCGTACGTGTCGAGCTGGCCCCAGCCGAAGTCGAAGTCGAAGCCCGGCGCCCCGCGATCCACCGCCGACGCGATGAGCCGGTCGCGGATCTGCGCGACGGTGAGCGACGGATTCGCCTGCAGCATGAGCGCGGCCGTCGCCGTGACCGCCGGCGTGGCCATGGACGTGCCGTTCCAGTTCGCGTACGTGCCCCCGGGCAGCGAGGACGTCACCGACTGCCCGGGCGCGCTCAGGTCGGGCTTGCGCTGGTCGGCCGGGAAGCCCGCGCCGAGGGGCGAGGGCCCGCGCGAGGAGAACGACGCGATCGCCCCGAGCGAATCGGTGGCGCCCACGCCGATCACGTTGTCGTAGCTGCCGGGCGGGCGAATGCTGCCCGCGGTGGGGCCGAAGTTGGCGGCGCAGAACACGGGCACGATGCCGGCCGCGCGCCACGCGTCCATCGACGACCAGAAGCCCGTGTACGTGGAGCTGTTGAAGAACCAGCTGTTGTTGACCACGTCGGGGAAGTCGTTCGTGGCGGGGACGCCGTCGGGATCGAGGATCCACTGCGCGCCCGCGATCACGATCGACGCGCTGCTGAACGAGTTCGAGGAGTTCAGCACCTTCACGCTGATGAAGCGCGCGTCGGGCGCGAGGCCGATGTCCGGCGCGAACGCCCCGGCCGCGTCGCCGCCCACCATGGTGCCGATCGTGTGCGTGCCGTGGCCGTGGTCGTCGTACGGCGCGAGCAGGCCGTTGACGAGGTCCTTCCACGAGTTCGAACCGCCGCGCCACTTGCCGGCGAGCGCCGGGTGCGTGATGTCGGCGCCCGTGTCCATGGAGCCCACCACGAGCCCCGTGCCCGTGAGGCCGAGCTCGCTCCACACGCGCGGGGCGTTCACCTTGATCAGGCTCCACACCGGCGCCTGGTCGAGCACGCCCACGGGCCCCGCGTCCGGCGTGCCCAGTTCGGCGGACACCGGCTCGTCGAACTCCACGCGCTGCACGTCGGAGCGCTCCGCGAGCGTCTTCGCCAGGTCGGCGGGCGCTTCGAGCGCCAGCGCGTTGGCGATCCACAGCACCTTCGCGCGCCCGGCGAGTCCTCGCGACGCGAGCAGTGCCATCACGCCGGCCTGGTCTCCCGCGGCGGCGTCGCGCAGCGCCTTCACGAGCGCGGGCGCGGTGCGCTTGCCGCCCGCGTAGTCGCTCGGCGACACGCGTTCGCCGAAGCGCACGATCACCGGCAGCGGCGTGCCCGGCGCGACGGCGTCGTAGCGGGACTGCAGGTCGGGCGTGAGCGCGCCGGCCGAGGCGAGCACGGGAAGCAGCAGGGCGAGTGCGGCCAGGGCGGCGAGCCGGCGGGAGCGGGCGTGCATGACGAATCTCCGGGGTGGACGCGGTGGCGCGATTCGGACCGCGCAAGACTGGCAGCCGCCCGGCGCCGGGTCCACGGCGAAAACGCGATCCGGTCGCGGCGGGCGAGTCCGGCGAGCCCGGGCGCCCCGTACTCCCGCCGCGCGCCGGAAGCCCCGGCGGCCCCCCGCCTTGTCTCCGCGCGGCCGGCGGGCGAAACTGCGCCCCACATCCTTCACCGGCATTCGATCCGCACCGGCGGCCGTCCGGCGGCGGCATTCCGTTCTCCGAGTTCAGGGACTCCCATGGGACGCATTTTCGAAACCCGCAAAGCCACGATGTTCGCCCGCTGGGACCGCATGTCGAAGATGTTCTCGCGGCTCGGCAAGGAAATCACGATCGCCGTCAAGAAGAGCGGGCCGAACCCGGAGAACAATCCGCAGCTGCGCCGCGTGATGCAGAACGCCCGGCACGCGAACATGCCGAAGGACAAGGTCGAGGCGGCGATCAAGAAGGCGTCGGGCCAGGACCAGGCCGACTACGCCGAGGTGGTGTACGAGGGCTACGCGCCGCACGGCGTGGCCGTGATCGTGGAGACGGCGACCGACAACACCACGCGCACCGTGGGCAACGTGCGCAGCCACTTCAACAAGTTCGGCGGCAACCTGGCCTCGAACGGCGCCGTGAGCTTCCTGTTCAAGCACATGGGCGTGTTCCGACTGAACCCCGCGGGGCTGAACGCCGAGGAGCTCGAGCTGGAGCTGATCGACCACGGGCTCGAGGAACTGGGCGAGTCCACGGGCGAGAAGGGCGAGCCCCAGCTGGTGGTGCGCTGCGCGTTCGCGGACTTCGGACAGCTGCAGAAGGCGCTCGAGGACCGCAAGATCACGCCGATCTCGGCGGAGTCGGAGTACATCCCGGCCACGCCGGTGACGCTGCCCGAGGACCAGGCGACCGAAGTCCTCAAGCTGATCGACAAGCTCGAGCAGGACGAGGACGTCCAGAAGGTCTTCCACAACCTGGCCTGATCGGAGGCGGCCCCTGCGCGGACCGTTCGGCTACGACTGGGAGCGCGTCACACCCGAGCCGGTGGCCTCGTACCCGGCGCACGTGCGCCGGCTGATCGCTCGACTGCGCACGCCCGAACAGGTGCAGCGCTGGCTGAACGCGCTGCCGTACAACACCGAGCCGCACGGGGAGACCATCGCCACGCTGCCGGTGATGGCGCGCCGCGGCACGGTGCACTGCATCGAGGCCGCGCTCGCCGCGGCGGCGATCCTCGAGCACCACGGGCACCCGCCGCTGCTGCTCGACCTGGAGTCGGTCGACCTGCTCGACCACGTGCTGTTCGTGTACCGGCGGCGCGGTCGCTTCGGCACCGTGGCGCGCTCGCGCGATCCCGGACTGCACGGCCGCAGGCCCGTGTACCGCTCGCTCCGCCAGCTGGTGTGGAGCTACGCCGCGCCGTACATCGACCGCACGGGCCGGCTGAAGGGCTACGGCGTGTTCGACCTGCGTTCCATGCGCGGCGTGGACTGGCGCCGCTCGCCGCGCAACGTGTGGCAGGTGGAGAAGGCCCTGATCGCGCATCCGCGCCGGCGCTTCCACACGCCGACCGCGTTCCGCGAGCGCTGGCGTCGTCGGTTCCTCGCGCTGCAGGCGCGCGAGCCGGGCGCGAAGCCGCTCTACTTCCGCGATCGCTCGCGCTGGTTGTGGCCGTGAGCGCGCGCGCCGGGTTCGGACGCGCCCTGCGGCGCGCGCTGCTGGGGCTGCTCGTGCTGGTGGCCGGGATGATCGCGTGGCTGATGCGCCCGCTGCCCCCGATCACGCGCCACGTGCCGATTCCCGCGACGTCGTTCGACGACGCGGTGGAGCGCATGGCCGAGCTGCAGGCGGCCGACACGCTCGCGCTGCACGAGGGCTGCGCCATGCAGGCGTGGCTCCAGGGCCAGCGCACGCCGCGCGCGTTCGTGCTGCTGCACGGCATCACGAACTGCCCGCTGCAGTTCGCCGCGCTCGGCGCCGACCTCGCCGCGGGTGGCGACAACGTGATCGTGCCGCGCGTGCCGCATCACGGGCTCGCCGACCGCATGACGGAGGACCTCGCCCGGCTGAGCGCCGACGAGGCCGTGAGCACCGCCGCGGCGTGCGTCGCACTGGCGCGTGGGCTCGGCGACACCGTGGTGGTGATCGGGCTCTCGACGAGCGGCGTGCTCGCGGCCGACGCCGTTCAGCAGGGAGGCGTGGATCGCGCCGTGGTGCTGGCGCCGGCGTTCGCGCCACCGTGGAAGCCGGCGTGGCTCGCGCCGATCCTCACGCGCCTCGCGCTCCGGCTGCCGAACCAGTTCGTGTGGTGGGACGACCGGAAGCGCGAGCACCTGGACGGTCCCACGCAGTGCTACCCGCGCTTCTCCACGCGCGCGATGGGGCAGATGTACGCGCTCGGCGAGCGCGTGGCCGCCGCGGCGGCGCGGCGCGCGCCGGCGGCGCACGACCTCGCGGTGGTGCTGACCGAGTCCGACGAAGCCGTGGACAACGCCCGCGGCCGGGCGCTGGCCGCGGCGTGGCGCGCGCACGGCGCGACCGTGCGCACGGTGGTGTTCCCGCGCGCCAGCCGCGTCCAGCACGACATGGTGGACCCGTTGCAGGTGGATGCCGACACGGCGACCGTCTACCCGGTGCTTCGCGCCCTCGCGCGCGGCGAGGCGGTTTCGCCCTCGCTCCTCGAGGGCGCGACGCGCTAGGCTCGCGGGCCGTTGGCCGCCGGCTTCGCCCCTCACCGGAGCTCCCCATGCGCCCTGTCTCGACGAAGCGCCGCCTGCCCCTGCTCGCCACCCTGTCGCTCGCGCTGTGCGTGTCGTCCGCCGCCGCGGCGACGCGCGGTCCCGTGGGCGACGCGCTGCGCTCCGTGCTCGCCGGCGTTCCCGCGACCGTGACGCCGTCCGGGCGCCTGCTCGACCGCTCGCTGCCGCTCGTGGATCCCGCGCGCTTCGACGGCGCGCCCGGCGCGGTGGTGGGCGACGCGGCCACGTTTCGCCAGCTCGCGCACCAGCTGGACGCGGCGACCGCCGCGCCGACGGGACTGCTGGCCGTGATCGACGCGGCGGCGCGCACGCGGCGCGAGTCGGGCGTGGTGCCGCTGGCGTGGCTGGACCTGTCGGCGCACCGGCTGCGCGCCGACGCGGTCGCGACCGGCGCGCGGGTGGCCGACGGCGAGCACGTGCGCGTGGCGCGCGCGGCCGACGCGGTGGAGCCGCTGCGCGTGGTGGCGGCCGCGGCGCTCGCGCCCGCCACGTGGCGGGGTGGCGACGTGCGCTTCGCGCTCGACCCGGCCGCGCTGTGGACCGACGCCGGCGAGCCGCGGCGCGTGGAGCTGGACGCGGGCGACGGGCGCGGCTTCCGGGACGTCGTCCCGGGCGCGATCGCCCGCGTGCGCTACGCGAGCGCCGGCGCGAAGACGCTCGCGCTGCGCGTGACCACCGCCGAAGGAAGCGTGCGGGAGGCGCGTTTCGCGTTCCCCGTGAACGCCCTGGCCGCGCCCACGCCGGACGACACGCTGTTCGTGACCGCCGCGCAGCCGCACCTGGGCGTGTTCGGCACGGGGCGCGCGTACGTGCGCTACGCGCCGGGCCACGCGTCGCTCGTGAACCCCGTGGTGCTGATCGAGGGCTTCGACATCGACAACTCCATGGACTGGGATCCGCTCTACGCGCTGCTGAACCAGCAGGGGCTCGCCGACACGCTGCGCGCGCACGGCTTCGACGCGGTGGTGCTGGACTTCACCGACTCCACGCACCCCGTGCAGGAGAACGCCTACGTCACCGCCGAGCTGCTGCGGCGCGTGGACGCCGAGATGCCGCCGGGCGCGACGATGGCCGTGGTGGGCGCGAGCATGGGCGGGCTCTGCTCGCGCTTCGCGCTCGCGTGGCTCGAATCGACGGGCCAGCCCGTGCGCGCGCGCGAGTGGATCGCGTTCGACGCGCCGTTCGCGGGCGCCGACATCCCGCTGGGGCTCCAGTACTGGGTGCAGTTCTTCGCCGGGCAGTCCGCCGACGCGGACACGTTCCTCACGCAGCTGAACAGCCCCGCCGCGCGGCAGATGCTGATCTACCACTACACCGATCCGCCGGGCACGACCGGCGCGCCCGACCCGCTGCGCGCCGGGCTGCTCGCGGACTTCGCCGCGCTCGGCTGGCCGCAGCTGCCGCGCCGCGCCGCGGTGGCCAACGGCAGCCGCCTGCGCGCCACGCAGGGCTTCCAGCCGGGCGATCCGGTCATCCAGTGGAGCTACTCGAACCTGCTCGTGACGATCCTCGGCAACGTGTGGGCCGTGCCGAACGCCACCAGCCGCACGATCTTCGACGGCCGCATCCGCATCTTCCTGGTGGGCGACACGCGCCGCACGGTCACCGTGAGCGGCACGCAGCCGTGGGACGGCGCGCCGGGCGGGTACCGCGCGTCGTTCACGCAGCTCGACACCGTGGCCGCGCCCTACGGCGACATCGTGGCGCTGCACCCGAACCACTGCTTCGTGCCCGTGATCAGCTCGCTCGCGCTGACGAACACCACGGATCCCTTCTACGACGTGGCCGGCGATCCCGCGCTGGTGTCGCACTCGCCGTTCGACGCGCTGTTCGCTCCCGACGCGAACGAGGAACACGTGTTCGTGTCGCCCGCGAGCGCGGCGTGGATCGTGGGCGAGATCGAGCGCGGGCTCGTGGACGCGCCGGTGGCGGGCCTGGCGCGGCCGGCGCTGCAGCCGGCGGCGCCGAACCCCTTCGTGGCGTCGACGCGGCTCGCGTTCGCGCTGCCCGAGCCCGGCGCGGTGGACCTGCGCGTGTTCGACGTGGCGGGCCGCGAGGTCGCCTCGCTCGCGCACGGCGCCTGGCCGGCGGGCGCGCACGAGGCGCGCTGGGACGGCCGGGACGGGAGCGGTGCGCCGGCGGCCGGGACGGGAGCGGCGCGCCGGCGGCGCCGGGGCTCTACTTCGCGCGGCTCGTGGCGGGCGGCGTCACGCGCACGCAGCGCGTGGTGCGCGCGCGGTGACGGGGCGCGCGGGGGGGCGGGTCGGCGCGCCGCCCCGCGCCTCCGCCGTCAGCTGCCGGCCGACTCGCGGCGCGCCTGCGCGAGGAACTCGCGCGTGGCCGTGAGCGCGTCGCGCGCGTTGCTCACGTGCTGCGTGTAGTCCGCCTGCAGCGGCAGCGGCTGTTCGGGGCCCACCCACGGGATCATGCGCAGCTCGTAGAACGCGATGCGCAGCCGGCGGTGCGCCTGCATCAGCGCGGGCGCTTCACCCGGCGCGGGTGCCGGCGGCAGCGCGCGCTCGATCGCGGCGAGCTTCGCGACCCACGGCTCGCCCCAGGCGTCCCACGCCAGCCGCGCGGGGCCGAGACCGGTCGTGTCGGTGGACGTGGGGTCGGTGGCCTTCACGAGGTGCGCGGTCTCGGCTTCGACGTGCGCGACCAGCGTGTCGAGTTCGGTGGCCGCCTTCTCCAGCGCCTGCACTTCGGGCGATCCGGGATCGGGCGGGGCGGGGGCCGGCGTCGCCGGCGCGGCGGGCGTGGTGGTGGCGGACGCCGAGTTCGCCGGGGAACCGCGGCGACCGCACGAGCTCGCGGCGAGCGCGGCGAGCGTCACGCACAGCGCGATCGCGGCGAGACGGGCGCCGGAACGGAAGGTGGACACGCGGTGCTCCTCGACGGGACGCAGGGACGGGCCGTCGCGGTGTCCCTGCCCGCGAGGCCATCGGGTCGAATCGACGCCCGTGTGATCGGCCGATTTCGGCCGTGAATCGAGGGGTTCGTGCCCGCGACGGGTCGCGCCGTCAGGCCGGGTTCCCCGGGTGCTCGTCGGCCACGAACGGCGGCAGCGGGCAGTGCAGCGCGCCGCAGATCGCGCGCAGCAGCTCGGCCTCGGCGAGGTCCAGCTCGCCGTCGTGCCCCACCACCATGGCCAGCGCCTGGACGATGCGCGCCTTGCCGTCGGGGGCGACGTCGTCGAGCCGGTCGAGCGCCGCGTCGAGCGGCGCCACCCAGTCGGCGGGCGGCGCGTACGCCGCGCGACGCCCGGGCAGCGCGCGCGTGAACCCGCGCTCGAACGCGTCGCGCGCCGTGGCTTCCGACGCGTGGCCGGCCCGCGCCAGCACCGCGAGCACGAGCACCAGGTCGGCCTCGCGCTGCAGCAGCGGCGCGCCGCCCGGCCCGCGCGGCGGCGCGAGCTGCTCGCCCAGGTGCAGGCGTGCGAGCCGCGAGAACGCCCATTCGGCCACGGTCACGTCCCCGTCGGCGCGCACCATCGAGTCGGCCGTGGCGAGCAGCCGCGTGCGCTCCTCGGCGCCGAGCCGTCCCACCGTGGGCACCAGTTGCAGCAGCAGCGGCAGCCGCTGCTCGGGCGGCAGCGTCGCGAGCGCGGCGCGCTGCACCGCCACCGCGTCGGCCACCGTGGCGCCCAGCGAGGCGGCGAGCGCCTCGCGCTCGGCCGCACCGTCGCCCAGGAGCAGCGCCAGCATCACGTGCGGCGCCCGCGCGGGATCGCCGGCCGCCGCGGCCACCTCGGCGGGCAGCGACTCGCGCAGCCGTTCCGCGTGGCGCACGTGCATGGGGCGGGGGTTCGCGACGCGGTCGGACACGTGTGCCGGGTCGACGTCCGCGCGGGCCGCTTCGGCGCCCGCGAGCACTGCGGCCGTGGCCACCCGGCGGACGAACGCGGCACCGTCGCGCGCGGGCTTCGCCGCCGCGGGCGACGACTCGCGCGCCGCCTCGAGCTGCTTCGCGACCTGCGCGAATTCCTCGGGCGTGAACGACGGGTCGAGCGCGCGGATGCGCGCCTCGAGCGGCGGGTGCGAGGCGAAGATCTCGCCGGCGCCCACCGCGAACAGCATGTGCGACACCTCGTGCGTGTCGTCCGCGCCCAGCCGAGAGCCGCGCGACGAGGCGCCCACCTTCACGAGCGCGTCGCGGATGCCCTGCGTGCTGCGCGCGAACTGCACCGCGGAGGCGTCGGCGAGGAACTCGCGCTGCCGCGAGATCGCCGCCTGGATCATCGTGCCCATGAGCATGCCCACCCAGCCGAGCACCATCATGGCGAGGCCGGCGAGCACGATGCCGCCCGACTTGCGGCCGCGCGCGCGCATGAGCACGCGGCCCACCTGCGAGATCGCGAACAGGCCCGCCACGAGCCCGATCAGCGTCATGTTCAGCTTCATGTCGCCGTTCAGGATGTGGCTGAACTCGTGCCCGATCACGCCCTGCAGCTCGTCGCGATCGAACGTCTCCAGCGCGCCGCGCGTGACGCACACCGCGGAGTCGGCGGGGGAGTGGCCCGCGGCGAACGCGTTGATGCCGCGCTCGCCCTCCATCACGTATACGGCGGGCACCGGCACGCCCGAGGCGATCGCCATCTCCTCGACCACGTTCAGCAGCCGGCGCTTGAGCGGGTCGGGCGTGCCGGCCTCCACGAGGTCGGCGCCCATGGAGCGCGCCACGGCCGAGCCGCCCGCGGCGAGCTGCATGGACTTGACGCCCGCGCCGCCCAGGATCACCGCGAGCACGCCGAGCGCGATCACGCCCACGACGGGCGCGTACGCGAGCAGCCCGTCGGCCGTGAGCACGTCGCGCCCGCGGCTGGCCATGCCGAGGCCGAACCCGAACACGAGCACGGCCGTCACCGCGATGTCCACCACGACCACCGCCAGCACGAACAGCGCGATCAGCTGCCGTGTCTGCGCGCGGGCGTGGTCCTGCCGCGCGAAGAAGTCCATGTCAGTGGAACGAGACCTTCGGCGCCTCGCGCTGGGCCGGATCGGTGATCTGCAGCATCTCGGCGGTGCCGAAGCCGAACATGCCCGCGAGCAGGTTGTTCGGGAACACCTGGCAGTTGTTGTTGTACGTCATCACCGCGTCGTTGAACGCCTGCCGGGCGAACGCCACCTTGTTCTCGGTGCTCGTGAGTTCCTCGGACACCTGCATCATGGTCTGGTTCGCCTTGAGGTCCGGATACGCCTCGGCCACCGCCATCAACCGCCCGAGCGCGCCCGACAGCGCCGTCTCCGCGCCGCCCAGCGCCTGCACCGCGCCCGCGTTGGACGGGTCCGCCTTCGCCGCCGCCAGCCCCGACACCGCCGCCGTGCGCGCGCGCACCACGGCCTCGAGCGTTTCGCGCTCGTGCGCGAGGTAGCCCTTCGCCGTCTCGACGAGGTTCGGGATGAGGTCGTGACGGCGGGTGAGCTGCACGTCGATCTGCGCGAACGCGTTCTTGAAGCGGTTGCGCGACGAGACGAGGCCGTTGTAGATGCCCACGCCGAACATCACGAACAGGACGACCGCGACCAACAGCACCAGCCCAAAGCCGACCATGGGGCCTCCTCGAGGTTGGGGACGGCGCGCAGTCTGGAGTACGGCGCACGCGGCGTCCATACGTGCGCGCGCTCGTGGGGGATGCATCGCGGCCGCCGCCGCTGCGCCCGGGCGCCCGCCGCGTTGCGAATCGCCCGGACGCGGCGGGTCGGCTCCCTTCGGATAACGGCACGGCACGCCGCCATTGGCGGGCGCGCCCGGCGGTGGTATGCCCTGCGTGCCGGCGCACGGGCGCCCGGCAGGAGGGACTCCATGCGCTGGACTCGAACGATCGCGACGCTCGCCGTGCTGGCCCTGGGATGGGTCGTGCTCGGCGGCATGCAGAGCAAACCCGCGGGCGGACTGCCGCGCGGCGGACAGGCGTATCTCGCGCACTGCGCGCTGTGCCACGGCGAACTCGGTGCCGGCGACGGGCCCATGGCCGGCTGGCTGCGAGCGAACGGTTCGCCGGAGCCCGCGCGGCTCGACAACGCCCAGCGCATGCAGCAGCTCGGCGCGCGCGGCGTGCAGGAGATCGTCTCGAAGGGCGGCGCGCACGTCGGCCGGTTCCGGACGATGCCGCAGTGGGGCCCGCACGTGGGTCGCGCCCTCGAGGCCGAAGTGAGCGCGTGGGCCCACGCCCTTCCGAACCTGCCCGCCACGCAGCGCGAGTACGTGCGCCGCTGGCTCGAAGCGCCCGCGGGCTCGTTGCCCGACGGCCGGCGTGCATACGTCCTCTACTGCTCGGGCTGCCATGGCCCGCGCGGCGCCGGCGACGGCTACTTCTCGCCGGCGGTGCGTGCGCGCATGAAGCCGGGCAACCTCACCGCCGCGTCGGTGGCGGCCGTGAGCGACGACAGCCTGCACGTGTTGCTGTCGCCGTCGGGCTCGCACGCGTCGGACGCCCCGTGGATGCCCGGCTGGCTGCGCTCGCTGGATCCCGCGACGGTCGATGCGGCCGTGAGCTACGTGCGAGCGCTGCAGAAGAGCGGGGCCGAGTAGGGGATCGTCGCGCGCGGACGACGTTGCGTCGTGCCGCAGGGATGTCGCGGGGCCGGCCCGCGATACCAGGAGTCCGGGAGAGCATCCTCGGACGTGGCGTCCTGGCTCGAGCAGGCGCGGTCGCGTGGTGCCGTGGGTCTGTTTCGGGGCAATCCCGGAAAGCGAAGGAGCCATGGAAGGCGGTCGCTTTCCGGGCTTAGGCCGGAGGCGGCAGGATGCCGCCGGAGGCCGGCCCCGAAACAGACCCACGGCACCACGCGACCCTTCCGCACGAAGCTCCCCGGCCTTCGCACGAAGCTCCCCGGCCTTCGCACGAAGCTCCCCGGCCTTCGCACGAAGCTCCCCGGCCTTCGCACGAAGCAAACGACCCGGCGAGCGAACCCGCCGGGCCGTCGTGTCGTGCACGCTCCGCCGCGCTACTTCTTCTCCGGCACCGGATGCCCCGCCCGGATCCACTCGCGCAGCTCCGTCATGTCCTTCGCGTTGGCCTGCAGCTGCTGCCCCCGCTTCGTGAGCTTCTTCGATCCCGGCTTGCGCACGTGGCAGCTCGTGCAGCGCCCGAACGAGCTCTGCAGCTGGTCGTAGCCCTCCACCGAGTGCATCACTTCGAAGTACTTGCCACGGTCCGTCAGCAGCTTGCTGCCCGGCTTGTCGTGGCAGGCCGTGCACTTCTGGCCCGTGTCCGTCGCGATCTTCTCCGATGCGCGCGCCGCGACGACCGGCACCAGCAGGGCCAGCGTGACGACCGCGGCGAGGCGAATGCGATGATTCATGTCGTTCTCCCGAGCCGGGTCACTTCCCGGAGAAGGCCTTCGTGAAACCGAGCGAGACGGTCCACTGCGAGTGGTCCACGGTCGCGCCGGGACCGAACGGGTTCACGTTCTGGTTCGTGTTCATGTTCGTTTCCGTGGCCTCGAACGCACGCTCGATCGCCAGGTTCACCGTGTTGCTCATCCAGGTCCAGCTCGCGCCCACCGCCGCGTGCTGCTCCGTCGTCGCGGGGAAGAGCGGGTTCAGCGTCGATGCCGGCACCGGGCTCTTGCCGAAGTTGTAGCCGCCGCGCACCGTGAACGCGTCGTTCACGCGGTACTCCGTGCCGACGATCCACGCCCACTGGTCTTCCCACTGGAACACGAACGGCACGTTCATCGTGGCGAACGGCCCCGGGACCGCCTTGTCGGGGTTCGTGCCCTGCACCGTGATCGTCTGCATCGCGCCGTTCCACAGGTAGCGGCGCGCGTCGGCCGCCACGATCCACTGCGGCGTCGGACGCAGCTGCACGCCGAGCCCGAACTGCTGCGGCCACGTGAAGCCGTCCACCGCCGCGTCGTAGCGCACCGGCCCGAGCCCGATCGCCGCCATGTTCATCTGCAGCGTGCCGTTCTCGTACTTGCCCTCGGTGCGGCTCTGCCACGTGGCGCCCAGCTGCACCTGTTCCGTCGCGTGCCACAGCGCGCCCAGCCGCACGCTCGTGTTGACCGTCTTCGCGCGGTCGGTGAGGTCCATGCCGAAGAACCCCATGTCGTCCGTGGGATCCGAAGGCGTGCCCATGTCGGAGTAGAAGCTCGTGTTCGGATAGAAGCGGAACTTCACGTCGGAGTAGCCCACGTTGACGGACGCGCCCAGCGACACGTCCTCCACCGGCGTGTACGCCACGGTCGGCGTGGCCGTGAGGAAGCGCACCTCGCTGAACGTGCCGTCGGTGTTGCCGAACGGCGTGCGGTAGCCCTCGAACGTGGCCCCCATGCCGCCCTGGCTGATGAAGCCGAAGCCGTACGTCCACGGGGAGCCGTGCGAACCACGCACCCACGAGATCGACGGCATCGCGAACAGCACGTCCTTCGCGTCGATCGAGTTGTTCGCCATGTCGCCGCCGTAGTGCATCTTCGGCGCGAGCACCTGCAGGTCGAGCCCGAGGTGCTGGCCCTGCAGCTGGCCGATGCCGGCGGGATTCGCCTGCAGGCCCAGCGAGCGGTCGGCCACGGCGATGTTCGCGCCCGCGCGTCCCGCGGCCTCGCTGCCGTAACCGGCCAGGTACATGCCGTTGGTGGCCCAGGCGGGCACCGCGAGCGCCAGCAGGCACGCCGTGGCGGCCGCGATGCGTGCGGCACTTCCGGAAGCCTTCATGAGTCTCGTCTCCTCGAAGCACCCGCCCGTGTGCGCGCCGCGCCGGCATTCGGTGCGGGCACGCCCGCGAGACGGGCGATGGTGGTGGCCGGCGAACCCGGGAACAGACGTCCCAGTTCCTTCGCCGTCAGTCCGGTGAGCGACGTCAGCGTGCGCAGCCCCGGGGCGTGCCCCGTGCGTGCGGTGGATTCGCGGCACGAGGCGATGGCGCACCAGTGCCGCTCGGCGAGTCGGCCGATTCCGAGTTCCGCCGCCAGGCGTGCTGCGACCTCCGGTGTCCAGCCGGAGCCCGGCGTCGCTCCCGGGGACCGGATCGGTGGTCGGGAGTGCATGGCCGTCTCAGCAGCCTTCTTTCTTCTTCTTCGGTGGTGCGCTCTTGCTCGCGGCCGGCGGCGGCGGCGCCTTCGCGGCCGTGGGCGCGGGCGTGGAGGGGGCGACGCGACCGCGCGCGGGGCGCCGGCTGCCGAGTCGGAGACGGCCGCGCGCGGCGCACCACCGAAGAAGCGGCTCACCTGCACGGCGCGCTGAACGCACGCGCCTCTTCGGCCCGGGGTTCGCCGGCGCGACGGGGAACACCACCTCGTCCTTCCACGCGTCGAGCCCGCCGAACAGGATGTAGACACCCGTGTACTTCTGCGCGCGCAACAGCATCCACGCCTGCGCCGAGTGGATGCCACCCTCGGACACGAGCACGATCTTCTCGTTGCGCCCGAGGCCCGCGTCGGGCAGGTCGGTGATCGGGACGTTCTCGGCGGTGGGGATGTGGTCCGCGGCGAACTCGGCCGGCTCGCGCACGTCGATCAGCCGATAGTCGCTCCGGTTCTGGATGATCCAGTCCGCCAGTTCGGTCGCGGTGACGTGGTCCACCTTGCTGGCGACGATCGTGGCCAGGTCCTGCGTGTTCATCGTGACGGTGTGGCCGTGGTACGGGTTGCCCGCAAGCGCCGCCACGCCCAGCACGAGGGCGGCGGCCGCGAGCGCGCGGTTCGTGGTCCACGCGAACTTCGGCGCGGCGCGCTCACTTCGCACCTTCCGCGTTGCCGCCGAAGCGCTCGACCCACTCGGCGCCCGCGAAACCGCCGAGCGCCATCAGCACCACCAGTGGAGGACGACGAGCCCGTACGCAGCGGAACGCCTGCGGCAGCGTGAGCTTGCCGAGGTCGCTCGACTCGTAGAACGCGCGCGTCCACGGGAACGACTCGCCGAACAGGAACGTGCCGGCCACCACGCCGAGCACGTACACCATCCCGTCGATGCGCCCAGGGCCGCGGCGACCATCGATGTGCCGGGCAGTAGCCGCCCACCACGAAACCGATGCCGAGCAGAGCGCCCACCACCTGCGGCCACAGGTTCGCGCCCACGATATCGATGGAGAGGTCGAGAACTTCCACCACGATGGAGAATACGCCGAGCATTGCCGACGCATGGCGGTGGACATCACCTTGAAGACCGCGAG
>JBGAMH010000041.1:0-24181 GCA_044223135.1 Candidatus Eiseniibacteriota bacterium | reverse complement strand
TGCTTCGGATCGCCGCCCGCTCCCGCGGCGTCGGAGCTCATGCGCGCCGCCAGCAGCTCGCGCGCGCTCTCCTTGTCCACGGCCTGCGCGTACTCCTGCACCTGCCTGGACACCGACAGGCGCTGGGCCATCTCGGGCTCGGTGAGCGGGCCCATGCGCGACGCCGGCGGGATCATGCGCACGGCGAACGGCGGCGTCGGCGCGCCCGAACGGTTCAGCACCGTGACCAGCGCCTCGCCGATGCCGAGCGTGGTGAGCGTCTCCTCGACGTCGTAGAAGGCCGTCTTCGGGAACGTGCGCGCGGCGGCGCGGAGCGCCTTCTCGTCGTCCGGCGTGAACGCGCGCAGCGCGTGCTGCACGCGGTTGCCGAGCTGACCGAGCACGTCGGCCGGGATGTCCTTGGGGCTCTGCGTGACGAACCAGACGCCCACGCCCTTGGAGCGGATCAGCCGCACCACCTGCTCCACCTGGTCCTGGAACGCCTTGCTCGCGCCCTCGAACAGCAGGTGCGCCTCGTCGAAGAAGAACACGAGCTTCGGCTTGTCGACGTCGCCCACCTCGGGCAGCTCGTGGTAGAGCCGCGCCAGCATCCACATCATGAACGTGCTGAAGAGCGCCGGCTTGTCCTGCACGTCCTGCAGTTCGAGCACCGACACCAGGCCACGCCCGTCGCGCTCGGTCTGCATGAGGTCGTCGAGGTCGAACTCGGGCTCGCCGAGGAACGCCCCCGCGCCCTGCTGCTCGAGCTCCACCATCTCGCGCAGCAGCACGCCGACGGTGGCCTTGGACATGCCGCCGTAGTTCGCGAGCTGCCCCGCGCCCTCGCCCGCCAGGTACTGCAGCACGGCGCGCAGGTCGGAGAAGTCGAGCAGCGGCAGCTTCTGGTCGTCGCAGTACTTGAACACCAGCGTGAGCACGCTGGTCTGCGTCTCGTTCAGGCCGAGCACCTTCGACAGCAGCAGCGGTCCGAAGCTCGAGACCGTGGCACGCAGCTGCGCGCCCTTGCCGCCCGTGAGGCTGAGGTATTCGACCGGGCACGCGGCGCCCTTCCACGCGAAGCCCGTGTCCTTCGCGCGCTGCGCGATCTTGTCGTTCGTCTCGCCCGCGACGCCGATGCCGGACAGGTCGCCCTTCATGTCGGCCAGGAACACGGGCACGCCCGCGTTCGAGAACTGCTCGGCCAGCAGCTGCAGCGTCTTCGTCTTGCCCGTGCCGGTGGCGCCGGCGATCAGCCCGTGGCGGTTCGCCATGCCCAGCGGGAGGCCCGCGAGCGGCGTGGCGTCGCACTCGCCGCCGTGCACGACGGCGCCCAGCGTCAACTGGCCGGCGCCCCCGGGAAATGCGGTCTTCGCGGCCTCGAGAACCTTCGGATCCATGCGCGTCTCCTCCTGTGGAGCGCGCATCCTACCGGACGGCCGGGCGCCATGAAACAGCCGCGGCCCGCCGGGNNGGAACACCGGCGGGCCGCGGTGCGGCTGCGGACGATCGGAACCGTCACTTCTCCATGAGGAGCGCCAGCCGCGCTTCGTCGGACTTCGCGCGCGCCACCACGCGAACGTGGTCGACCTTGCGGCCGTCGGCGAACTCGAGCAGGCCGTAGGTGCCCACGCCGTGCGTCTTCTGGTTGAAGTCCACCACGCGGGCGTCGCCGTTCTCGAACACGATCTCGGCGAAGTCCACCTGCACCCGGCCCTCGGTCACCTCGAGCAGCATGCGCCGTCCGCGCGCGTCGGCGTTCAGCGTGACGTCCGTCCAGTCCTCGTCCTTGCCGAAGCTCTCCGCGTCCTGCCACACGATCACGTCGGGAGCCGGCCGGGCGATCACCGCTGCCGTGAACACGACCGGCGCCAGGTAGGCGCCCACCACCACGCGCGGCACCACGCGAGCCGGGCGCACCACCACCACCGGCAGCGGGCGGCGCAGCGGCCAGCCGCGGTGCACGACCACCGTGGTGCGGTGATGCGGGCCGCGGCGCACGACGCGCACGCGGGCCGCGAACGCGGGGGCCACGGTCTGCACTCCGAGGATCGTCACCAGCATCAGTGTCAGAACGCGCTTCATCGTCGTCTCCAGTTCCAGGGGGGGTCGGAAGGCCGTCGTCGGGACCACGTGGGAAGGTGTTTGCAGTGGCCGTGCCATCTCCCGCCCCAACGACTTGCGGCCGTCCCCCGCGCCCCGGTGCCCCGCCCGGGACGGGTCCGGCGGCTCGGAGCGCACCGATCCGGACACCCCGGCGGCCGTTCTCTGGCCGCGTCCCCCCCTCCGGCGTCCCGGCCGGCCGCGGTTCGGGCCGCGCCCCCGGCCGCGGGACCGGTCCGCACGGAGGATTGACCCGGGCTTGCGAACGCGCGGCACGTCGCGCGCTAGCGTGCGTCCGCCGATGACTCCCCGACCCGTCTTCCACGACCCCACCGGCCGGCGCGGCCGCTGGGTGATCCGCGTCACGGTGGCGCTCGGCGCCGCGTTCCTGGCCGTGGCCGCGTTGTTCGCCGCGAGCCTCGTGGCGGTGCCGGTGCTGCCGCCCGCGGTCGGGTTGAACGCGCCGGTGCGCCGCGCGCTGCGGCCGCGGCTGCCGCACCCGCCCGGCCGCGAGCACCGCGCCGAACACTTCCTGCTGGGCCGCGACCGCATGCGGCTGCTGCGCGAGGTGTCGCGCGACGAGCGCCGCGGAAGGACCGCCCCGCCGCCCGGGCCGGCATCCGCGCCGATCGTGGCCGCGTTCTACGCCACGTGGCAGGAGACCGGCCTCCACTCGCTGCGCGCGCACGCCTCCCACCTCACGCACCTGATGCCGGCGTGGCTGCGGCTCGACGAGGACGCGAGCGGCCTCGACCTGCGCGACTGGGATCCGCGGCTCGTGCCGCACAACCTCGACGTGCTGCGCATCTGCCGCGAGCAGGGCGTGCGCGTGATGCCCGTGCTCGCGAACGCGCACGAGGGGCGCTTCGATGCCGCGCGCGCGCACCGCCTGCTCGCCGACCCGGCGCGGCAGGACCGGCTCGCGCGCACGCTGCGGGACTGGCTCGCCGGGCACGGCTTCGCGGGCGTGAACGTGGACTTCGAGAACCTCTCGGCCGACGACGCCCGCCGCCTGCCCGCGTTCCTGCAGCGCCTGCGTGCCGTGCTGGCGCCGGCGCACCTGGCGCTGTCGGCCGACCTCGAGGTGGAGGGCAACGTGCCCGACGCGCGCGCGACGTCGGCCGCGTGCGACTTCGTGGTGATGATGGCGTACGACGAACACTTCATGGCGGGCGACGCCGGGCCGCTCTGCAGCATCGACTGGTACCGCGGCGTGCTCGCGCGCACGCGGCGCGAGGTGCCGCCGACCAAGCTCGTGGTCGGGCTCGGTCAGTACGCTTACGACTGGACGGAGGGCCGCGCGCCGGCCGAGAACCTCACCTACCAGGAGGCGCTGTTCCGCGCGCAGGACGAGCACCCGGGTGAGTCACCGGCGTCGATCGTGGACTTCGACTCGCTGGCGCTGAACGCCACGTACCACTGGGAGGACGAGCAGGGCCGCGACCACGAGGTGTGGATGCTCGACGCCGTGACCGCGGCGAACCAGCGCACGATCGCGGCCGCGCAGGGCGTGCGCGGTTCGGCGGTCTGGGTGCTGGGCTCCGAGGACCCGGCGATCTGGACGTTCCTCGATCGCGCGCACCCGGCGGCCGCTGCGGACTCCTCGGCGCTCGCGAATCCGAGCTTCCCCTACGACGTCGAGTTCGAGGGCGACGGTGAACTGCTGTCGGTGGCGGCGCTGCCGCGCGGCGGCCACCGCGCGCTCGAGCGCGACCGCGCCACGGGGCTCTACACCGACGTGGACTACGCGGCGTTCCCGCAGTCGTACCTGATCCGCCGCACGGGCTTCCGCGACCACGCGCTCGCGCTCACGTTCGACGACGGGCCGTCGGCCGAGTGGACGCCGCGGCTGCTCGACGCGCTGAAGCAGCTGCACGCGCCGGCGACGTTCTTCGTGATCGGCGAGAACGCCGAGCGGCACCCCGACCTGGTCGAGCGGCTGTGGCGCGAGGGGCACGAGATCGGCAGCCACACCTACACGCACCCGAACCTGGCGGCGGTGCCGGCCGCGCGCGTGAGCCTCGAGCTGAACGCCACGCAGCGCGTGATCCAGTCGCTGACCGGGCGCTCCACCCTGCTGTTCCGGCCGCCGTACAACGCCGACGCCGAACCCACGAGTGCCGAGGAGGTCGCGCCCGTGCTGGCCGCGGCGAAGCTCGGCTACATCACCGTGGGCGAGTACCTCGATCCGCAGGACTGGAACCTGCGCGCCGACGCGGCCACCGGTCGCTCGCACGTGCGCACGCCCGCGGAGATCGCCGACCGCGTGGTGGACGAGGTCCACCGCGGGCACGGCAACGCGATCCTGCTGCACGACGGTGGCGGCGACCGCTCGCGCACGCTCGCGGCGCTGAAGCTGTTCGTGCCGCGGTTGCGAGCCGAGGG
This sequence comes from Candidatus Eiseniibacteriota bacterium, assembly GCA_044223135.1. Lineage (GTDB taxonomy): Bacteria > Eisenbacteria > RBG-16-71-46 > RBG-16-71-46 > RBG-16-71-46 > JBGAMH01. Next base: position 19,717 of record JBGAMH010000041.1, on the reverse strand, counting down.
CTGGCGGTTCGTGACCGTGTCGGACCTGGCCGGCGTGCCGCGCGAACGCGTGATGCCGCCGGTGTCGGCGCGCGACCGGGCGCTGCTCGGCACGGACCGATTCACGTTCGAGGCGCTGTACGCGGTCGAGACGTTCCTGCACGCGGCGTTCCTCGCCGGCATCGCGCTGGGCGCGGCGCGCGTGCTGTTCGTGACGGCGCTCGCGCTGGTCGCGCGCGTGCGCGAGCGGCACCGCCGGTTCGACGCGTCGTTCGCGCCGGACGTGAGCGTGCTGATCGCGGCGTACAACGAGCAGCCCGTGATCGCACGCACGATCTCCGGCGTGCTCGGCGGGGCGCGGCCGCCGATCGAGGTGATCGTGGTCGACGACGGCTCCTCCGACGGCACGGCCGCGGAGGTGCAGGCGCGCTTCGGCGACGAGCCGCGCGTGCGCCTGCTGCGCCAGCCGAACGCCGGCAAGGCCGCGGCGCTGAACCGGGCGATCGCCGAGGCGCGCGGCGACGTACTCGTGTGCCTGGACGCCGACACCGTGTTCGCGCCCGACACGATCGAGAAGCTCGTGCGCCACTTCGCCGACCCGCGCGTGGGCGCGGTGGCGGGCAACGTCAAGGTGGGCAACCGCATCAACGTGTGGACGCGCTGGCAGGCGCTCGAGTACATCACCAGCCAGAACCTCGACCGCCGCGCGTACGCACTGCTGAACGCGATCACGGTGGTGCCCGGCGCCTGCGGCGCCTGGCGACGCGAGGCGCTCGCGCAGGCCGGCGGCTTCCGCGCCGACACGCTGGCGGAGGACATGGACCTCACGTGGCGACTCCGGCGCGCGGGCTGGCGCCTGCAGAACGAGACCGCGGCGCTCGCGTGGACCGAGGCGCCGGACACGCTCGCGACGCTGTTCAAGCAACGCTTCCGCTGGGCGTTCGGCACGCTGCAGTGCCTGTGGAAGCACCGCGCGGCACTCGGCCGCCACGGCTGGTTCGGCTGGCTCGCGCTGCCCACGCTGTGGCTGTTCCAGATCGCGTTCCAGCTGCTGTCGCCGCTGATCGACCTGCAGATCGCGTGGACGGTGCTGCGCGTGGCGCAGGCGTGGGTGACGCGCGGCCTGCTCACGCGCGACTGGCAGCCGCTGCCGAACGCCGTGGAATCGCTGGCCGGCGTGGCGACGCTCTACCTCTTCTTCTTCCTGCTCGAGCTGCTCGGCGCGGTGGTGGCGTTCCGGCTCGACCGCGAACGCTGGCGACTGCTGCCGTGGTTGTTCTGGCAGCGCTTCCTCTACCGCCAGCTCATGTACGCCGTCGTCGTCCGCAGCGTGCGCACCGCGCTCGTGGGCCAGCGTGCCGGGTGGGGCAAGCTGCAGCGCAAGGGCACCGTCGACGCCACCGCCGGCGCCGCGGGCTGAGCCGCTACCGCAGCACCACGAAGCGCGCGGTGTGGCGGCCGTCGGCGGAACGCGCCAGGTAGAGCCCCGGGCGCGTGCGTCCCAGCGCGTCGCGCCCGTCCCAGCGGGTGACGCCGTCGCGCAGCCGCGCCACGCGGCGCCCCGCCGGATCGAAGATGTCGACCCCGCCCGGGAAGCCCACCAGCTGCACCGCGCCGAACGCGGGGTTCGGCACCACGCGCGGCGCGGCCGCACGCGGGGAGGGCGGCGCGGCCCCGAGCACCGGGTGCGCGAGCGCGTCGAACACCGCGCGCGCGCGGACGATGCGCGTCATCACGCTGTCGCGCTTCCACGTGGCGTCCCACGCGCCGCGCGCGTCGAGCACCGTGACGAGCCGGTCGAGCCGCTGCACCCAGCGGTCGGCCGCGGCCGGATCGACGCGCGGCTGGTCGTTGCGCAGCAGCCGCACCGCGTTCGAGTGCGCGACCGGCGGCTGGATCGCCGGGTGCGGATGCCCGACGGGCCCCTCCACGCGCAGCGCCATCCAGGACGGCGTCGGCATGCGCAGCACGAGCGCGGTGTCCTTCTCGGTGGGCAGCGGCCACGCCGTCCACGGGCGCGACCAGATCTCCACGCCGTCGGCGACGAGCGCGATGCGCCGGATCGTGACCCCGCACAGCACGTGCAGGCGCACGACGAGCGTGGTGGTGTCGTCCGGCGCCTCGAGCGTGCCGCCGGGCCCCACGCCGTTCACGGTGAAGTTCTGGATCAGCGGGTAGCTCGAGACGAAGGTCCGCCCCGCGCGCACGGCTTCGAGCCAGTTCGCGTACGAGAACGTCTGGCCGCGCCCGAGCTGCGCGTACACGCGCCAGCCGCCGGCGGGCGGCTGGTTCGTCCAGTTCAGCACGCCGTCGGTGCCGGCCACCGGGCTCGGCGCGATACCCACCGCGAGCAGGTCGTACCAGTCGGCGGTGTCGAGGTCGGGGTCGTTGCTGTACGAGGCCACTTCCATCGCGTCGAGCAGGCCGAGCCCGGCCAGCACCGGCAGGTCGCGCCCCAGGCCCACGCCCGGCCAGTTCAGGAACGCCTCGTCGTCGTTCGTCGTGTGCGGGTGCGCCAGCGTGAAGATCGCACCCGTGCCCGCGACCTGCCGCGCGACGTCCGTGGTCGTGGGATACGGCGGCTCCTCCGGCGCGAGGCAGCACTCGTTCGCGACCGGCATCGCGAGCCCCGGCAGCGACACGTGGCCGTACGTCTGGTTGCGGTGCTCGTACGACCAGTACAGCACCGTCGTGCTGTCCGACAGCGGATCGGGCGCGCCGATGAAGCCGAGCGGGCCGTCGAGCAGGTGCGTGACCGTGAGCCCTTCGGCCTGCGCCACCGTCTTCACGAGCGGCGGCGTCATGGCGTATTCGAGCGGCGGGTGGTCCATGTGCACGTGCACGTCTCCGCCGTACCAGCGCGAGGCGCCCATGTCGGTGAAGCGCGTCATCGTGTACGACAGCGTGGTGTCGCCCGAGACCACCGCCTCGACGTCGATCGGCGCCCACTCGAAGCCGCGGCCGATCGTGATGCGCGTGGAGCCCGTGGGGATCCGGATCGTGGCCGTGCCGTCGAGCAGGTAGAAGTAGCCGCCCTTGCCGTCGTTCGCGAGCACCGCCGGCGCGGGCGGTCGCGGGTACGACGTGGCGTCGCTCGCCTGCACGCGTGCGCGCGCCGGCATCAGCGCGCCGGACGGGTCGCGGCACTCCAGCGTGAGCAGCACGGTCGACGCGGTGGACAGCGGCGCCGCGGGCGGCAGCGCGTGCCGCGCGGGGCCGGGGCCGCACGGACCCGAGTCCTGCGCGTGCACGGCGGGCGTGGCGAACGTGAGCGCCGCGCACAGCATCGCCGCCACGAGGAGCGGCGGCGCGAAGCGGCGGGACGGCCGGGCGGAGCGAGGGGTCGGGCGCATGGGGGCGACAAGCGTAGCCCGCGCGGCCCGCACGCGGCGAGGCGAAACTCGCGTCGTGACCGCGAACCGGGTAGGTCGCCAGGTCCGCGCGCCGGGGGCGCCGGCCGCGACGCGCCGTCGAAGCGGTCCCGCGTGTCGCCGCGTCCGCGTCGGGTGCGCACCTGCTCGGCAGGCACGGCGCGCGTTGACCGTGTGCGGGCGTGGATTTGTTGGCGTGCGCGGCCCGCCGATCCGGCGGCTCCGCGCTCGCTGATGCCGTATCGCCGGTCGCGCCCGAGTGCCGGGTGGCCGGAACTGGCAGACGCGCGGGACTCAAAATCCTGAGTTGCGAAAGCAGCATTGCGAGGTTCGACCCCCGCCTCCGGCACCACCCTCCCCCGGCGTGCGACGTGCACCGCCGGGCCCAGGCATTACCGAGCTCATCCCGGAGAGGAGTCCATGCGCGCCATCCAGGTGGATTCGTGCGGCGGGCCCGAGGTGCTGCGACTCGCCGAGCGCGAGGCCCGCACTCCGGCCGAAGGCGAGATCGCCGTCGCGGTGGCCGCGAGCGGCGTCAACTTCATCGACGTCTACCACCGCGAGGGTCGCTACCCGCAGCCGCTCCCTTTCGTGCCCGGGCTCGAGGGCGCGGGCACCGTCACCGCCGTCGGCGCCGGCGTGACGGGCTTGAAGCCGGGCGACCGCGTGGCATGGGCGTCCGCGCCGGGCAGCTACGCCGAGCACGTGGTGATGCCGGCGGCGGTCGCGCTGCCGGTGCCCGACGGGATGGACCTGCGGGCCGCGGCCGGCTTCTCGCTGCAGGCGATGACCGTGCACATGCTGGTGACGGACGTGTGGCGGCTCGCGGCCGGACAGACGGCACTCGTGCACGCCGCGGCGGGCGGCGTCGGACTGCTGCTGTGCGCGGTGGCGAAGCACCTCGGCGCGCGCGTGATCGGCACCACGTCCACCCCGGAGAAGGCGGCGCTCGCGCGCGCGGCCGGTGCGAGTGACGTGGTGCTCTACACCGAAACCGACTTCGAGGCCGAGGCGAGGCGCCTCACCGACGGCCGCGGCGTGGACGTGGTGTACGACTCGGTGGGGCGCACCACGTTCGAGAAGAGCCTCGGCTGCGTGCGCCCGCGCGGCATGCTGGTGCTGTTCGGCGGTTCGAGCGGCCCGGCGCCGGGCATCGACCCGATCGTGCTCATGCAGAAGGGCTCCCTCTTCCTCACCCGGCCGACGCTGTTCCACTACATGGCCACGACCGAGGAGCGGCTCGCGCGCTGGAACGGCGTGCTCGGGTGGTGGCGCACGGGCGCGATGCCCGCCGCCATCGGCGCGACGTACCCGCTCGCCGAGGCGGCTCGGGCGCATCGCGACCTCGAAGCGCGGCGCACCACGGGCAAGCTGATCCTGGTGCCGTGAGGCGCGGACGCCCCGCCCGCGCTCACGGGAACCCGGACTCGCGGGTTCGGAACTCCGTAGCACTACGGAGTTCGCGGCCGAATCCCTCAAGTTCCTGTCAGGACTGGGGCGTTCGTTGACGCAGTCCGCCGACGAGCGGGGTATGTTCCCCGCAGGGTTCGCGAAAGGGAGAAGCGACGGACCGCCGTCCTGCGAACCCCGCCCGTGAGGGCCGACCCACTCCCCACATCATGTCGATCCCGCCTCGGTTCCCTGTCGCGGAGCCGCGGATCCTGAACTGGACGTGTAGGAGATGGAGCCATGCGTAAGCCGATTCTTTTTGCACTCGTCGCCGCCGTACTCGTGCTCGCCGGAGCCACCGGCGTCCTCTGGCAGCGTTACCAGCAGACCACCGTGGACTACTCGCGGATGAAGACCGCCGAGCAGACCGCCAGCGCCCGCTACGCCGAAACGATCGACGCGATCGCCGAGATCCAGGACAGCCTCAACGCGATCTCGCTGGGTTCGTCGGTGGACATGAACTCGGGCGGCCTCGGTCACGAACGCGACCTCACGGGCCCGAACAACCGCGAGGCTCTCGACCGCATCTCGCTGCTGCGCGCCAGCATTTCGCGCAACAAGGACCGCATCCAGGCGCTCGAGGGTGACCTCAAGAAGAGCGGCGTCCAGGTGAAGGGGCTCAGCAAGCTCATCGCGAACCTCAAGACCGACGTCGCGGCCAAGGAGCAGGTCATCGCCCAGCTGAGCGGCCAGGTGGACTCGCTGCAGACCACGGTCGCCGGCCTGCAGACCGACCTCACGCAGACGCAGGAAACCGTGCGCGTGCGCGAGCAGACGCTCGAGGAGCGCCGTCGCGAACTGGCCACCGTGTACGTGGCCGTGGGCAGCCGCAAGGACCTCACCACGTCGGGCGTGATCACCGCGAAGGGTGGCGTGCTCGGCATGGGCAAGACGCTCAAGCCGACGGGCGTCATGAAGGACGAGCTGTTCCACGCGATCGACACCGACGCCGAGACCGTGGTGCACACGAACGCGCCCAAGGTGCAGGTGCTGAGCGCACAGGCGCCCGACAGCTACGAACTGCGACTGGTCGAGGGCAAGATGGAGCTGCACATCCTGAACCCGTCCGAGTTCCGCAAGGTGAAGCAGCTGATCATCGTCACCGCCTGATCGGATCGGCACGTCCGAAGGCCCGCGGCGCCACGAGCGTCGCGGGCCTTCGTCTTGCGGCCGTGCCGCCCGCCGACGGGCTTCCCGCCCCCCGCGCCTTCTCCCGGGGGCCGGTCGGGGTGTTCGCGAACCCCTTTCCCCTCGCGCCCGCCCGCGACGCGTCCGAAAACTCCCGCGGCAGCCGGCGCCCACACGACGGGGCGCCGCGGCCACGCCCCCGAGGCCCCGCGTGTCCGTACTTCCCCTCCGGCCCGAGTCCATCGCCCCGCCGCCTCTGTCGAGCCGGCGGATCGCCGCGTTCCTGGTGCCGCTGGCGCTGACCTCGCACGTGGTCACGCTGATGGGGCCGGTGCTGAACGCCTGGCTCGCGCGATCGCGCGACCCGGCCGCCGAACTCGCGGCCTGGTGGATCGCGTACACGGTGGTGCTCGGCCTGCAGAGCGCGAGCCTGGCCGCGCAGCCGGCGACGCTCGCGCTGGCCGCGCTCGGCCGCGGCGGTGCGCGCGCGTCCGGTGGGCGGCGCGGGCGCCGCGGGTCGCCGCGGAGCCGCTCGCCGCGCTCGCGCTGGCGCGCACGGCGGCGGGCGGCGCGCTGCTCGCGGCGGCGCTGCCCGCTTCGCCCGGAATTGAGATGCGCTCGTGCGCGACGTGCTCACATGGCTCACGCCCGTGCCGCTGCTGGTGGCCGCGCGCGGCTGCTCAGCGCCGACGCGATCGGCGAGCGGCGGCCTGCCGCCGTGTGGCCGCGGGGGCGGCGGCGCGCATCACGCTGCTCGCCGTGCTGCCGGGCGCGGTGCGCGTGTGCGGCGGGCCGGCCGGCGCGCGCGGCGCCGCGATCGCGCTGGTGGTGGCGCTCGCGCTCGAGTGCACGGCGCTGCTCGCGCGCTCGCGCTCCGAAGGCGCTTCGCGACATCGACGACGACGTCACGCCCGGCTGGCGCGAACTGGCGCGCGTGTCGGCGCCGCTCGCGGTGGCCGCCCTCGCGTGGACGCTCACGCGGCCGCTGGTGCACGCGGTGCTGGGCCGGCTCGCGGACCCCGATCCCGCGCAGGCCGCGTTCGGCGTCGCGCTGCCGCTGCTGCTGGTCACGTGCTCGCCGCTGTGGGCGCTGCAGGAGGCCGCGCTCGTGCTGCCCTCGAATCGGCGCGACTGGTCCGCGCTCACGCGCTTCGCCCGCCACGCGAGCCTCGCCGCGAGCGCCGCGCTGGCGCTGCTCGCGTGGACGCCCGCCGGCTTCGCGCTGGTGCGCGCGTGCTTCGCGCTGCCACCCGGGCTCGCCGACGCGCTGCGTCCGGCGCTCGCGCTGCTCGTGCCGGCACCGCTGCTGCTGGCGTGGCGGGCCGTGTCGCTGGGCGCGCTGCTGCGCACGGGACGCACGCGCGTGCTGCTGGCGGCCGCCCCGCTGCGGCTGGTGCTGCTGTCCGCGGCCGGGTTCGCGATCGTGTCCCGCGCGCCTGCGGCCTCGGGCGCGGTCGTCGGGCTGGGGCTCATGTTGCTGGGGGAACTGGCCGATGCCGTGCTCGCCGGAACGGTGGCCCGGGGCGCGCTCGCGGATCCCGCGTGCTTCCCGGCCGAACCCGCTCCTTCCGGCAACGCCACGACCGACGCCGACGTCCAACTCGCGCGCCGTTGCGCCTGAGCCCCCGCGCCCGGAGACCCATGCGCCCCACGTTCCATCGCTCCCACCTCGTGCTCGCCGGGCTGCTCGCGGGTGCCGCGCTCGTCGCGGCCGCGCCACCGCCGGCCGCGGATCCCGCCGGGCCGCGCAGCGTGATGTGGCCCGGCCGCACCATGGGCACCTACGTGCACGTGACGCTGGTCACCGCCGATTCCGCCGCGCTCGCGCCGGTGGCCGGCACGGCGCTGGGCGTGTTCACGCGCGTCGACTCGCTGATGAGCAACTGGACCACCACGAGCGAGGTCGCGCGGCTCAACCGCGAGTGCGCCGCGACCACCGCCACGGTGCATCCCGAGGTCGCCGGCGTGATCGAGCGTTCGCTCGACGTGTGGCGCGGCAGCGAGGGCACCTTCGACATCACGGTGGAGCCGCTCGTGCGCGCGTGGGGCTTCCTCGGCGGCCGGCCGCACGTGCCCGCCGACTCCGAGGCCGCGGCGGCGTTCGCGCGCGTGGGCGCCGGGCAGCTCGCGTTCGACCCGGCCCGTCGCACGTTGCACTTCGCGAAAACGGGCGTCCGCATCGACCTGGGCGGTATCGCCAAGGGACACGCGGTGGACGCCGCGGTCGACAGCCTGCGCGCGCATCGCGTGCGCGACGCGCTCGTGGACCTCACCGGCAACATGTTCGCGCTCGGGCGCCCGCCCGGGCAGCCCGCCTGGCGCATCGGGATCCGCGACCCGCGCGACCGCATGACGCATTTCGCGCGGATCGCGCTGCGCGACGAGGGCATTTCGACTTCCGGCAAGTACGAGCAGTTCGTGGCGGCGAACGGTCGCACGTACGGGCACATCATGGATCCGCGCACCGGCCGGCCCGCCGAGGGGCTGATCTCGGTGACGCTCGTGGGCCGCGACGCGCTCACGTGCGACGCGTGGGACACGCCGCTGTTCGTGCTCGGGCTCGAGAAGGCGAAGGAGCTCGCACTCGCGCACGACGAGTTCGCGGCCGTTCTGGTGGAACCCGGTGGCACCGGCCCCGATACCGTGTGGGTCGAATCGTCGCTGCGCGACCGGTTCGCGCTGGCCGCCGGCGCCGAACGCCTGTTCCAGGTGCGCTGGTTCTGATGCGCGTGCGCACACGCCTCGCGCGCGTCGCGAGGCGGTGCCCGCCTCGCGCTTGTTCACGAAGTAGCGAGCCCTCGCACGGCGGCGATCGAAGTGGCACCCCGCGCCGCGCCCCACGTGGCCTGCGTCTTGCCTGAGCACGCCCCGACCTCCCACTGGAAGGGAACGGACATCGTGTCTCGCCGTACCGAAGTCGAAATCCCGCAACGCCGAACCGAGCGGAACACTGTGTCGGAACACACGTGCGAAATGCGCACGGGTCCGATTGCAGAACGCGAAACCCGGAGGACGCACGATCGTGCCCACGCCCCGAGCCAGACGAGCGATCACCGCGAGCATGCTCGCGGTCCTCGTGCTGCCGGGCGTCGTCGCGGGGTGTAGCTCGCCCACCGCGCCGCCGCCCGCACCGGGCGGTGGGCAGGTGCTCGTTCTCGATTTCACGACCTTCGCCGAGACGGTCGAGCCCGCGCTGCAGCGCCGCGGCTGCGACACCGGCAACGACTGCCACGGTGGCGGCATCCGCGGAACGCTCGCGCTGTCGCCCCGCGACGCGAAGAACGTCCAGTACGACTTCGAGCAGGTCAGCCTCCAGGTCTCCACGCTCTCGCCGGATTCCAGCCGCATCCTGCTGAAGCCGCTCGCGGTGGAGGCCGGCGGCTCGCCGCACGCCTCCAAGCCGTTCGCGTCGCGCGCCGACACCGACTACGTCGCGATCCGCGCGTGGATCGCCAGCGGGGTGCTGCGATGAAGCGCACGCGCGCGGTTCTCCTGGGCGCGGTGCTCGCGCTCGCGTGTGCGTCGTCCGCGCGGGCCCAGGACGCCGCGCCCGCCGCCTCCGACTCGGCCGCCGCGCCGCGCCCTGCCGCGCCCGTGCGCGTGCACGGCCTGGAGCCGCTCGTTCCCGAACTCGCGCTCCACCCCTACGCCCTCGCCCCCGGAGCGCGTCCGTACGTCCACCGGCTCTCCGTGAGCCCCGGCTTCGGAAGCCTGGGATCGGAGCGCCTGTTCGTCCTTCGGGTCGCCTACAACCCGAACGACTGGCTCGGGTACGAGGGATCGCTCGGTCACAACCCGAGTCAGGCCGTCCACGCCGTGATGCACAGCCTCAACGTGATCGTTCGCCGTCCGCTGCCGGGGCGCTTCCAGCCCTACGTCAGCGCCGGCTACGGAATGATGGTGGTTCTGCCGGGCCGCTCGCTGAACGCGGACCCGGTGACGAAGAACGCGCTGGCCGCGGGTGGTGGGCTCGAGATCTACATCCGCAACGACCTGGCGCTGCGGGCCGAGATGCGGCGCGCGAGCGTCCTCGGCCGCCAGGCGAATCGCGAGGGGCTGGTTTCGTGGGACTACCGCGAGCAGACGCTGGCCCTCGCCTTCTACCGCTCGATCCAACCGTGACCCACGGGTCCCGACCGGAGGGCAATCCGACATCATGCTGACTCGACCCACTCACCGCGCACTCAGGTCCGTGCTCGCCCCGCTCGCGGCGGCGATCTTCCTTTCGGGCCTCACGAGCTGCAGGGAAAGCGCTCCGGACGATCTCATCCAGCAGGAACCCACCACGGAAGCGCTCGTGTTCGTGAAGACCACGGCCGACGAGACGCTCAACCGCACCGGCGCGGCGAGCAACCTCTACAAGCTCTCGCCGATCGCTCCCGACGGCGTGGTGACGCCGATCACGAACTTCACGGGCGCCACGGTGTGCGACCCGGCGGTGTCGTTCGACGGCAAGAAGATCCTGTTCTCGATGCGCCCGTCCGGCAGCGGCACGCACAACATCTTCGAGATCAACGCCGACGGCACCGGCCTGCGCCAGGTCACGAGCGGCGGCGGCAACGACTTCGACCCGCTCTACCTGCCCGACGGTCGCATCGCGTTCACCAGCTCGCGCGCGAACGAGATGGACGAGTACAACCACTCGCCCGCCGAGGTGCTCTACACCTGCAACGACGACGGCAGCAACATCGAGCGCATCAGCTTCAACCAGAGCGACGACTTCGATCCCGAGCTGCTGCCCGACGGGCGCATCGTGTACACGCGCTGGGAGCACTTCGGCTCGATGAACCGGTTCCCGCTGTTCTTCACGAACCCCGACGGCAGCGGCACGTTCCACTTCTTCGGCCCGCACGAGCGGAACTTCTTCCACCCGATCGTCATGCCGGACGGCCGCATCATCGCGATCGAGTCCACGCGCGTGAACGGCGACGCCGGCCCGCTCGCCGTGCTGAAGACCGAGGGCGGCCCCGCCGACCCGGCGATCGGCGGCCAGGCGGTGCACTGGGACAAGCTGAACGCGCTCGTCAACACCGACGGCGCCCCGTGGCCGTACGGCGCGTTCAAGTACCCGCGCTCGCTCGGCGGCAACAAGTTCGTGGCGTCGTACACGCTGCCCGCCGCCACCGAGGGCGAGGTCGACTACGCGCTCTACACGTTCACGCTGCAGCAGAGCGGCGCCGGCACGCCGTCCGACCCGGCCACGTTCTCGATCCAGGACCTGACGTTCCTCTACAACGACCCGACCACGAACGAGTACGACGCGCAGGTGCTGGCGCCGCACGCGAAGCCGCCGGTGATCCCGTCCACGCTCGACCGCTCGGTCACGTACGGCACGTTCCTGGCGCAGGACGTCTTCAACCGCGGCACCGAGGACGGCCAGGAGATCCCGGTCAAGGGCGCCGACGCGATCGACAGCATCGCCGTGATCGCGGCGCTGCCCACGCGCCCCGGCGAGATGAACGACATCTCGGCGAACGAGTTCGAGAAGCGCGCGCTGATCGGCTTCGCGCCGGTGCAGTCGGACGGCTCGTTCCGCATCAACGTGCCGGCGAACACCCCGATCAGCTTCGCCACGCTCGACGCGAACGGCCGCGGTTTCGTGGTGAAGCGCACGCACATCTACGTGCGCCCCGGCGAGAACTTCACGCGCTGCGTGGGCTGCCACGAGAACCGGCAGGCCGGCGGCGACACGCCCACGAATCCGAACCCGATGGCCGCGGCGCACCCGGCGACCGACCTCAACGTGCCGTCGACCGCGTGGCAGCGCCTCACGTGGCAGAACGACATCGGCCCCGTCGTGGCCGCGAAGTGCGCGAGCTGCCACCACCAGACGATCGTCGGCACCGACACCACCGCGGCCCCCGGCAACCTCGACCTGACGGCGGTGCCCGACACGACCATGCGCGGCCGCATCTTCCCGCGCGCCTACATCAACCTGTCGGGCGAGCAGATGGGCATGGCGCCGCGCGAAGTCGAGCCGGCGTTCCCGCGCCGCTCGAAGCTGATCGACTACGTGATGGGGCTCGGCTCGCAGTCCGGCTCGGGCTCCCACCCCGGCGGCGCGGACTCGCTGACCGCCGTCGAGCGCCGCAAGTTCAACCTCTGGGTGCTGATGGGCGCCCAGTACCGCTGATCGAGGAACCCGCCATGACTCCGCACATGGAAGTCCGTCCCGTGGCCCGGCCGGAGGCGCGCTCGCGCCTCCGGGCCGTGGCGACGCTCGCGCTCGCGTGGGCGCTGGCCTCGGCGGCCCCCGCCGCGGCCGGCCTCGCCGGGCTCGGCGCCGCCGACGACGCCGCGCACCGCGCGCTGCGCGAGCACCCCGTGCGCACGCTCGAGGGCAGCTCGCTCACGCTCGGCGCGCAGTCGGGCCAGGTCGTGGTGGTGAACTTCTGGGCGAGCTGGTGCGCGCCCTGCCGCCGCGAGCTGCCGAAGCTGGCCGACCTGAACCGTCGGCTCGCCGGCCGCGGCGCGCGCGTGGTGGCGGTCTCGATCGACCGCGACCCGGCGAACGCGAAGCGATTCCTGCGCGCTCAGGGCATCGCGATGCCGGCCGCGTGCGACGGCCCCGACGGCCTCGCGCGCTCGCTCGACCTGCGCGCGGTGCCGCTCACGCTGGTGATCGGCCGCGACGGCCGCATCGCCTGGAGCACGACCCGCTCCGACGACGCGGGCCTCGCCGAGCTCACGCGCGTCACCGAGCAGCTGCTGGCGGGCGGCGCCGCGGCCGCGTCCACCGGAGGTGCGCAGTGACCGCGGCGCGCCGGGTGCTGGCGGCGCTGCTGCTGGCCGCGTGGGCGATCTCGGGCTCCGGGTGCGCGATGCGCTCGGTGTCGGCGTACGAGCGCGAGCGGCTGACCGACCGCATCATGTCGTTCCAGGCGCAGGCGAAGAAGGACGAGCGCCGCACGAAGGCGTTCGAGGCGCGCGAAGGCTCCACCGGCGGCAACGGTGGCGAAGGCGGAGGCTGCGCGTGCAAGTGAAGCGCGTGCTCCGGCCCACCGTGCTCGCGCTGCTCGCGGGCGCCGGCTTCGCCGCGCGCGCGGCGGCGGCCGAGCCGTCCGACCCGCAGGCCGTCAACGGCCTGCTGCGGACGTTCACCGACTCCGACCACGTGCGGGTGCGCTCGTTCGTCGAGGAGTACTCGGTGCCGCTCGGCGCGAACATGGGCCTGACCGTGCACTGGAACAACGAGCGCGTGGTGATCCCGGCCATCGCCGCGGCGCCCGGCAGCGCCGAGGCCGTGGACGCGATCACCACCGCGAGCCGCCCGATCTCGGGCAACGCGTTCCAGGACTTCCAGAAGGTCCGCAACGAGTACACCGGCTCGCTCACGCGCGGGACCGCCTCGATCGAGTACTACCACTCGGTCGAGGACGACTACCTCGCGCGCCAGGTGGGCGCCGGCTGGAACCGCGACTTCATGAACCAGCAGTTCAACCTGGCGTTCGGCACGAGCTGGGGCTGGGACGACATCGAGCCGCTCGCGAACGACCGCCAGAACACGGCGCCGGACCGCAAGACGACGCTGCACTGGAGCGCGGTCGGCACGCAGGTGCTGTCGCCGACCACCGTGCTGCGCGCGGGTGTCGAGATGAACTCGGTCGACGGCCTGCAGCACAACCCCTACCGGCGCGTGTGGGCGGGCGGCACCAGCGCTCCCGAGCGCCACCCCGACCACCGCGCGCGCCGCGACGCGTTCGTGAAGCTGAACCAGTGGTTCGACAACCGTTCCAGCATCCGCGGCGACTACCGCTTCTACACGGACGACTGGGGCGTGGTCTCGCACGAGACCTCGGCCAAGTTGAGCCAGTACGTGGCCCCCGGCGCGTTCGTGCAGTGGGACTACCGCTGGTACACGCAGTCCGCCGCCGACTTCTGGCGCGCGGAATACGCGAGCCCGAACGGCGTCGACGGGTTCCTGACCGGTGACTACCGGCTGGGGCCGCTGTCCTCGCACCTGTTCGGTGCGTCGCTCCACTTCGACCTCGGCGTGATGGCGGCGGAACACCGCTGGCTGAACCGCCTCGACCTGTCGCTCGACTACGAGCGGTACTTCAACAGCAACAACTACTCGGCGGACATCCTCGAAACGGGCATCGACTTCCGTTTCTAGACGTTGGAGTGGCGGAGAGAGGAGCATCACGTGCGACGAGCCATCCTGCTGACCTCGGTGCTGTCGATGTGTGCGGCGCTGCCGGCGAGCGCCGGGACGTTCGATCCGTCCCGGATCGCCCCTGACCAGGGACTGGATGCCCTCGACCGCGGCGTGGCCCGCGCGCAGATCGGACGGAACCTGTTCTCCGACCCCTGGGCCACGGTGACGCTCGGGAGCGTCGACGTGTACGACGTGTTCCCGTACGTCGAGACGCGCACGTTCCAGGTGGTGAGCGATCCGCACTGGAACCGGCTCGTGTTCGGCGAGCCCGGCCAGTCGCTGCGCGCCTACACGGGCCAGGGCCAGCCGCTCGGCGCGCTCGCCGAGCCGCGCGGCATGGCGGTGGACGAGCAGAACCGCGTGTACGTGGCCGACACGGGCCACGACCGCGTGGTGGTGCTGCAGGCGACGACGGAGTTCGGCGACATCCAGCTGGTGCCGCGTTTCGAGATCAAGGGTCTCGCCCGGCCGCACGACGTGGCGTACTCGGACGGCGGCACGCCGTTCGTGCCCGGCGACGACGTGCTCTACGTGGCCGACACGGGCCACAACCGCGTCGCCGCGTTCGCGCTCGCCGAGGGCGGCGCGCGTTCGGTGGCCACGCTCGGCGACCTCGGCAGCGGTGTCGGCCGGTTCGCCGGCCCGATGGCGATCACCGTGCGGCGCTCGAACGGCGCGAGCACGCCCGACGTGTACGTGGCCGACGCGCACACGCAGCGGCTGGTGCACCTGCGCCTGCAGAACGGCGCGTTCGCGTGGATCGGCGACGTGAAGCAGGACGCCGACATCGTGACGTCGCTCGACTCCGACCAGTGGGGCAACCTGTACGCGGCGGCGCCGAACCGCGGCACCGTGCGCAAGTACGCGCCCGACCTGACGCCGGTCGCCGAACTGCGTGGCGCGCTCGAGCGCCCGCGCAGCTTCCGCGTCCCCTACTTCACCGTGCGCGACCACCGCACCGGCACCGTGACCCGCGAGGGTCGCGCGAGCGCGGTGAGCCTGGCGCAGTGGAACGACGCGAGCGGCATGCGCCTGTGGAACCTGGGCGTCGACGTGCCCGACCTGTCGGTCACCGACGGCGCCGCGCCGGCCGCGCGCTTCACGCTCACCGACCGCGCGAGCGTGACGATCGAAGTGGTCGACGGCGCGAACGGCCGGACGATCGCGCGCCGCGCCGCCGGCACGATGGACGCCGGCCTGCACGAGGTGGCGCTGCCCGAGGGCGACCTCGCCGCGGGCGACCACGTGCTGCGCGTCACCGCCACGTCGGCGTACGCGAACGGTCCCACGGCCACCGCGCGCACCGCGTTCCGCTGGGCCGGTGGCAGCGCGGGCGCCCCGTCGCAGGCCGTGATGCTCGGCAGCTGGCCGAATCCCGTGCGCGCCGCCACCCGCATCGCGTTCGTGCTGCCGTCGTCCACCGACGGCGCCACGCTGCGCGTGTACGACGCGTCGGGCCGCGCGGTGCGCCGCTTCGCGCAGCCGTTCGGCGCGGGTCGCAACGAGGTCGTGTGGGACGGCACCGACGACGCCGGCACGCGCGTCGCCCCGGGCGTGTACTTCACGAAGCTGCGCACCGGCACGCGTGAACTCTCGCAGAGGCTCGTGGTCGTCCACTGAGGACGCCCCGGAAGGAACTCGCCATGACGCCCGTTCACACGCCCGTCGCCCTCGCCCGCCGCGCGCCACTCGCGCGGCGGGTGGGCGCCGTGCTCGTGCTGCTGGCCGCGGCCACGCCGCTCGCCGGCTGCTTCGACGCGCCGAAGACCGAGGACCGCTGGACGCGCGTGGACGTGCAGGCGTCGAACCTGCGCCCCTACCAGGCGCTGCCGCCGGCCACGTCGGAGTCGGTGTACGTGAGCACGCACGTCACCTACCGCTCGATCCTGACCGGGTTCGCGGTGGCCGAGCTGCGCGTGGCCGACTCGATCTCGGTCGCCGACGTGGCCGTGCACCCCGACGCGCCGCGCGTGCCGATGGCGCACGACATCGACCGGCTGCTCGCCGGCTCGCGATCGCTCGGCCGCCAGACCCGCGCCGTCACCGGCTGGGACCACCTGGTGCAGCCCATCGACTTCTCGTTCCGCGCCGTGACACCGCCCGACACGGGCGCCGCGGGCCGCGGCGTGTTCCTGCTCGTCTATCTCGGCAGCGGCGAACTGCGCGAGCTGCCGGGCGGGCGCGACTCGATCATCGTGACGCCGTTCCTCTCGGACGCGTACCAGATCCTGCCCGTGGGCATGGAGTTCTCGCTGGGGACGCCCGCACCGTGAACCGCCGCCCGGCATCGGCCCCTGCCCTGCGCGCGATCGGCGCGCTCGTGCTGCTCGCCGCCACCGCGATGCCCGCGGCGGCCGGCGCGCGCTGGGCTTCCCTATCGCTGCTCGCCGGCACCACCGCGTTCGACGCGCACCTCGCCGACTACCAGTGGGACGTCGCGCCGCGCGCGGCGTGGGGCGTGCAGGCGCTGGCCGGAGTCGGCCCGCTGTCGGCCGGCGTGCGGCTGTGGCGCGCCGCGTCCACGCAGGAGCTGGACCTGGGCGGCGTCGCCGACCCGCGGGTGCACGCGACGTCGCTCGAGCTGGTGACGCGCGCGCGCGTGTGGTCGGCGTGGGGCAACGACGTGCTCGCCACCGCGAGCGCGGGCCGGCTGCACCTGGGCTGGTCGCCCGACGAGGTCGTGGTGAGCCCTTCCGGTTCGGGCTCCGACGTGACGGCGCACTTCGCGCCGGTGCACGAGTGGACGGGCGGCGCGGGCGCCGCCGTGGAACGCGCACTGCCCGGCCAGTGGCGGGCGGGCGTGCAGGTGGAGCGGCGGGTGTTCGGTCTCGACACCGCGCACCGTGCCGGCGCCACCGTGGTGATGGACCGCGAATCGTTCGGCGAGTGGAGCGCCCGGCTCGAACTCGCCCGCGTGTTCGGTCGGAACTGAAAGGGACGTCCCCGATGAACCTCCCCCGTTGGAACTCGAGCCTGCGCGCCGCCGCGTGTACCGCCCTCGCGGCGCTCGCGCTCGCGTGGCCGGCCGTCGTGCGCGCGCAGGACGCCGCCGTCGACAGCGCCACCGTCGCGAGCACGCCCGACTCGCTCGCCCCGGCCGCCGACGCCGCACCGGCCGACAGCGCCGTGTCGGCGGCGCCGACGCCGGATCCGAACCCGCGGCTCGGCACGATCCGCAAGGTCCGGCTCGTGGGTGGCCCGCGCAACGTCGCGCGCTCGGGCCCCGGCGACCAGTACGCGGTCGTCGGCGTGTATCCCGGCAAGAGCGAGTTCGTGGTGCTGGCGGTGAGCGGCGACTGGTACGGCGTCCAGCTGTCGGAGACCGAGACCGGCTGGCTGCACCGTTCGCTGTGCCAGGAGTTCGACGACCTGTCGAACCTGCGCTTCCGCCCGAACCCGCGCGCCTACTCGCGCACGGGCACGTTCATCCTCGCCGGCCACACGGGCGGCTATGCGTTCGACCGCAAGTCGAACTCGTTCGTGCTCGGCGGACGGCTCGGCTACTACGTGTTCGACCGCCTGCAGGCCGACCTCGGCGTGGGCTGGACGCACGTGCACCGGCCGGCCGAGATCGTGGAGTCGCTGTTCGGCCTCACGCTCGAGGCCGAGGACTTCCCGATGCTGTTCTACGACCTGAACGCCACGCTCGAGCTGCTGCCCGGGCGCCAGATGGTGCCGTACGTCGTCGTGGGCGTGGGCTCCACCATCCTGCAGGGCGAGTCGGAGCCCAGTTTCAACTACGGCGCCGGCACCACGCTGTTCCTGTCCAAGCGCACGGGCATGCGCTGGGAAGTGCGCGACTACCGCTTCGACAGCGGCTCCAAGAACTCGCGCCGCAGCAACGACAACATCCAGTTCACGCTCGGCAGCCTCTGGCTCTTCTAGGAGATCGCGCCATGTTCCCCCGACCCATGGATCGGTTCGCGCGCGCCGCGATCGCGAGCGCACTGGCGTTCGCGTGCGTCGCGAGCGCGTGGCCCGCGCACGCGGGCAAGCCCGCCCCCACCGGCGCCGCCGAGGGGCTGTCGCTCGCCACCGCCGCCGCCACCGCGTGGGCGGCCGACGCGCAGCTGGTGTACCTGGAGAACGACGAGGACCTCGACGCGAGCGGGCAGGCGCCGCGCTGGGGCTACCTGTTCACGTCGCCGGCCACCGGCCAGTCGCGGCTGTGGTCCGTGCGCGCCGGCCGCATCGTGGAGGCCGACAACCTCGACATGAAACTGGAGGCGCCGCCGGTGGCCGCGCGCTGGATCGACAGCGCCGCCGCGCTGGAGGCCGCCGACCGCAAGGCCGGGCGCGAGTTCCGCAGCCGGCACGCCGGCCGGCTCGCGACCATGCTGCTGATGCGCGGCGCGTTCGACGAGTCCCACCCCGACGCCACCACGTGGACGCTCGTCTACACCGCCGACGGCCAGCCGTCGCTGTGGGTCGTGGTCGACGCCACCGACGGCTCGGTGGTGCGCACGTGGAGGGGCTGACCGACATGCGCACGCTCCGATCCCTCTCGCTCGCGCTGTCGCTCGGCGCCACGCTCGCGTCGTCGGCGTTCGCCGCCGACGGCGCTCCCGCCCCGGTCACGCCGGTGCGCGTGGAGCGCGTGCGACCCGCCCGGCACAAGCACCCGACGCTGCGCTTCCTGCGCGCGAACCGCGACTTCGTCCGGCTGAGCCTCGACCGCACGCGCGAGAAGGCGCTCGAGTCGCAGGCGCTGGCGGGCGCCGTGGACCCGCGCTGGCTGCAGACCGGCACGCTGATCGCCGCGGCGGGCGCCGCCGGCGACTCGGCCGCCGCCGCCGACCGCGACGCGCGCGGGCGCACGCTGCTCGCGAGCGTCACGCAGCTCGGCGAACTCGAGGCGCAGCTCGACCAGCTCGACCGGCTGCTCGCCGCGCAACGCGCGCGCCTCGGCCAGATCCAGGGCGACTTCACCGGCGAGCAGCACACGGCGCTCGCGATCGTGCTCCGCGGCTGGTCGGGCGCGGCGCCCCTCGACTCGATCGCATTCACGCTCGAGGACGGCACCACGGTCGTCACCGCGCTCGATCCCGAGCAGCGCGCCACGCTCGAGCAGGGCGGCGTCGTGCAGGTGTTCCACGGGTTCGTCGAGCCGCGCGAGCAGGTGGTGCAGCTCACCGTGCGCGGCGGTGCGTGGCCGCTGGGCGACTCGGGCTTCGTGACGCTCGAGCCCGCGCGCGACCGCGTCACCCTGCTGCAGCTGGATCTCTCGCCCCTCGGCCCCGAGCAGGGCGCTCCCGCGATCGCGGCGAGCACCTGGGGCCTCGACGAACGGACGCCCTGAGCCCCGTGAAGACCCGGACCCGGAATGGATGCGGGGCCCTCGCCGCCCTCGCCGCGTGCGCCGCCCTCGGGACGGCGGGCGCGGCCTTCGCGCGTACCGCGAAGCCCGCGCCGCAAGCCGTTGTGGCGCCCGTGGCTGCGCCCACTCGCGCGCTGGCACTGACGGCCGGCGGTGCCGCACCCGCCGAGCTGGCGCTGCGCCGCGCGATCGCCGCGCAGCGCGCCGCCGACGCCCCCGGCGTGGTGCGAGCGCTCGAGGCCACCGACTTCTCGCGCGCGGGCGCGTTCACCGGCCAGGACCGCGCGGCGTTCCTGCTGGGCCAGGCCTACCTCG
>JBGAMH010000358.1:0-2873 GCA_044223135.1 Candidatus Eiseniibacteriota bacterium | reverse complement strand
CGTGGCGAGCAGGTCCTCGACGGCACGCCGCGCAGCCTGCACGAGCGGTCGGCCGTCGGCGCCGAGCGCGCCCGCGCTGCCGCTCACGTCCACCAGCGCGACCACGCTGCTCGTGCCGCGCCCGCCGGCCGCACCGCGAAGCGCCGGCCGCGACATGGCCAGCGCGAGCGCCGCCACCGCGAGCGTGCGCAGCGCGAGGAGCAGCCACTGCTTGATCTTGAGCCGGCGGATCTCGCTCTGGTTGACCTCGGCGAGGAACTCGAGCGACGGGAAGCGCACTTCGCGCGGACGGCGACGCGTGAAGAGGTGGATCAGGATCGGAATCGCCGCGGCGCCGAGTCCGAAGAGGAACAGCGGATTCAGGAAGTTCATCGCGCGATCTCCCGCCACGCGCCGGCGGCGTCGTCCCAGCGTTCGAGCTTCGTGATCGGATGGATCTCCCAGCCGGTCAGGCGCGGCGACTGGTACTGCAGCGCCCACGTGCTCGGTTCGCGGTCGTACTGGAAGTCGTACAGCAGCCAGCCGGTCACGCGCACGCGCGCGGGACCGCGCTCCCACGCGGTGGCGCCGCCGTGATTGGGGCGCAGCGCGGCGACCAGCGATTCGTAGCTCCAGCCGCGCGAGCCGCTGCGCCACGCCGGCGTCAGCTCGGCGGTCACGTGCGCCGTGTCGGGCGACGTGGGCCGGCGCGGTGCGTCGACCAGCTCCAGGTGCAGGTCGCCGTCGCTCGCCCACAGCATGCGCTGCACCCAGCCCTCCGCGACGACGCCGTGCGACTGGCGGCGTCGCACCTCGGAGAGCGGCGCCGCGTGCGGCAGCGCGCGGAAGTCGGCGAACGTGAAGCGCTCCGCGCGCGCGGGCGAGTCGGTGCGCTGCTTGCCGGCGCGCAGCACGCGCAGCGGCTCGGGCGCGCCCGGCGCGAAGCCGAGCAGCAGCAGGAAGGCGTACAGCGACGCGCCGCCCAGTACGAGCGTGGCCACGGCCAGCAGGCGCGGCGTCATGAATCCGCGCGCGACGGGCCCGTCGACCTCGCGCGCGCTCACAGCAGCCGCGCCCGTTTCTCGAGGTACGCCAGCAGCGCGCGGTCGAACGGCGTGCGCGTGTCGAGCGGCACGTAGTCGATGCGCTGCTCGCGGCAGCTCGTGGCGTAGCGTTCGCGCCACGCGGCGAGCTTCTCGCGGTAGCGCGCCGCGATCTCCCACGGCTCGGTGGTCAGGCGCTCGCCCGTTTCCAGGTCCACGAACGTCGCGGTGTCGTGGTACGGGAAGTCCACCTCGTCGGGATCGAGCACGTGGAACACGATCACCTCGTGGTGGCGGTGGCGGAAGTGCTGCAGGCCGTGCAGCACCTCGTCGGGCCGGTCCATGAGGTCGGAGAAGAGCACGATCAGCCCGCGGCGCTTGATGCGCTCGGCCAGCTCGTGCAGCGCGGGCCCGAGCTTCGTGCGGCCTTCGGGTTCGCCCGAGCCGATCGTCTTGAGCAACACGTCCAGGTGCGAGCGCGTGGCGCGCGCCGGCACGTACTGGCGCGGCGCGTCGGCAAAGGTGAGCACGCCGACCGCGTCCTGCTGGCCCAGCATCAGGTACGCGAGCGCCGCGGCCAGCGACCGCGCGTATTCGAGCTTGCTCACCGATGCGCGCTCCGAGGCGAAGCCCATCGAGCCCGACAGGTCGAGCAGCAGGTGCGCGCGCAGGTTCGTCTCCTCGGTGTACTGCTTCACGAGGTAGCGGTCGCTGCGGGCCCACACCTTCCAGTCCATGTTCTTCAGCGGATCGCCCGGCATGTACGGGCGGTGCTCGGCGAACTCCACGCTGAAGCCGTGGAACGGCGAGCGGTGCATGCCCGCGATGAAGCCCTCCACCACGAGCCGCGCGCGCACGTCGAGGTTGGCCAGGCGCGCGACGATCGCCGGGTCGAGCCAGCGGCGCGCGTCGGCGCCGCGGGAGGGGTTCAGTCCTTCCATGCGGTCCACAACAGATGGTCGCCTTCGCGCACCGGCCGGTCGGCGACGGCCGACGCGGGCTCGCGGTAGTCGGTGAACATCGGCTGCACCGTCCAGCGCGTGAATCCCGCCACGTGCAGCAGCAGCTCCATCTCGGGCTTGAAGACGTAGCGGATGTCGAACGTCACGTCGTGCGACTCGAGCACGGTTCCGTCCACGGACTTGCGCTCGATGCGGCGCGTGAGCCGGCGGATCTGCTCGACGCGGTCGTCGGCCGTGCGGTCGCGCACCTCGAGCCGGTACGGCGTGTCCGGGATGGGCATGTCCTTCGTGATCGTTTCCACGTCCGCCAGCTCGATCAGCTTCGCCGCCGACGGGTGGAACACCGCCAGCCGCAGCGCGCCGCCCTCGGCGAGGTGCGCGCGGCAGCCGCGCAGCGTGCGGAGCTGGTCGTCCTGCGTGAGGTTGTGCAGGAACGAGTTGAACGCGATCAGGATCTGCGCGTAGCGGCGCGGCAGCGAGAAGTCGCGCATGTCGGCCAGGTACAGCCCCGCGTGCAGCCCGCGCGCGGCGAGCTTGCCGCGCAGCGCGTCGAGCATGGCGGGCTCGCCGTCGAGTCCGTCGGCGTCGACGCCCGCCTCGAGCAGCGGCACCAGCAGCCGGCCCGTGCCGCAGCACGCCTCGAGCACCGGCCCGCCCGCCGCCTTCGCCGCGGCCACGTGCAGCGGCACGTCGGCGACGTAGTCGGCGTAGACCATGTCGTAGAGGTCGGGCCGCAGGTAGTAGGACTTCACGTCGCTCGTTTCGCCTCGCGGTGGCGGCCCCACCAGAACCAGTACGCCGGGAATCCCGTGGCGGCGATGAGCACGCCGGCCATGGCGCGCGGGATCGGAATCGGCAGCTGCTCGAACGGCGGGCTCGCGGAGAAGTC
>JBGAMH010000040.1:0-23646 GCA_044223135.1 Candidatus Eiseniibacteriota bacterium | reverse complement strand
AGGGCGTGCGCACCACGCGCACCACGCGCTGCTCGGAACCCGCGCGAAGCTGCACGAAGTAGAGCCCCGGCGGCAACGCTCGCCCACGCGCGTCGTCGCCGCGCCACTGCACTTCGTGCCGGCCCGCCGCGAGCCGGCCGCGCGCGAGCACGCGTACTTCGCGCCCGGTCGCGTCGTACGCGGCCAGCCGCACGTCGCGTTCGGCGGGCAGCACGAACGCCACGCTCGTGCCCGTCGCGAACGGGCTCGGACGCGCCGGCTCCAGCACGAACGCCGCACGGTGCGGCGGCGGGCCACCGAGCGGCGCGAGTCCCTTCACGATCGTGAAGCTGTCGCGCGCGACTCCGGTGGAATCCAGGAAGCGCGCGTCCAGCCGGTCACCCGCCACGTCCAGCACCATCGATCCCATCACCGCGACCGACCGCACCATGGCCGGGTGCGCCAGCGTGCCCCCGCCGACCTGCGCGAAGCTGCCGTTCACGGCGTACACCGCGCCCTCGTGCGCGCCGTGCACCGGCGTGGGCTTGCGGTACGCCCCATCGCCATTCACGCGACCGTCGCCGCCGTCGCGCAGCATCGACGGCAGCAGCGTGTTCGAAGTGCCGTAGTGCCCGTCGAGCAGGAACGATCGCTCGTAGCTGTGGCTGTGCCCGGTCAGCACCAGGTCCACGCCGGCCGCCTCCAGCAGCGGCAGCACGTTCTCGCGCATGTCGCGCATGCGGCCTTCGCTGTCGAGCGCGTTGTCCGAATCGTGCGAGCCCTTCGTGTAGGGCGGATGGTGCCAGTAGGCGACGATCCACTCGCGCGGCGTGGCCGCGAGGTCCTGCACCAGCCACTGCAGCATCGCGCCGCCCGGCGAACGGTTGCTGCCCTCGGAGTCCAGGCACACGAAGTGCACCGGGCCGTGATCGAAGCTGTAGTACGCCTCGGTGCCCGACGGCACGCCGCCGGCCTCGGCGGCCGTGGGCAGCGTGAAGTGGTCGTAGTAGTCGTTGTCGATGCCGGCGTAGAGGATGTCGTGGTTGCCGCGCGTGGGCCACAGCGGCCAGCGCCGCAGCTCGCGCCGGAAGAGGTCGAACAGGTTCGCCTGGTACTCGGCGTCGGTGCCCGCGCCGTAGGCGTTGTCGCCCAGCATCAACCACGCACCGGGCTCGCGCGCGGCGGCCCAGCGCGAGAACGCGTCGCGCACGGCGCGGCTGCCGACGTTGTTGCCGCCGGAGTCGCCCACCACCCAGATGCGCGTGGAATCCGGCGCCCCGGCGCGCGGCGCCGCCACGAACGTGGTGGTGGAGTCCCCGAGCAGCGTGCTGTCGGGCGTGCCGATCGTGTACCAGTAGCGCGTGGAGGGCAGCAGCCCGCCCACTGCCACGACGTGCTCGGTGACCTGCGCGGTGTCCACGACGACGTCGTCCCACGCACCGGGCACGACGCCGATCTGCACGCGGCTTCCCGCGGGCACGTTCGTGCGCCAACGCACCACGAGCGAGCGCGGCGATGCGCGCTGCAGGTAGGGCCCGCGCACGAGCGCCGCCGACTGCAGTACCGCACGATCCGGCGCCGCCGGTGCGAGGAGCGCGGCCGGAGCGGGCGCGGCCTCCGCGGCGCCGCGCACGCCGGCCAGCGCGAACGCCGCCGCCACGAGTGCCGGACTCTCGCTCTTCGCGATCGCACGCATCAGCCCGTCCCGCGCCCGCGCCGAGTCTCCGAGCGCGGCGGCGAGCGCCGCGCGCGCCAGCGCGCGGTCCGGCGCGAACGCCCGCGAGCCCTCGCGCGAGGGCGTCGCGTCGAGCGCCGCGTCCATGGCCGCGAGCGCGCCCGCGCTGTCGCCGAGCGCGAGCCGCGCGCGCGACTCGAGCCACCACGCCTCGGCGCCGTCCGCCGCGAGGTGCGGCGCCAGCCATGCGCGGGCGCGCGCGGGCTCGCCGCGGTCGAGCGCGATCGCCGCCATCGCGAGCGCCGGCCCGGACGCGTCGGGCGCGAGCGAAGCGGCCCGGCGCGCCGCGGACTCGGCGTCGTCCCATCGCTGCGCGCGGCGCAGCAGGTCGGCACGCACCAGCCAGCGCACCGCCTCCGGCGCGGTCGCGCCGGGGGCGGCAAGCGCGCTCAGCGCGCGATCGTCGTCGTCATGCGCCCACGCCGGCGATCCAGGCCAGGCGCAGATCCGTACGAACACGACCGCCGCGAGCGCCCACGGAATCCAGTGCGAGCGAGACATCGGCGCTCGATGATGCGGGCGCGCGTCGACGCCGAGAAGCGGAAACTGATCGGCGCGGGCGGTCCGCGGGCCGCGCCGGGCGCGGAACGGGAAGGTGGTGGGTGCTGGGCATGAGTCCTCCGGCGGCCCGGGGTGCGACCGCTCGGCGTTCGCCGGCGGACGCGGGCGCCCCTTCACGCGACATGCCACGGTGCGTCGACTCTCGACCGGCCGGCTCGATTGGGGCATCCGGCCCGCTGTACCGCTGCACGCCACGTTCTCGGGGTCGCCGGCTGTGTCATCGGCCCCCGCGGGAGAACGCTCCAGCGCTGCACGCACGACTCGTTCCCGAAGTTGCGAACATCGCGGCGACCCGCGCCCGGCGCAGCGACGACGCATCCGGCCCGGTGCCGCGTGCGCCTCGCACGGCGAGTCGGTTGCCGATTTCCGCGCCGCGGGTTATCCATGCCCGCGAGTGCCCTGCCGCGATCCACCTTCCGCCCACCGAGGCCGCCATGGACTGGCTGTTCCCGCGCGAAGAAGACTTCTTCGCCCTGTTCCGCAAGCAGGCCGTTCTCGTGCGTTCGGGCTGCGACCAGCTCCACCAGATGATGTCGTCGTTCGACGACATCGAGGCGCGCGCCAAGAAGCTGAAGGAAGTCGAGCACGAGGGCGACCTCGTCACGCACGAACTGTTCGAGCGGCTCAACCGCACGTTCGTGACGCCGCTCGAGCGCGAGGACATCCACGATCTCGCGAGCGGTCTCGACGACGTGCTCGACGCCGCCGAGGCGATCGGCAGCCGCATCCTGCTGTTCAACATCCAGCAGAGCACGCCGGACGCCGTGCGCCTGACCGAGATCCTGCAGCGCAGCGGCGAGCAGATCGAGAAGGCGGTCGAAGGCCTCAAGGGCTTCAAGAACCTGAAGGCGTTCACGATCGAGATCAATCGCCTCGAGAACGAGGCCGACATCATCTCGCGCAACGCGGTGGCCGACCTGTTCAGCGGCCGCCACGACATGCTCGACGTGCTCCGCTGGAAGGAGATCTACGGCCGGCTCGAGAACGCCGCCGACCAGTGCGAGGACGTCGCCAACACGATCGAAGCCATCGTCCTGAAGAGCCGCTGATGTTCGGCCTGTCCTGGCTGGAGCTGTCGATCGTCGCGATCGCGCTTTTCTTCGACTACAGCAACGGCTTCCACGACGCCGCGAACTCCATCGCCACCGTGGTGAGCACGCGCGTGCTGTCGCCCAAGCAGGCCGTCGCGTGGGCGGCATTCTTCAACTTCATCGCGTTCGCGATCTTCGGCGTGCACGTGGCGAAGACCATCGCCAAGGGCACCGTGGATCCCGCCGTCGTGACACCGGGGCTCGTGCTCGCCGCGCTCGTGGCGGCCGTCGCGTGGAACATGCTCACGTGGTGGCTGGGACTGCCCACGTCGTCGTCGCACGCGCTGATCGGCGGCTTCGTGGGCGCCGCGCTCGTGGCCGACGGGCCGAAGGCGGTGATCACCTCGGGGCTGATCAAGACCGCGACGTTCATCGTGGTCTCGCCCGTCGTGGGCCTGCTGCTGGGCTTCCTGTTCATGCTGGCCGTGATGTGGATCTTCCGACGATCGACACCCGCCGGTGTGGACACGCTGTTCCGGCGGCTCCAGCTCGTGTCGGCTGCGGCGTTCAGCCTGGGGCACGGTTCGAACGACGCGCAGAAGACCGCCGGTATCATCACCGCGCTGCTCTACTCGACCGGCCACCTGACCGGCGAGTTCCAGGTGCCGTTCTGGGTGATCCTGTGCAGCTACGGCGCGATCGGCCTGGGCACGCTGTCGGGCGGCTGGCGCATCGTGAAGACGATGGGCATGAGCATCGCCAAGCTGCAGCCCGTGGGCGGCTTCTGCGCCGAGACGGCCGGCTCGATCGCGCTGTTCGGCGCGAGCGCGCTGGGCATCCCCGTGTCGACCACGCACACGATCACCGGCGCCATCGTGGGCGCGGGCGTGTCCGCGAGCCATCGCCTGTCCGCCGTGCGCTGGGGCGTGGCGGGACGCATCGTGTGGGCGTGGGTGCTCACGATGCCCGCCGCGGCCGCGATCGCCGCGGTGACCTGGCTGGTCGTGAGCGCGTTCGGCATCCGCTGACGCCGTCGCGCACCGGCCGCGGGGCGGCGCCCCCTCAGTGGGCTTCGCCGCCCGTGAGCCGTTCCGGCAGGAAGTAGGTGGCCGCGACGAACGCGAAGATCCCGTACGAGATCCACGGGGACACGAACGCCAGCGGCACCGTGGAGGCGTAGAGCGCCAGCGAGACCAGGTTCTTGCGCAGGATGCCGCGGTGGAACCGCACGCGCGCCTCGTCGTGCGCGTGCTGGCGGATCAGCACCGCGCGCAGCAGCACGAACCCCACCGAGCACATCGCGAACACGCCGCCGTAGACCGCCGCCGGCAGTGCGGCCGTGTGGTGCTCGCCCACGAACGCCGTGGTGAACGGCACGAGCGACATCCAGAAGAGCAGGTTGTTGTTCGCCCACAGCAACCGCGCGTCCGAGTGCTTCGCGGCGTGGATCAACTGGTGGTGGTTCACCCACATGATCGCCACGATCAGGAAGCTGGTGCCGTAGCTCACGTACATGGGCGTCTGCTGCAGCAGCGCCCGCAGCGACGGCTCGTGTGGCACCTTGAGCTCCAGCACCATGATCGTGATGATGATGGCGATCACGCCGTCGCTGAACGCCTCGATGCGGTTGGTGGGCATGGCTTCTCCGGATACCGGGGCGCCGCCGGGACGCTCCCGGCGCCTGCGCGTCGCGGGACGATAGCCGACGCGTCAAGCCTCCGCGGCCCGGAGGCGGCGGCGCGCGTGGTCGGGAGCCCGCATGCCCGAACTGCCGGACATCACGCTGTACGTGGAACACCTGCAGCGCCGCCTGGTCGGGCGCACGCTGGAGCGCGCGCGCGTGCTCGGCCCGAACCTGCTGCGCACCGCGCTGCCGCCGCTGTCGGCCGCGGAGGGCCGCGCGATCGGCGGCGTGCGTCGCGTGGGCAAGCGCATCGTGCTCGCCACGGACGGCGGCCCGCGGCTGGTGCTGCACCTGATGGTGGCGGGCCGCCTGCACTGGCGCGCGCCGGGCGCGAAGCTGGCCGGACGCTCGGCGCTGGCCGCATTCGACTTCGCGCACGGCACGCTGACCTGGACCGAGGCGAGCACACACCAGCGCGCGTCGCTGCACGTGGCGGCCGACGACGCCGCGGTGAACGCGCTCGACCCGGGCGGCCTCGAGCCGCTCGAGTGCGACGCCGCCACGTTCGCCGAACGCCTGCGCCGTGAGGACCACACGCTGAAGCGCGCGCTCACCGACCCGCACCTGTTCTCCGGCATCGGCAACGCGTTCTCGGACGAGATCCTGCACGCCGCGCGGCTGTCGCCGTTCAAGCGCACGTCGCACATGCGCGACGACGAGGTGGCCGCGCTGCTCGCCGCCGTGCGCGACGTGCTCGCCACGTGGACCGACCGCCTGCGCGCCGAGTGCGGCGAGAAGTTCCCCGAGAAGGTGACCGCGTTCCGCGACGGCTTCGCCGTGCACGGCCGCTGGCGGCAGCCCTGCCCCGTGTGCGGCTCGCCCGTGCAGCGCGTGCGGTACGTGGAGAACGAGATGAACTACTGCGCGCGCTGCCAGACCGCCGGCCGGCTGCTGGCCGACCGCTCGCTGTCGCGACTGCTGAAGAGCGACTGGCCACGCACGCTCGAGGAGCTGGAGGAACGCCGCGGACGGTGATTCGGCCGTCCGTTCGCCGCCGGCCCGGCCCGGCTTGCCATCCGCCCCCGCGCGGAACGATGCTCCGCGCCTTCCACCGTCCCGGAGCCCCCGATGCACGAGATGAGCCTCGCCGCCGAGATCCACCGCGTGTGCCGCGACCAGCTGCAGGGTCGCGCGGCGCGCATCGAGCGCGTGGTCGTGGCGGTGGGCGAACTCTCGGCCGTGGAGCCCGACCTGCTGCGCTACGCGTGGGAAGCGCTCGTGGTGGACACGCCCGACGCGGGCGCGAAGCTCGACATCGAGTGGCACCGCGCGCGCCAGACGTGCGAAGCGTGCGGCGAGATCCGAGAGCACGTGAGCGGCAGCTGGCTCAAGCTGTGCCCGAAGTGCGAACGTCCGCTGCGCATCGAGGGCGGTCAGGAACTCGACGTGATGCGATTGTCCTTCGTCCCGCTGGACCCTTCCGGAGCACCGACACCGTGAGCGAGCTCGACGTCCGACAGCGCATCCTCGCCGCCAACGAAGCCGCCGCCGCGCAGGTGCGCGGCGCGCATCGCGCCACGCTGGTGGCCAACCTCATCTCGTCGCCGGGCTCGGGCAAGACCACGCTGCTCGAGGCCACGGCCGCGCGACTCAAGAAGTCGCTTCGGCTGGGCGTGATCGAGGGCGACATCGCCACCGAGCGCGACGCCGACCGGTTGCGGCGCCTGGGCGTACCCGCGCACCAGATCCTCACCGGCGGCGCGTGCCACCTCGACGCGCGGCAGGTGCAGACCGCGCTCGACGTGGCGAAGTTCGGCGAGCTCGACGTGCTGCTCGTGGAGAACGTGGGCAACCTGATCTGCCCCACGTCCTACGACCTGGGCGAGGACTTCAAGGTGGTCGTGCTGTCGGTGACCGAGGGCGAGGACAAGCCGTTCAAGTACCCGGCCATCTTCAGCCGCTCCGACGTCGCAGTGATCAGCAAGATCGACCTGCTGCCGCACGTGTCGTTCGGCATGGACGAAGTGCGCCAGCAGATCCGCGCGCTGCGCCCCGAGGGCGTCCTGCTGGAGTTGTCGGCGCGCACCGGCGAGGGCATGGACGCGTGGTGCGGCCTGCTCGAGAGCCGGTTGGCCGCGAAGCGCGCCGCGAACGGCTGACCCGCGCGCGACGCCGTCGCGAAGGCCTCGCCCGGCCCGGCGGACGCCGAGGCTCACCCCGCGGACTCACGTCTCAGACAGCCCGAAAGCCCAGCCCGGGAGCCCCGCCCCGTCAACGAGCCCGCGACGCACCACCCGCTGCGCTCACGCGAGGAGTCGAAGCCGGTTCCCGGTGGGGCATTCCTTCGCCGGTGCACGGCGCACCGCATCTCGCCCCGCGTCGGCAGCCGGCCGGACGTCCTCCGCATTTCCACCGATGGCATCGTGCGTCCGGGTTGTGGCAGCCTTTCGTACGTCCTTCCCCCGCGTCCGCACCCCGTCATCTGCAGGAGGTCGCCATGCGACGCTGGCCCATCCACCCGACTCTCGTCCTGCTCGCACTCGCGCTCACCGTGCCCGTCACTCCCGCCGCCGCATGGCTCCCCGACGGCATTCCCGTGTGCACGGCGCCGGGCTCGCAGGGCCCCCTCCAGGGCCTGCCGGTGACCTACGACGTCATCACCGCGTCGTACCCCGGGCTGGTGCTCGGATGGGAGGACCGGCGGGGAACGCAGACCCTGCAGTCCGACCTCTACGTTCGCTTCCTCACCGCGGACAGCGCACCCACGTCCGACGGGACGCCGCTGTGCGTCGCACCGGGCGACCAGACCGAGCTCGCGCTCGCGTTCGGGTGGTGGAACGGCTGTGGACCGCAGCACGGTTGCGGACTCGTCGTGGGCGCCTGGTCGGACACGCGCGACGCGGGGGCCGCCGACATCTTCGCCGACCGCGCATTCAGCTCCTGGGCGGCAGGCGGCGTGCCGGTCTGCCGGATGCCGACCAGCCAGCAGACGCCGGCGATCACCATCAGCACGGACGCGGGCGGCGACGCCAGCGAGTGCGTGATCGTGTGGGAGGACCAGCGCGCCGGCATCGGCGACATCTACGCGCAGCGCCTGGACGCAAACGGGAACCGCATGTGGGACTCCAGCGGCGTCGCCGTGTGCACCGCCGCATGGGATCAGAACCTGCCGCAGGTGGTGGCGCTCGAGGACGGCGCGGTGCTGATCGCGTGGAAGGACCATCGCGCGTTCCCGACGCCCGCGTCGCTCCGCCTCGCGCGCCTCGAGCGCGACGGCACGCCCAGCCCCGCCTGGCCCACGGATGGGCTCGAGGTGGTCACGGTCGGCCAGGTCCAGTCCTTCCGCCTGCTGCCGGGCGGCTATCTCGTGTGGTCCGACGGCGAACTCGCGACCGGCAACGGGCGCGTGCGCGCGACCCGCGTCCTTCCGACCGGCTCCTTCGCCGCCGGCTGGGGCAGCACCGGCGTGGCGGTCACCCCGACGACCGGTGAACTGGGGCTCCGGGATGCGGTGCCGGCCCCCGACGGCGGGCTGCTCGTGTCGTGGGGCGAGATCACTCGCAGCATCACCCACACGCCCTACATCACGCTGCGGGTCGGAAAGCTCGGGCTCGACGGCGCACCCGTGGCGGGCTGGGGCCCGCTGGGTGTGCAGACCGCATTCGCCATCGGCTGGATGGAGGGCGGCACGCTCGCGGCACACGAAGACGGAGGCTGCTTCGTGACGTGGTCGCAGCCGAACTCGAGTGATGGCGGGCTCTACCTCGAACGTCTGACCGGCACCGGCGCGGTGGCCTCCGGCTGGCCGACCGACGGTGTGCTGGTGTGCGGTGCGCCGGGTGCGCCCACGAACCCCGTCATCGGCACCGCGAGTGGGGGCGTGCTCCTGGGCTGGCTGGATCCACGCAACGACCCCGCCGACGTCTACGCGCAGTACGTCACGAACACGGGCGTGGCAGGCCCCGCGGCGGCGGAGATGGCGCCGGTGGCCGCGGTGCGCCTCGGCGTCCCGCGCCCGAATCCCGCGCACGGACCCGTCGCACTGGCTCTCGAGTTGCCGCGCGGCGGCTTCACCACCGCCCGGGTGCTCGACCTGAACGGGCGGCACGTGCGCACGCTCGCGCGCGGCACGTTCGCGGCCGGACGCCACACGCTCGACTGGGACGGCCGCGACGAACGCAACGCGGCCGCCCCGCCGGGGATCTACCTGGTGCAGGTGGTGTCGCCCGACGGCGAAGCGCGCGCCCGACTGGTGCGGCTGCGCTGACGCAGGGCGACCGCGCGGTTCCCGCACGACCGGCGGTCGAGCGGCGGCCCGCGCGGACACGTCGCGATGGACGACGCGGGGAGCATCGATCGCTCCCCGCGTCGCTTCATCCGGACGCGTGCCTCACCCATGCTCCGCGCCCGGCACCGCGTTCACTGCAACAGCGCGATGCGCCGCACCACCGACGTGGATCCCGCGCGCACGCGCACGAGGTAGAACCCCGGTGTCGCGCGCCGGCCCTCGACCGTGCGGCCGTCCCAGCGCACCACGTGCTCGCCCGGGCCGAGCAGACCCTCGGCGAGCGTCGCCACGCGGCGCCCGGCGAGGTCGAACACACCCACGTCGGCGCTGCCCGCCGCGGGCTGCACGAACGACACGCGGGCGTCCGACACCACGGGATTCGGCGCGACGGCGAGTGCGAGCTGCGGGCTCGCCGCAGCGCCGACGCCCACCGGCGGCCGGCCCGCCCACCACGTGAACACGCGGTTCTCGAGCTCGTCGTTGCCCGGCGTGAGCGAGAAGTGCACGAGCAGCTTCCAGGTCACGTCGGTGTTCCAAGCGCGGTAGTCCGTGATGGGCCCCGTCCACCCGGAGTGCGAGTAGAGGTCCCAGTCGTTCACGCACGCCGCGACGCCGACGTTGGACGGATCGCTCATCACCGTCACGGACAGCTGGCTGCCCACCGAGCTGCTCCACGCGAGATTCCACGCGAAGTAGGCGCATCCGCCGTCGCAGAAGGGCTCGGACCACGCGTAGCCCTGCGCGTCCCGCCAGCGCGCGGTGTGCACGAGGCTGGTCCTCAGCCGCAGCAGGTAGGGCTGCCACTGGCACATCGGCATGGGTGTCGCGCCGAAGAACACCGTGCGCTCGACCTGGTAGAACGACGAGTCGGGCCAGAACGTGTAGTCGGTGCGGATGGCCGGGGGCGGCTGGTCGAAGCGGAGCCCGCGCGACTCGATGCGGATCACGAGCCGCTCTTCCGTCTGCTCGAGGACGCTCCACGAGCGCCCCTCCGCCGCGGTCGAATCGGGACGGATCGGGCCGGGATCCTGCCACAGGCCCTGCAGCATCTGCCCGGTGAACTCGCCCGGCGACGCCTCCCCGTTCACCGCGTTCAGCCCGTCGAGCGGGAAGTACACCACGCGGGTCACGCGTTCGGGACACAGCTTGTCGAACTGCAGCAGGAACCGCGACGTCTGCACGATCTGATTCTGCGGGTCCACGTAGAAGGCCGTGGTGCCGCGCGCCGCCGTCGCGATGCTGGCGGCCATCATCACTGCGAGCAACACACGCATGGCGCTTCCTCCGGGGGTTGGCGGAAGACTGCGCGCCCCGTCGGCCCGGTGTGGCGTGCTCGTGACGGCCCGATCCCGCGCCGTCACGAGACGGGCGCGCGGACTCACACCATCGTCCTGCGTAGCGCGGCGACCGACAATCGAAAGTGCGCGGGGCGCGCGACCTCTCCGGCCGTCGCCGCGCTTCGATCACGTGCCGCGGAGCGCGCGGCACTCTCCGCACGGATGCCGTCGCGCCGGCTTGGAAGCGAGGACCCGGTCGGGCCGGCGGCGACGCCCGGCGCGTGAGCGCCCTGCGCGAAGCGTGGCCGCGACTCGTACCTGATTCCTCTTCTATCCTCTCGACTCAGACATCGCAGCTTCGCGAGCCCGGCCGTGGTCGCCGCGATCCTGCTGCGGTTCGAGTTCGTGGACGGCCCGCCGCCGGCCCGGAGGCGGGCATGGGCCGAGAGGCTTCAGCTCGCTTCGGTCGGGAGATCACGTGAACGGGATCTGCAAGTGGATGGCCTGCGCGCTCGTGCTCGCCACCTCGGCTGTGCCGGCACTCGCGGACGAGTGCGAATGGCGGGACGACCAGCACTACGCCGAGTACAAGCGCGTGCTCGCAACGTTCGAGAACGAAGTCGTGCTCTGGTTCTGCGCCCCCTGCGGCCAGCGGAAGCCCGAGCGAGTGGACGTCTTCGACCGGCGCTACCTCGCGAGCGGGGTGACGCACAACCTCTACGTGCCGACGGTCCTCGGCGCGAAAGGCGCGCGGACGTTCCAGAACCTCGCGCTGCTCGTGCAGTGCCCGGCCGACGGCTGGCCCGCGAGCTTCACGCTCGACCCGGACACGCTCATCCGGTCCACGGTGTTCGACTCGAGCGACGAGGCGCAGGGCGACGAAACGGACGCACTGGACGACCTGTTCGCCGACGGATCGTTCGCCATCGTGCAGCGGTGGACGGCCTACCAGGGTGACGGCTTCACGTTCCGCGCACCGGTGACGCCGATGCGGAAGAAGGACCCCGGCGGCCGGTGGATCACCTGGACCTGGACCGACTCCAGCACCGGCGTCCAGTGCGACATCGCCCGGGTGGACATCGGCGATCCGGCGAAGGCGCGCCAGTCCGTGGACGCGAGCCTCGCCGGGCAGAGCGCGGGCGCGACGGTCATCAGCGAGACGGCGAGCGAGCTCGCGCTCCCGCCCGTGCCGGGGAAGATGCGGGTGCTCCAGTTCCCGGAGGCCAGCGTGCTCGTCGGCGTCTACGCGCGCGGGCCCGCGCTGTACATCGTCGACATGCGATCGCGCTGGTCGGTCGATCCGGGCCTCTTCAAGGCATCGCTCCAGGAGTTCCGGTTCCAGGCCGCCGCACCGCCCGTTCGAACGCAGCCGCGTCGGTGAACGCGCCACCCGCAGCGGCGTCCCGCTACGCCGCCCCGAACACGTCGCCGTACCGCCCGTCGCGCATCAGCGCGATCGTGCGGCCGTCTTCCAGCGCGAGGTCCACGCGCGCGGGCACGATGCGCGGCTGCAGGCCGGGCAGGTACACGCGGTCGATGTGCACCACCGCCTCGGGCCGCGAGAAGTCCGCCACGCCCACGCGGCCGCCGAAGTGGTCGCTGCGGCCGAACGCCACGTGCAGGCCGAGCTTCTCGTCGAGCAGGATCTCGCCCGTGGGCTGCACGCCGAGGTCGGCGAGCACGCCCAGCCCGAGCTCGGCGATGTTGCCGTACGCGGGCTCGGCGTCGAGTGCCGCGGCTTCGCGCTCGCGCGCGGCGCCCTCGCCACTCACGCTTCGCGCCACGTTGCGCTCGATCGCGTAGCGCACCACGTCGGGGCCGAACTGCACCGGCAGCGTGCCGGCGGTGCGGCTCGGGTCGCCGCCGCGCTCGCCTTCGTACGGGACGATGTAGGCCTCGCCCGACGGCAGGTTTCCCGCCACGCCGGGCTCGTCCAGGATGCCGTCCGACGCGTGCGCGGTGCGATGCCGCAGGTCCAGCACGAGCACGTCGCGCTCGCGGCCGTCGACCTCGAACTCGAGCCGCGCCTCGGTCGCGCGGTCGAGCAGCGCTTTCAGCGCGCGCACGCGCCGGCGCACCTCGCCCCAGTCCAGCCGCAGCGCCGGGATCATCGCCGCGCTGAAGCCGCCCATCGTGGCGGCACGGAACGGGATCGTGCGCGCGAACACCTTGAGCGGAGCGGTGGCGGAGAACTCGGTGGGCGCCATCACCAGCGCATGCGCGGTGAGCAACTCCGTCACCGGCGTGGCCGCGAGCCCGGCGAGTGCGGACGCGTCGTCCGGCAGCGCATCGGGCTCCACCACGCACATCGCGGCCGGCAGGTCGGCGTTGCCCTGCCCCACGTTCGCGTACGTGGCCAGCCTCACGTCGAGCCCGAGCGAAGCGCGCTCGCCGCGCAGGGCGCGCACCCAGCCGGCGGCCATCGCGCGGCGCTCGCGCCAGTCGGCGTTGTCTCCCACTCGCGCGTCGGGCAGGTCCACGATCACGAGCAGTGCACGATCTTCGGGCCGCGGCGCGAACACGCGGCGCACCAGCGCGGCCAGTTCCGCGCCGCTCAGCGATTCGGTCATCGTCCACACTCCCGCGCGGCCGGGCGGGTGCGGCGCACGTGCGCCGCCGCCCGTGCGCTCAGCAGATGCGCGGCAACTGCTCGCCGCTCAGCATGTCCACCACGCGCCGGCCGCCGATGCGGCTCTTCAGGAACACCTTGCCCGGATGCTCCGCCACCACTTCGCCGATCACCGCGGCCTGCGCGCCCAGCGGGTGCGCGCGCATCGCGGCCAGCGCCGCGTCGGCGTGCTCGCGAGCCACGATCGCGATCACCTTGCCTTCGTTCGCCACGTACAGCGGATCCAACCCGAGAATCTCGCACGCGCCGCGCACGGGCTCGCTGATCGGAATCGCCGCTTCGTCCAGCACGAGCCCCACGCGCGCCGCCTGCGCGATCTCGTTCGTGGCGCTCGACACGCCGCCACGCGTGGGGTCACGCAGCACGTGCACCGCGTCGCCGCACGCGTCGAGCACGCCGTGCACCAGCCCGTGCAGCGACGCCGAGTCGCTGATCACGGGGCTCTCGAACTCCAGCCCTTCGCGCACGCTCAGGATGGCGATGCCGTGCTCCGCGATGGGGCCGTTCAGCAGCACCACGTCGCCCGGTGCGGCGCGGCGCGGCGAGATCCGCACGCCGTCGCGCACCCGGCCGATGCCGGTGGTGTTGATGAACAGCCCGTCGCCCTTGCCGCGGTCCACCACCTTCGTGTCGCCGGTCACCACTGCCACGCCCGCCGCGGCCGCCGCGGCCTGCAGGCTGCGCACGATGCGCCAGAGCTCGTCCATGCCGAGCCCTTCCTCGATCACGAAGCCCGCGGTCAGCGCCAGCGGCCGCGCGCCGCACATGCACAGGTCGTTCACCGTGCCGTGCACGGCGAGCGAGCCGATGTCGCCGCCCGGGAAGAAGCGCGGGCTCACCACGAACGTGTCCGTGCTCACCGCGATGCGCTGGCCGTTCACGTCGAGCGTGGCGCCGTCGTGCATCTCGGCGAGCGCCGGGTTCGCGAACGTGCCGGCGAACATCCGCTCGATCAGCATCTGCGACAGCCGCCCGCCACCGCCGTGCGCCAGCAGCACCTGCGGGTAGTCGGTCAGCGGCATCGGGCAGGAGGCGTTCGCCAGGTCGGAGGCCTTGATCTCGGTCATCGTGCGGAGTCCGTGTGCTCGTGTGGGGGATGCGGCGCCGGAACGCTCAGCCTTCGCGCTTGTACTGCCAGTACGCCGCGCACGCGCCCTCGCTGCTCACCATGGGCGCGCCGAGCGGATGCTCGGGCGTGCACTGCACGCCGAACGCCGAGCACTCGTGCGGGCGCTTGAGGCCGCGCATGATCTCGCCCGAGATGCACAGCGGCGACTCCACCGCGGTCACGCCGCCGACGTCGAACTTGCGCTCGGCATCGTACGCCGCGTACTTCGGCGCCAGGCGCCAGCCGCTCATCGGGATCACGCCGATGCCGCGCCAGGCGCGGTCGCACGTCTCGAACACCTCGGCCACGAGCTTGCGCGCGGGCACGTTGCCCTCGGGCGGCACGGCGCGCACGTACTGGTTCTCCACGCCCACGCGGCCCTCCTCGAGCGCGGCCACGGTCATGTAGACGCCCTGGACCAGGTCCATCGGCTCGAAGCCGGTCACCGTGATCGGCACGCCGTGCTTCGCCGCGATCGGGTGGTACTCCGACAGCCCCATCACCGTGCACACGTGGCCGGCGGCGAGGAAGCCCTGCACCTGGTTGTCCGGCGCGCCGAGCAGCGCCTCCATGGCGGGCGGCACCAGCACGTGCGACACGAGCACGGAGTAGTTCTTCAGGCCCAACTTCTCGGCCTGCCACACCGACATCGCGTTCGCGGGCGCGGTGGTCTCGAAGCCCACGGCGAAGAACACCACCTCGCGGTCGGGGTGCTTCTGCGCCAGCTTCACCGCGTCCAGCGGCGAGTACACCATCCGCACGTCGCCACCGCGCGCCTTGACGGCGAGCAGGTCGGTGCGCGAGCCGGGCACGCGCAGCATGTCGCCGAACGAGGTGAAGATCACCTCGCGTCGCTCGGCGATCGCGATGGCGCGGTCGATCTGCTCGAGCGGCGTCACGCACACCGGGCAGCCCGGGCCGTGCACCAGCGTGATCTCCTCGGGCAGCAGGCGGTCGAGGCCGTACTTGATGATGGTGTGCGTCTGGCCGCCGCAGATCTCCATCAGCGTCCACGGCCGCGTGACCTTGCGGCGGATCGCCTGCACGAACGCTTCGGTGCCGGCCTGGTCGCGGTACTCGTCCACGAACTTCATGCGCGGGTCCTCGCGGGGGCCGTCAGTCGGGCTGCGGCACGTCGAGCTCGGCGAGCTCGCCCATGTCCTTGAGCGTGCGGAACACCTGCTTCGCCTCTTCCTCCTCGATGCGGCTGATCGCGAAGCCCACGTGCACCACCACGTAGTCGCCGACCTGCACCTCGGGCACGTACGCCAGGCACACCTCCTTGGAGATGCCGGCGAAGTCCACCTTGCCCATGGTCATGCCCAGCTCGTTCGGCGCCACGTGCACCACGCGCCCCGGAACTCCCAGACACATGCCCGCCTCCTCTAACGACCCAGCTCGCCCGCGCCGGGCGAGTCCAGCATCACGGTCATCCCCACCCCCGCGTGCGCCAGCACCGTGTCGCCGGGACGCGCGTCGGGAAGCAGCGTCAGGTCCACCTGTGTGATGGCGCCCGCGACTCGAACGCGTCCCTTGCGCGCTTCGCCTTCCGTGTGGATGTCGACGATCGTACCCATGACGAAGTGCAACTCGGCTCCTCAGGGGGTCTGGGAAAGGCCGTTCACGCACCGCTCCGTCTCGCCACCGCCGCCTGGCCCAGGCTGACGCCGCCGTCGTTGGGCGGCACGAGCCGGTGCAGCAGCACTTCGAAGCCGGCCTCGCGCAACCCGCGCGCCGCCGCCTCCGTGAGCCGGCGGTTCTGGAAGCACCCGCCGCTCAGCACCACGCGCTGTTCGCCCACGCTTCGGGCGGTGGCCACGATCGACGCCGCGAGCGTGGCGTGGATGCGCGCGGCGATCACGCCGCGTTGCACGCCCTTCGCGAGGTCCTCGAGCACCGCCGCCAGCAGCGGACGCCAGTCCAGCTCCACGCCGGCACCGGCCGCGGAGGCGAGAGGATACGCGCTCGCAGGCCCGGCGTCCGCAGCGAACTCCAGCGCGATCGCCGCCTGGCCCTCGTAGCTCACCCGGTCGCCCAGGCCCAGCAGCGCCGCGAGCCCGTCGAACAGCCGCCCCGCGCTGGTCGTGACCGGCGCGTGCGCGCCCGTGGCGAGCAGCTTCGCGAGCACGGCGCGCTCGGCGGGCCGGAACGACGCCACCACCGCGAGGTCGTCGCGCTCCAGCGCCGCGTCACCGAGCAGGCCGTGCAGGAGGGCGAGGGCCGTGCGACGCGGCTCTCGAACGGCCGCGTCCCCGCCCGGCAGGCGGAACGGGGCCAGGTGCCCCACGCGCTCGAAACCCGCGGCGTCGCCGAGCAGCCACTCGCCGCCCCAGATCGTGCCGTCGACGCCGTAGCCGGTGCCATCCCACACCACGCCCAGCGCGCGGCCCGGCTCGCCGTGCTCGGCGAGGCACGCGGCGAGGTGCGCATGGTGGTGCTGCACGCGCACCAGCCGCACGCCGCGCTCGGCCGTCGCGCGCTCGGCCCATTGCGTCGACAGGTAGTCCGGGTGCAGGTCGCACGCGATCACCGCCGGGCGCGCGTCGTAGAGCCGCGACAGGTCGGCGATCACGCGCTCGAACGCCGCCATCGCCTCGGGCGTCTCGAGATCGCCGATGTGCTGCGACAGGAACGCCTGCCGTCCGATCGCGAGCGCGACCGTGTTCTTGAGGTGCGGGCCCACCGCCAGCACCGCGGCGCCGTCGCTCGCGAGCTGCACGGGCAGAGGGGCGAAGCCGCGCGCGCGGCGCAGCAGCGTGAAGCCGCCGTCCATCAGCCAGCCCACGCTGTCGTCGCAGTGCCGCTCGATCGGCCGGTCGTGCACCAGGAACAGGTCGGCGAACCCGCCGAGACGATCCAGCGCATCGCGTTCGTCGAAAGCGATCGGCTCGTCGCTGCGGTTGCCGCTCGTGGCCACCACGGGCCCGGGCAACGCCGCCATCAGCAGGTGGTGGAGCGGCGTCGCGGGCAGCATCACGCCGAGCGTGGCGAGCCCCGGCGCCACGAGCGGCGACACCGGCGCGTCCGCGCGGCGCGGCAGCAGCACGATCGGCGCCGAGGTCGAGCGCAGCGCGGCCTCCGCGGCGGGCGACAGTTCCACGAGCGCGTCGGCCTGCTCGAGGTCGCGCACCATCACGGCGAACGGCTTCTCCACGCGCGCCTTGCG
Organism: Candidatus Eiseniibacteriota bacterium; assembly: GCA_044223135.1. GTDB lineage: Bacteria > Eisenbacteria > RBG-16-71-46 > RBG-16-71-46 > RBG-16-71-46 > JBGAMH01. The sequence goes on along the minus strand of JBGAMH010000040.1, from coordinate 6,248 downwards.
CTCGCGCAGGCGGGCCACCGCCTCGTCGTCGCCGGCGTCGCACACCAGGTGGAACCCGCCGAGCCCCTTCACCGCCACGATCGCACCCGCGGCGATCGCGTCGGCCGCCGCACGCAGCGCCGCGTCGCCACGTTCGCGCGCGACGCCGTCGGGCGACCACAGCTCGAGCGACGGCCCGCAGTCGGCGCACGCGATCGGCTGCGCGTGGAAGCGGCGGTCGAGCGGTTCCTCGTACTCGGCGCGGCAGCGCGGGCACAGCGGGAACGCGGCCATGGTGGTGTTCGGCCGGTCGTAGGGCAGCGCGCGCACGATGGTGAAGCGCGGCCCGCAGTTCGTGCAGTTCGTGAACGGGTAGCGGTGCCGGCGTTCGCGCGGGTCCAGCACCTCGTCGCGACAGTCGTCGCAGGTGGCCACGTCGGGCAGCACGATCACGTGGCGCTCGCCCGCGGCGTCGCTGCGGCGGATCTCGAAGCGGCCGTAGCCCGCGGGCTCCAGCCACTCGGCCGCGGACGACAGCACGCGCGCGAGCGGCGGGTAGGCTTCGGGCAGCGCGTCGACGAACGCCTGCACGTCGCGGCGCGGACCTTCCACCTCCACGAACACGCCGCGCGTGTCGTTCAGCACCCAGCCCGCGAGGTCGTGCGCCACCGCGAGCCGGTAGACGGCCGGGCGGAAGCCCACGCCCTGCACGGCGCCGTGGATCTCGATGCGCGCCCGGGCGCGCGCGCCCGCTTCGACGCCGGGCCCACCTTCACGGGGTTCGCTCATGTGGGGCGCATTGTGCGGAACGCCGCGAGCCGCCGACAAGGCGGGCCTCGAAAACGGAGCGCCGGGCCTCCGCGGCGATCCCGGCCGCGAGCCCGGCGCTGTCCCCGCGCACGTCCTTCGCGGGGTTCGCTTCCCGGGCGCGCGTTCGGCGCGCCCGGGTCGCGCTTCAGTGGCCGATGCGGCGCTCCACGCCCAGCATCACGCGCGGCGACAGGCGCGGCTGGTGGATGGCCTTGTCGGCGTCGGCCCACGTGTAGTCGTCCACCTGGCTCACGATGACGCCGTTCGGCGAGTACGACGTGTCGTGCCCGCTCATCTTGGCGTTGAAGAACCAGTCGAGACCCGCGCCCACCACGAAGTTCGTGCGCGGCCCCATCGGGTAGCCCGCCTCGAGGCCGGTGCCGAGCCCCCACTGCGTGCTGACGATCGTGAAGAACTCGTTGCCGCCCACGAAGTCGAACTCGCCCGCGAAGCGCGACACGCGCGGTCCGAACACGAGCGCGAGGTTGCGCGCCGAGCCCCAGCTCACCGGCACGAGGGCGTCGAGCCGGTAGTCCCAGCGCCGCCCGTTCGACGTGGGATCGCCGTTCGTGTTCGCGTTGATGAACACGGCGCGCGCCTGCCACGGATCGCCGGGATCGGTGCCCGAGTAGCCGAGCCCGAACCGCAGGCTCACCGGCAGGTTCTGGGCGAAGTCGCTGTACTTGATCGCCACGGATCCGCCGGGACCGCCGTTCCAGCCGCCGCTGGCGAGCACGTCGGCGTGGGCGTGCCCCGAGCCCGACGACGCGCCGTGCACGGGTACGGGGGGCGGCGAACTCTCCGTACGCGTCGCCGCGCAGGCCGTGGCCGCGGCGCAGAGCAGCAGTGCCGCGGTCAGCGCGGCGGGGACGGAAGGACGAAGCATGACGCGGTACCTCCTGTGTACTTTTTTCCCGGTCGTTGCGAGCGAGTCGGCAACCGCAGCCATCAATGGCCGTGCCACCGCGGTTCTTACCACGCGGAACCCTCTCCTGGTCCGTTTTTCATGCTTTTTTCACGACTTCTGCCAGTGCCCGCCCGATCCGCCGCTCTCCGTGGGGGAATCCGCGCGGGCCTTGAAATCTGCGAGTTGCATCCGCGGGCCGTCCGCCTCCCGAATCGCACGGGCCGGGGCGCGCCGGGACCCGCCGCACGTCAGAGCACGTCGGCCAGCGTGAGTTCCACCGTCTGCTCCACCAGCTCGCGCTCGATGGTCAGCTTCACCACGGTGCCCGCGGCGCCCGATTCGAGCACCTTTTCGAGGTCCTCGGGCTTCCAGCGTTCGATCCGCACGCCGTTCACCGCCCGGAGCCGGTCGCGCACCTTGAGCCCGGCCTCCTCGGCGGGCGACTTCTCCACCACGGCCGCGACGACGATCGCCCCCGACCACTGCCGCACCCACAGGCCGCTGCGGTTGAAGTAGTCGGGCTGCGCGTATTTCGCGCCCGGCTCCAGCCACAGCATGCCGTGCGCGTAGTCGAACGTGCACTTGAAGCGCTCCAGCACGCTCGTGCCGAGATTGCCCTGGATCTCCTGGCTCGCCACGATGCCGCGCGTGTGCAGCGTGAGCCCGGCCACGGGTTTCTCCCAGGCGAACGGGCCGATGCGCACGCTGTCGAGCCGGCACACGGTCTCGGGGAACGCGCCGCCGATGCCGCCCACCCAGTGCCGCACGCGCTTGCCCACGCTCCAGCCGCCGAGCAGGCCGCACGCTTCGACCTGCTTCGTGTGCACCGACATCACCGTGGCGTTGCCCACGTCCACGATGAAGCGCCCCTTGCAGCGGGCGTTCAGCGTGACCTCGACCGTGGGGATGTTGCTGTAGAGCTGCATCGGCAGGCCCTGGCCGCCGCCGGTGTGCTGGTACGTGGCCGGGTCGTACAGCGTCACGATCTGCCGGTCGAAGTCGAGCTCCACCACGAAGCGTCCGAGGAAGTCGTAGCCCAGCAGCCCCGCGGTCTTGTACCAGTCCGCCGACGACAGGTCGTCCTGCAGTTCCAACGCCACCACCTTGAGGTCGCGCACCTCCACGCCGTCGCCGTTGGCGCCGAGCACGCGCACCGTGCGCGCGTGCGCGTAGCCGCCCGTGTCGTAGCCGCCCACGCCCTGCGTGGCCGTCTCGCCCTCCAGCGGCAGCCCCGCCTTGAGCGCCCACGCCCGGTCGACGGCGCTCGCGGTGCAGCCGGTGTCGAGGATCACGTCCGCGGCCGGCAGCCCGTTGATGCTGGCGCGCACCCACACGTGTCCGCCGCGATAGCGGAACGGGAAGCGCGCCACGCCGCGGGCCTTGAGCCACGTCATCGGGCCCAGCTGCGAGCCCGGCGGCGCGAAGCCGCCGGTGGGCGCCTGCACGAGCACCGAGTCCACGAGTTCGCGCCGGAACGACGCCACGAAGTGCGAGTCGCCGCTCGTGGCCACGGTCCACCGTTTGCGGCCCGCGAGCGTCTTCCACGCGGCGAAGTCCTCGTTCCACGTGAACTGGTCGCGGAAGTGCGTGATGCGCGCGAGCAGGCCCGTCTTGTCGTCGAACCACAGGCGTTTCTTCGACCCCGAAGGCGCCGTCGCCTCGACGGATTCCAGCGAGCGCCCGGCATGAAACGCGCTCGGCCCCGCCACGATCGAGGCGCTGTCCGCGCCGCGCGCCCACTGTTCCGACGCGAACCACGCCTCGCCGCGCAGCGCCGCCAGGTCGGCGCCCTCCATGGGCGCGATCTGCCTGCTCGTGAGGTCCGAGCGCCAGCCCGCGTCGCCGTCGAGCCCCACGCGCATGCGGATCGTGCCCACGCGCTCGGCCTGCAGCCATCGGTCCGGCGCGCGCCACCAGCGGTCGAACGTCCCGTCCATCCCGTCGTTGCGCAGCTTGCCCTTCAGGTGCACGAGCGTGTCGGCGTCCAGCGCCGCTCGTCCACCGGTGGCTTCGACGTAGCGATCGATCAGCGCCTGTGCCCGCGGCGCGACGAAGGCGCGTGCCGGCGGCGTGTGGAGCACACCCACGAGCAGGGTCATCGCGCCCACGGCGCGGGCGATCGACGGTGCTGCGGCCATTCCGGGTCCTCCGTGACCCACCGGCCCGGAGCCGGCGGTGCGAACCCGATATCGGCTCATGGCGTGGCCAACCTGAGTTCCGCGCACGGCCTTCCGGTGTAAGGCGTGCACGACACTTTTTCGAAAGCGGCCCCCGGCATCGCGGACGGTCGACCGGCCGGGGCCCCGGCAAGTGGCGTGGGAGCCGCGACCTCCGGTGTTCCCGGGCACCGGGCGGCACGGTGGCCCGGATCGTGCCCTCTACCCAGTCCGAGTGAAGGATCACTCACCTCTCACCCCCCTCCGGAGTCCCAAGACCATGTCCCGCGGATACCGCCTGCCCTCCGGGGTGCCCCTCGACGGGGTGCTGCTGGCGATCGTGTTGTCTGCCGCGCTGTCCGGTGCGGGCCATGCCTCCCCGGCGCCCGTCGAGGTGCGGCTCTACACGCCGCTGCGGGCCGCGCTCCAGCAGGTCGCGCACGACCGCGGCTTGCCGCTGGCCGACGTGCTCGCCGACCCGGCGCGCTGGCTGATGGACGACGCCGGTGCGCCGGGCGGCGGTGACATCGCCCACGGCCTGCGCCAGGCGGCCGTGGCCACGGCCGGCGAGGATCTGCCGATCCGGTTCGGCATGCCGCGGCTGCTCGGCGAGCGGATGAGCGCCCCCGTCGTGGGCGATATCAACGGCGACGGCATCGTCGACGCGGCGGCCCAGGAGACCTCCACCGGCATGGTGCGCGCGTACGAGGGTGACGCCACGCACCCGCTGGCCGCCACGCACGACGTGGCGCTCGAAGACGGCGACCAGCTGCAGACGCTGGCCGACGTCGATCACGACGGCCGCGCCGACCTGGTCGCCGCGCGCGGGACCGATGGTTCGGTCGCGATCTATCGCGCGCTCGCCGGATGGACCTTCGCGCCCGCCGTGCGCCACACGGTGGGCTTCCCGATGCTGCGCGTCTTCGCCGCCGACGTGACCGGCGACGGCCGGCCCGAGCTGGTGGCCGCGGGCGCGTCCGTGGTGCGCACACTGGTGAACGACGGCGCGGGCGTCTTCACGCCGTGGGTGAGCACCGCGATCCCGAACTACTCGGGCCCCGCGACGTTCGCGGACTTCGACGGTGATGGACGCGCGGACGCGGCCCTGCGGGCCGAACTGGGATTCCCGAACAACGCCGTCACCTTCCTGCACGGAACCGCCGACGGCACGCTCGCCGCGTGGTCGAGCCTCACCACGCCGGCGGACGACGCCGTCAGCGACCTGTGCGCGGGGGACTTCGACCGCGACGGCGTGCTCGACCTGGTGTCGGGCGGGAACTCCGCGGTACGGCTCTGGCGTGGCGACGGCGCGGGTGGATTCACGGTCATGACGACCCGTGCACTGAACGTGCGGCAGCCGTACCTGGAGCTGTCGGCCGGCGACTTCGACCGCGACGGCCGCGCTGACGTGCTGGCCGTGGCGGCCGGCTGGGGCGGCTACTCCGGGAGTCCGAGCGTGCTGTCGCTGCGCGGGGATGGCGCGGGCGGCCTGGCGCCGGGACGCGAGTGGATGTCCGGCGATCCGAACCTGGGCGTCACCTACGGCCCGCTCGCGGTCGCGACGGCGGACTTCGACGCGGACGGGGCGCTCGACGCGCTCTGCAACCACGGTTCGGGACCGGGTGGCCTGCTGAACCTGCTGCTCAACGATCGGGCGGGCGGGTTCCTGGCGCCCGCGATCCACCAGATGCCCTTCGCTCCGAACAACGGCCCGTATCGCGTCGACGCGCTGCGCACGACGCCGGGCCAGCCCGAGACGGTCTTCCTGTGGGACGGCACGCAGACGTGGGCGGGCGCGGTGACGGGCCCCGGGGGATTCGAGTCCCTGGACCTGTTCGGCGCCGGCGAGGTGGTGTGCACGCAGGACCTGAACGCCGACGCATTGGGTGACCTGACGATGGTGCGCGGGGACAGCATCCGCACGCTTCTCGCGCTCGGCGGTGGAACGTTCGCACCGCCGACGGCGCTGCTCGGCGAAACGTGGCTGGCGTGCGCGGACTTCGACGGCGTGAACGGCGCCGACATGGCGGTGGCCGACGCCGATCGGCACGTGCTCGTTCGCGCGAACGACGGGTCGGGTCACTTTGGCGCGCCCGTGGACTGGGGCGTGGTGCTCGATCCCGAAGTGTCCTCGGTGTTCGGCGCGGACCTCGATCGCGACGGCCGCGCGGAACTGCTCGTGGGCCGGAACTTCTTCTCGACCGACGACTCCGTGACGATCCACTGGAGCACCGGCAGCCAGTTCGGAGACCGGATCACGTACCGCTGCGGCATGATGTTCGACATGGGCGGGCCGCCTCGCAACGCGACGCACCCCTCCACGATCGCCGCCGGCGACTTCGACGGAAACGGCTGGCCCGACCTCTACGTCGTGCACGCGACACTCGGCGACAACC
>JBGAMH010000039.1:0-23316 GCA_044223135.1 Candidatus Eiseniibacteriota bacterium | reverse complement strand
GAACTCGGTCCGCATTAGTATCGGCCGACCTCAACCGCGACTTGAGAAGCGCGGGCCCCTTCACCCCGGATCGAGGTGCTAAACATAGCATGGGGGGGATCAGTGACGCAAGGACTACGTCAGAGCGCTCTTAGGTCGAACGTGAGCCGTCGGCCCAGCCCCACGCCCCCGGGATCGAGGATCCACTGCACGGGCATTCAGTGCCCTCGCGAGACCGTCCCGCTCGAGCGCCGCCACGTTGCCGAGATATGCAGAGAACTGCCTCTCATGATGGTCCTGTTGAAGAATGAAGGTCGGCGCTTGATCACCTGTCTCCTGATACAGGTAGAGGGAGAGGTACATGCTGTCGTCTGACTGTACAAATGAATACGTTGGGTACCAGTCGTACAGTACGATTCGAAGTCTCTTTTGGAACCTCTTGGGCATCCGCCCCCATAGAGTACTGAGCTTCTTGAGGGAGGTCCGAATCCTCTGCCTAAGCGGATTCTCGCCACGCGCCTCTTCACGCTCTCTTTGGCGAGCTGCAGAGGAGTCTGGATTCAACAGATAGAAGCTATAGACGCACTTCGTCTGATTCAGTCCATCGTTGATGGTCGTCTCAAAATCAGGATGCTCACAGTAGTGCCACGACGCCATGGCGAACGATACAAATGTCCGCGTAGCAGTGGAGAGATGATTCATCCATGCATTTCGATCGAGTTCAATACGACGACCAAGTTGAGATATCGTCGGATTCGCCCGCACCTTCATTCCAAGAGATGCCGCCGCCTCAGCCAGCTTCGTCGCTGCTGGGCGTAGTGCCGCGTTCCAGTTCTTGTCTGAACGATTGGGGTCAAACGTCAATGGTGTGAAGCCTAGGAGGTCCGTGGGCAGCCGGAGTTTGTTGTCACCATTTGGGACGATTGCATAGACACGTTCGCGCCCCAATCGACCGATCCACAGGCCAAGCTCCAGAATTACATTGTCCCTTACGACCCCATGGCGCGTCGTGCGAATTGTAGTCACGTCATCCGGGAGCATCAGGAAGACACCGAAGTCATGACTGCCTAGCACCTCTAAGAGCGATTCCAAGGAAGTGCGCGACGGCGCAAAGACATTGTCTGTCCAGACGGTGGTTTCGAATGAGTGTTCGAGGTTCGCAGCGAGCGCATTCGCTTGTTCCAGTGATTCAGCCGATGAGGCGATGAAGACCCGAGGCTTCTCCCTTAGCGGCGGCTTTCGGTCGCGATCGATCCTCATACCCTAAACCTCCGGGCCACCACCCAACCTGATTAGAACGCCACGATTCTGCAACCGGCGCTCCGTCGCCTAGAGTGAGCCCCTCAAGTCTCCTCGACGCCACGGTGAAGCCGCAGCGCGAGCAGACGCCAAGATCAAGTATGCTCCGATCGAGTGAAGTTTGTACAGTCGGCGAATAGTCAGACGGCGACTTCACTTGACGAGTCCCCGACTCGCCAGTCGGCCACACGGCGCTTATGGATGTCTTCGTGGGCGGGCAGGTGTGCTGGGCGATCGATCTTGAGCCGTCGTCGATCCGGAAGACATACGGACACTGAGAACAGTCAGGAGCAGGACGGCGGTTAGGCGACCGGGCAGGCTGTCGGCGGCTGCCACCGGGTCGGACCCCAACAGCTGGATGATCTGAGCGTGATGCCTCGGGAGTGGCCGGGCTCTCCCTGTTTCCCACAGCGTAACCGTGGCCGTGGTCACCCCGAACCGCTCAGCCACGGTTTGTTGCAGCAGGCCGAGATCGAGCCGTCTACGCTGGAGGTGCTCCCCGATGGTCTTCGGTCAGTCGGATAACCCCTTGGCAGGCTGCGAGGTCGGGCGCCCAGGAGGTGGAGGTTGCAGAAAGGCAACGCAACGCTACGGGTTCGTCGACGCTAGCGACCAGCGAGCCGCTGTCGGTCTGCAACCGGTGCTGAAGCCCGATGCACCGACTGTGACCCCTTTGTGACCCCTTCTCCGTCCCAACGGGCCCTTTGCCGTCCCCTCGTGACCACCAAACAACCGAAGCCCCAGACCGGCTAACCGGCTGGGGCTTCAGTGATTCCGTTGCGCTTGGCGGACTTCTTCGATTGGGAGGCGGTGGGCGTCTTTCGGCTTTCAAGACCGGCGCCTTAAACCACTCGGCCATCCCTCCGCACGTGGAAATCCCGGTCCCTGTTGCGGACCGGACCCTTGCCGCGACTGCTCACGACCGTGCGAGGGGATATCCGGTGTGTTCAGACTCACCCTCCGTAGTCCAGCGGGCGAGCACACTAACCGCAACGCTCGAGCACTGCAAGTCCATCCCTCGACCGCCACAAGTGCCGGACGGCACGCGCATCGGTGACCGCCCGACCCCCTCGCCGCCCGCTCGCCCCCCCCTCACGTGCAACGACGGCGAGCCGAGACTTCCACCCGATGCTCGACTTTCGTGGACGTGTACTCGTGGGCCTCGGCGCACTCACGCTGGCGGGCCTCCTGGCGGTGGCGTGGCTCGGGCCATGGTTCGTGGTCCGGCGCGTCGACCTGCTGGAGCGCACCGAAGGCGAGCGGGCCGCGCTGCGCCTGTCGAGCGGTCTCGAAGCGATGAGCCAGGACCTGCGCGCGACGACCGCGGACTGGAGCGCGTGGGACGACATGGCCGCGTGGATCGAACACGGCGGCGACGCGTTCCGGCGGGGGAACCTCCTCGGGTCGTCGATGGCCACCGTGCAGGTGGACCTGTGCGTGATCGCCGACGCCGAAGGGCACGTGCGCTACGCGAACCTGGTGGATCGCGGGCTGGCCACGCTCACGCCGCTGCCCGCCGGCGACGTCGACACGCTCCGCGCACACGGGCTGTTGCCGCACGGCTGGGCGGGCCGGAGCCCCGTCTCGGGCGTCGATTGGTTCCTGCGGCGGCCGATGATCGTGAGCGCGCGCCCGGTGCTGCCCAGCGATGGCCGCGGGTCGGCCGTGGGCACGCTCGTCATGGGGCGCTGGCTCGACGAACCGCGGCTCATGGACCTCTCGGCGCAGAGCCAGCTCGACGTGTCGCTGAGCACGCTCGACGTGGAGTCGGGGCAGCTTCCCGAGCGCACGTTCCATGCGTTGCGCGAGGGCGAAGTGACGTCGCTGCCCACGGACGACGGCGACGATCTGCGCCTGCTCGTGCCCGTGAACGACCTGCGCGGCCAGCCGCGCTTCGTGATGCAGGCCGACGCACCGCGGGTGATGCGCCGCGAGGCGGAGCGCGGCCTGGGGTCGCTGCTGGTGGCCCTGATCGCACTCTCGTTGTCGATGTTCGTGGGCGTGGCGGTGTGGCTGAACCAGTCGTTCCGAGGCGCTCGCGAGCGCGGGCGACCTGAGCCAGCGGCTGCCGTCGCGCGGGGCGGGTGAACTCTCGGCGGTGTCGCGCTCGGTGAACGAGCTGCTCGCGTCGCTCGAGGAGTCGCAGGAGCACCTGCGCCTGAACGAGGCGATGCTGCGCGCGTTCTTCGATGGAGCCGGCACCGCGCGGGGGCTGCTCGCCCGCGACGGCGATTCGCTCGTGCACGTCTTCGCGAACCACGAGGCGGCCGGCCTGTTCGGCCTGCCTCCGACGGAACTGGTCGGGCGCACGCTCGAGGCGCCCGCGCCGAGCCAACTGCCCGCCACGATGCTCGAACGGTGCCGCCAGGCGGAGCGGCTCGGCCGCGCGGTGGGCTTCGAGGACCGCCGGTCGGGGCCGGCGGGCGAGCGCGTGACGTGGTTCTCGGTGTGCCCGGTGCCCGCCGGCGCCGACGAGCGACCGCGGTACGCGTGGGTGGCCGAGGACGTCACCGAGCGCCGCCGCACCGAGCTCGACCTGCAGCGCGCGCGCGACGAGGCGAACGCGGCGAGCCGCTCGAAGAGCGAGTTCCTCGCCACGATGAGCCACGAGATCCGCACGCCCATGAACGGCATCATGGGCATGGCGCGGCTGCTGCTGGACACTCCCCTCGACGCCGTGCAGATGGACTACGCGCAGACCATCAGTTCGTCGGCCGAGTCGCTGCTCACGGTGCTGAACGACATCCTCGACTTCTCCAAGATCGAAGCCGGGCGCCTCGCCATGGAGACCGCCCCCGTGGACCTGCGCCGCGTCTGCGAGGACGTCGCCGGCCTGCTGCAGCCGCGCGCCGCCGAGCGCGGACTGGAGTTGATCGTGCACGTGGCCCCGGGCACGCCTCGCCGCGTGCTCGGCGACGTCGCGCGACTGCGACAGGTGCTGTTCAACCTGGTCGGCAACGCGCTCAAGTTCACCGAGCGGGGCCACGTCCGGATCGCCGTGGAGGGCCGCGCGGAACAGGGCGTGGCCGAGCTGCGGCTCAGCGTGCGGGACACCGGCATCGGCATCCGCGAAGACCAGCGCCGCCGCCTGTTCCAGCCGTTCGTGCAGGCGGACGCCTCCACGACCCGCCGCTTCGGCGGCACCGGGCTCGGGCTGGTGATCTGCCGCCGCATCGTGGAACTCATGGGCGGCACGATCGGGGTGGACAGCCGCGAGGGCGCGGGCTCCACGTTCTGGTTCACGCTCGTCCTTCCGCTCGACCCCGCCGAGGCGTCCCCCGCGTCCGGGCGCGCGCTCGCCGGCCAGCGCGTGCTGATCGTGGACTCGAACGACGCGAGCCGTTCCGCGATCGCCGCCGACGTCGAAGAGGAAGGCGGCGTGGCGCTGGCGCCGAGCGCGCGCTGGAACTGGTGCGCCGGCAGCGCGCGAACGGCGGCCGCATCGACGTGTGCCTGGTCGACGCCGGTTGCCTGGCGGCGGCCGCCGGAGAAGCCGCGTTCCAGTGGACGCACGGCTCGGGCGAGCTCGGCGACACCCCGCGCGTGCTGCTGTACATCGGTGCTCCGGGCTCGGTCGAGCCCGACGCGACGTCGTGGCCGGGCTGGTCCGGCGCGCTCGCGAAGCCGGTCCGCCTCTCGTGGCTCGTCGCCGCGATCCGCCGCGCGCCGGACGTCCCGGCGGGCCGCTCGGCGTTCGCCACGCGCGAGACCCTGCTCCGGGAGATGGAGCACGCGGCCCCGGCGCCGTTGCACGAGCACGCACCCGCGTCTCCGGCCGAGCCGCCGCGGTCGTTCCACGTGCTGGTCGTGGAGGACAACCCCACGAACCAGAAGGTCGTGCGCCGCATGCTCGAGAAGCAGGGGCACGACGTGGGCATCGCCACGAACGGGCTCGAAGCGCTCGACCGCCTCGCCACCGCCGACTGGGACCTGGTCTTCATGGACTGCCAGATGCCCCAGATGGACGGATTCGAAGCCACGCGCCAGATCCGCGCCATGGCCGGTGAGCGCGCCGCCACGCCGATCGTGGCGCTGACGGCGAACGCGATGGCGAGCGACCGCGACGCGTGCCTCGCGGTGGGCATGGACGACTTCGTCACGAAGCCGGTGCGGCCCGAGGACATCCAGCGTGCGCTCGCCCGGTGGGCCGGCCGCCCGTCCCCGAACGCGAAGAGCCGCGCGGCCTAGGACCGCGCGGCTCTCGTCGCGATGCGGGTGACGGGAATCAGTCCTGGCTGGCCGAACGCGTGCTCCCGGTGGGCTGCCCCAGCGCCGAGTAGGCCGTGCTCGCCAGCTCGCGCGGCAGCGAGCCGCGGCCGCAGCCGCGGATGCGGCCGTCGGACGACACCACGAACCAGGCGGTGGTGGTGTGCTGGCCGCTCGCGTCGCGCGCGCCGAAGTCCTCGGCGATCGCACCGCGCGGGTCACTCAGCAGGCTGAACTCCAGGTTCATGCGGCGGACGAGCTTCCAGACCTCCCGGTCGGAACGCTCGAGCACGGCCACCGGCACCACGCCACGGGCGAGCATGTCCTCGCGATCCGCGTCGATGGAGCGCAGGTCCGCCTCGGTCGGCGCGAACACCAGCAGCACCGAACCCTGGGCGAGCATGTCGCGGAAGCTGCGACGCATGTAGTCGTGCGACTGGTAGACGAAGTCCGGAGCTTTGTCGCCCGTCGTGGGCGAAGCCGGAGCAGCGACGATCGACGTCGGAGCCGCCGGCGGGTTGGCAACGGAAACGGCAGCGACGACATCCAACGTCGCTGCCAGAAGAGGAGCCCAGATCACGAAGAAGAACCTCCCGGTCGAAACGAACGGCAACGCGGCACGGTGAAGCGAGCCACCGGTATCGGGTGGGCCTCCCGGTCACTTGAGCGGGAATTCGACGCGATTCGACAACGTGGGACGGCCCTCGCGCCCCGCGCGTCGGCATGTCAGAACGCGCTGCCGGGACGGCGTCCGCGCATGCACATCGCACGGGCCCGCGGGCCGGGCCGTGCGCGATCGCGCGGGACGTCGCACGATGCGCGGCCGCGCGGCACGTCGCCGCCCGCGGGCCGGATGCCCCGCGGCGCCGGCCTCAGAACATCGAGGTCTGGTCGAGCCGCCCCAGCCGGCGTGCCCGGCGTTCGAACGCGCCGTAGCCCCACGCCGCGAGCGCCGCGAACGCGGCCGTCACGCCGAGCAGTCCCGCCAGGAGCGCGGCATCGCCCATCGCGCCGAACAGCGCGCTGCCCGAGCCGCCGAGCAGGAAGCGGCGGATCGCCTCGTACCACCACGTGAACGGCAGCGCGAGCGTCACCGCGCGCAGCACCGGCGGCAGCAGGTCGATCGGAAAGATGACGCCGCACAGCATGTACGTCCCGAGCGCCACCCCCTCCAGCGCCAGGATCGACTGCCGCGACAGCACCAGCGTCCAGCCGGCCATCAGGAAGCTCAGCGCCTGCACGGCCACCAGCCCGAGCGCGATCGACGGGAGCAGCCACGCCCAGCGCACCTGCGCCCAGTCCCACCGCACGCCGAGCACGAACCAGCCCACGCCCAGCACCAGCAGCACGCTGATCGCCGCGAGCACGAACTTCACGCTCGCCCGCCCCGCGAGGTACGTGAAGATCCCCACCGGCGAGGCGTACACGTACTTGAGCGTCTCGTACTGCTCGCGCTCTTCGAAGACCACCCAGCCCATGCCGATCACGACCGTGTCCACGAACGCGTGGAAGGCGTTCGCCACGTAGAAGCCGGCGAACACGGCGCCGTGCGTGGCCGACGCGCGCACCGCGTGGTACATGGCGGCCAGGATGAGCGCGATCGCGAGCGGCCGCGACACGCGGTAGATCAGGAACACGGTCGGGTCGGTCCAGTTCGCCTCGATCTGCCAGCCGAGCCAGGCCGAGCCGCGGAAGCGCGTGAGCACGGAGTTCACTGCCATCGCTGCGTGAGCCTCCCCTCGCGCTTGGACAGCGCTTCGAGCCAGGCGAGCGCCACGTGCGCGAGCCACAGGAACAGCACCGCGAAGCCCGCGAGCAGCGCGGTCTCCACGCCCAGCGGCAGCAGCCCGTCGGCCGCCGGGCCCAGCAGCACCTGCCGCAGCGCGTCGACGCCGAGCGTGAGCGGCAGCAGCGACGCCGCGATCGACGCGAACGCTCCGAGCGTTCGGATCGGGAAGTAGAGGCCCGACAGGAAGTAGACCGGCTCCATGAGCGCGTTCGCCGTGTGCCACGCCTCGCGGCCGTACAGCAGGAACACGCTGGCGAGCGTCATGCCGAGCGCGTAGAGCGCCACCATCGTGACCAGGAACACACCCGCCAGGCGCCACGGGTCGAACGCCACGAACGACACGTGGAACACGAACACCGCCAGCGCCACGCCCACGAGCGACCGCAGCACGGTGCTCGCGAGCCCGCCCAGCGCCATGCCGGTGAGGATCGCCATGCGCGAGCACGGCGCCGCGAACAGCAGCTGGAGCTGGCCCTGCTGCTTTTCCCAGTAGAGCTGGGCGCCCATGCCCCACAGCACGTTGATCCAGTACGTGGACAGGATCCCGCCGATCACCGCCAGCGCCTCGTAGCTGCGCGGCGCACCCATCGCGCGGTACAGCAGGACGTACGCGCACATCCCCAGGTTCGGGAAGATCGCGTCGGTGATGAAGTGATCCGGCTCGCGGAACGCGCCCACCACGCGCACGTAGGCGCGCGCGCGGATCGTGCGCAGGTTCAGCGGCAGGTCGTGCCACCACGCCGCGGTCATCGCGATGCGCTCTCCTCGTCGATGCCGCGCCCGACGATGGCGATGAACGCGTCCTCCAGCGACGTCTCGCGCGTCGACACGCCCTGCACGGTGAAGCCGGCCGACTCCAGCGTGCGCAACACGCCGCCGAGCGGCCGGCCGTCGGGCAGCCGGAACTTCAGCGTGCGCGTGCCGCGCTCCGGGTGCTCGGCGCCCCACGCCAGCGCCACGCCGTCCACCTCGCGCCGTCCGTCCGCCGCGGCGCCGGCGCTGACCTCCAGTTCCACGTGCTGCCCGCCCTGCACCGATCGCCGCAGCGCGGCGGGCGTGTCGCAGGTGAGCACGCGGCCGCGGTCCACGATCGCGATGCGGTCGCACATCTGGTCCGCCTCGGCCATGTAATGCGTGGTCAGCAGCACCGTGCGTCCTTCGCGCTCCCGCACCCAGCGCAGCACGTAGTCGCGCAGGCCCCGGGCGGCCGTCACGTCCATGCCGAGCGTGGGCTCGTCCAGGAACAGGACCTCGGGGTCCGACACGAACCCGCGCGCGAAGTTCATGCGCTGGCGCTGGCCGGTGGAGAGCCGGTTGATGCGCGTGTGCGCCAGGTCCCGCAGCTGCACCACGTCCACGAGTTCGTCGACGCGCTTCCACGCGATCGCGCCCGGCACGCCGTGGAACTGCGAGAACATCCACAGGCACTCGCGCACGGTGAGCACGCCGTAGCCGGAGCTCTCGCCGCCGGACACGAGCGAGATCCGGCGCCGCACCTCGTTCGCCTGCCGCACCACGTCGAAGCCCGCGACGAACGCCTCTCCCGACGAGGGATAGAGCAGCGTGTTCAGGATCTTGATGCACGTGGTCTTGCCCGCGCCGTTCGGGCCGAGCAGCCCGAACACCTCGCCGCGCTCGATGCGCAGGTCGACGCCGTCGAGCGCCGTCACTTCCGGCGCTCCACGCGAGGCCTTGAACACGCGACGGAGAGCGCGCGCTTCGACGGCCGGGGGCAGAGAGGACGGAGTGGCCATGCGGCCACCGTAGGCAGCGCCCCCGGTTCCGTCAACGACGTCCGGCGGCGCGCGTCCCGCGCCCGGCCGGCCGCGCTGGGCATCGCCGCGGGCGGCGCGTAGTCTCCGCGCTCACCGTCATGCCACTCACCCGTCCCGCATCCGCCGGCGCCGCGCTCGCGCTCGCCCTGTCGCTGGTCGGCCGCGCGGCTCCCGCGGGCGCCGCCGCCGATCACCGCCTCGAGCGCGACGTGGTGCCCACGGCCCAGTCGCTCGACCTGCGCGTGGACCCGGCCGACTCGCTGTACGAAGGCACGACCACCGTGCAGCTGCAGGTGCGCCGTGCCGTCGAGGGGTTCTCGCTGCACGCGCGCGACCTCGACATCCGCCGCCTGGAGCTCGAGGACGCCGCCGGAAAGGTGCCGACGCGCTGGGGGCTGATGCCCGACGGCCGGCTGCAGGTCGAGGCGCGCCGCCCGCTCGTGCCGGGCCCCGCGGGGCTGTTCGTGTCGTTCGCGACCGACTTCGACACGCACGACAACGCCCTGTACCGGTTCCACCACGACGGTCGCGCCTACGTGGCGTCGCAGTTCGAGGCGGTCGCGGCGCGCGAGGCGTTTCCGTGCTGGGACGAGCCGGCGTTCAAGATCCCCTGGACGATCACGCTGCGCGGCCCCGCGGGCCAGATGCAGGTGTCGAACACGGCGCCCGCCGCCACGCGGACGCACGGTGCCGTGCAGGAGACGCGCTTCCGCACCACGCGTCCGCTGCCTGCGTACCTGCTCGCGATCGCGGTCGGCCCGTGGGAGGCGAGGCCGGTGCCCGGCGTGTCGACGCCCACGCGCGTGATCACCGTGCGCGGCGCGGCGCGCCTGGCCGGCGAGTGCGCGCGCGAGGTGGCGAAGCTGCTGCCCGAACTGGAGCGCTGGTTCGGGCGGCGCCAGCCGTACGACAAGCTCGACCTGGTCGCCGTGCCGGGCTTCCTCGCGGGCGGCATGGAGAACGCCGGCGCGATCCTGCTGCTGGACTCGGACGTGCTGCACGCGCCGGGCCGGCTGTCGCCGGGCGACCGCCTCGACATGGCCCGGCTGCTCGCGCACGAGATGGCGCACCTGTGGTTCGGCGACTCGGTCACGCTGGAATGGTGGAACGACCTGTGGCTGAACGAGTCGTTCGCCACGTTCCTGGCGGACGAGATCGTCCCGCGCGTGCATCCCGGGGCGCGCGCGCTGGCGGAGCGCGTGCGCGACGTGCAGGACGCCTACGCGCGCGACGGCACCGCCTCGACGCGGGCGATCCGCGCGCCGTTCGACAGCCGCGACAATCCCGACCTGCTGTTCGACGAGATCGCGTACGACAAGGGCGCGGCGGTGCTCGGCATGTTGCAGGGCGCGATCGGCCGCGACGCGTTCCGGGCCGGCCTGCGCGACTACCTGGCCCGCCACGCCGACGGCGTGGCCACCGCCGACGACCTGTGGTCGGCGCTCGCCGCGCACACGCCGGTGGACGTCCGACGCGTGGCCCGCGGCTTCGCCGAGCAGCCGGGCGTGCCGCACGTGCGCGCCACGCTCGCACCCGACGGCCGCTCGCTGTCGCTGCGCGTGGAGCGATGGCGCCCCGCGGGCGCGCCGCCGGGCGAGGGCGCGTGGGCGGTGCCCGTGGTGGCGCTCGCCGGGTCGGCGGCGGGCTTCGACACGCTGCGCGTGGTGCTGGTGTCGCCCGAGACCACGCTCGCGCTTCCGCGCGCGGCCGCGTGGGTGCACCCGAACCTCGACGAGCGCGGCTACTACCGATGGTCGCTCGACGCGCGCGCGCGCGGCGCGCTGCTGGCCGACGCGGAGCGGCTCTCGCCCGAAGCGCAGGCCGGCCTGCCGCCGGCGCTCGGCGCGATGCTGCGCACCGGCACGCTCGACGGCCGCGAGTGGATCGACGCGCTGCGCACGCTCGGCCGCACGCCGCGGCCGCCCGCGCTCGCGCGCGCGCTGGCCGACGCCGCGGTCGACCTGCGCGCCACGTTCGGCTCGCCGGCCAACGCCGATCGCGTGGCCGCCACGGTGCGCGCGATCGTCGGCCCGTCGGCGCGCGCCCTCGCTTTCGCGCCGCGCGCGGGCGAGCCGCCGGCCGCGGCCGCCGTGCGCCGCGACGTGTGGCGCGCGTTCGGCGATGCGGGGCGCGACACCACCGCCGACGCGCGCGGGCGCACGTGGACGCGGGCGCTGCTCGCCGGCGCGGGCGGCCCGCCGGCGGACGTCGAGGATCTCGCGCTCGAGGCGGCCGCCTGGCGCGGCGACGCCGAGCTCTGGAACGTCGTTCACGCCGCGCTGGTGCGCGAGCCCGACCCCGCCCGGCGCGAACGCCTGGCCGCGGCGCTCGGCTCGTTTCGCGACCCCGCGCTCGTGGACCGCTCGCTCGCCCTGCTCGCCGACCCGGCGCTGACCACCGCCGACGTGCAGGCCGTGCTCGACGCGATCGGGCGCGACCCGTCGCACGGGGATCGGCTGTTCGCGGGCGTCGGCCGCGCATGGGCGTCGCTGCGTGCGCGGTGGCCCGACTACCTGCTCGCGTCGGCGCCGAAGTGGGCCGGCGGCGGCTCGCGCGAACGCTGGGCGGCGGCGCTCGCGTTCTTCGCGGCGCCGGAACACCGCGTGAACGGCACCGACGACGAGCTGGCGCGGGTCGGGGCCGCGGTCGACGCGTGCGCCACGCTGCGCGAGCGCGAAGGCGCGCGCGTGGACGCCGCGCTCTCCGCGGCCACCCCGCGCTGACCTCGCGCCGCGCTCGCGGAGGCCCCCGCGAAACGCCGGCGGGGCGGCGCCCGCAGGCACCGCCCCGCCGCGTGTGCGACGACGTCAGCGCGTGCGCAGCACCGTCACGCGCGACGCGTACGTCCGGCCGTCCACGGTGAGCCGCGCGAAGTACACGCCGTCCCGGACGCCGCGCGCCTCCCACGACACGTCCGTGTCGCCCGCGCCCAGTCGCGCGTGCGCGAGCGTGGCGATGCGACGGCCCGCGAGGTCGTACACGCCCAGGTCCACGTCGGCCGCCCGCGGCAGCGACACCACGAAGCGCGTGGCGCCTCCGGTCGGGTTCGGCCGCGGCGCCGACAGCGCCACGACCGCGGGACCGCCGCCGGTTCCGAGCTGCGCCTGGCCGGTGGTGAGCCCGCCGAGCCGCGTGCCGGCCGGCGACGACAGGTCGTACCCCGTCACGCTCACTTCGCCGCCGTGCGCCGCGCCCGCCTTGAGGCGCAGACGCAGCGTCGCCGGCACCTGCGTGCCGCCGCCGTCCGCCAGCGACACCAGGCCGATCTCGACGCGACCCGGCTGCGACCCGTCGGAGAGCTGCAGCCAGTCGGAGCGCTCGGCGAACGTCACGCCCTCGAGCGTGTAGCGGTCGGCCGGGAACTGCAGCTGCAGCACCGCCGCTCCCACGCGATCCGCACCGTCGAGCGTGACCGGCAGGTCCAGCGTGCTCGCGCCGCGCACGGGCTCGCCGAACGTCACGGCCACGCCGTCCGCCGGGTGCACCTCGGCGCTGTCCGGCCCGCCGCCGTGCAGGATGCGCCGCGCGCAGCAGATCAGGTCGGGGATCGTGAACTGCGAGTCGTGGTTGCAGTCGAACAGCGCCGTGTTGACCGAGCACTGATCGGGATGGCGCAGGCAGCGCGCCAGCAGCACGAGGTCGCGCACGTTCGTCAGGCCGTCGTGATTCGCATCGCACGTGTCGGCGAGCGCCTGGCAGATCCCCACCGCGCGGCCCTCGGGCGCGACGTGCACGCAGATCGGCACCGCGTTCCCCTGCGGGTCGGACGCCAGGTCGATCGCACCGATCAGCGTTTCCATGGTGGTGGTGGAGTCGAGCTGCACGAGCGCCGAGAGCACCGGGAACGTGCCCGGCGGAATCACCGCGTCGGTCACCGAGAACAGCACGAACTCCATGTCGCCCGAGCCGTCGACGGCGGGGTGCGTGACGATCGGCCAGCCCAGCGCCGGTCCGATGGGCGTCAGGCTCACCACCGTGCCCCCACCCACCACGCGGCCCTGCATCGCCGCGAGCGGCGCGTGCGTGCGCACCGACAGCGGCGCGCGAGCGAGCCGCTCCGGCCCGGCGAAGACGTCGCACGGCAGCGTGCCCGTCGAATCGTCGAAGATGCCCAGCGTCGCCTCGACGCAACCGGCGACGGGGTTGCAGTCGCGCAGGTCGAACGGGAACACCCGCGAGCCCACGGGGCGACGCACCGCCGAATCGCCGCGGCAGGAGCGCTGGTACACGTCGACGGTCACCGCGCGACCGGTCCACGGCCCCGGAGGCATGAAGAGGTCCGCCGACCAGTGCGTCGGCTGGCGGCCGCACTCGGGAATCGCGCTGCACGTGCTGTCGGACACGTCGACGACGGCCACGAGCGCCGGGATCGGCGACATGACCGGCAGCCAGTGCACCGACTCGACGTGCCAGCACGGCGCCGGGAGCGTGCCCTCGAAGTGGACGCGCAGCGTGTCGCCCGTGCAGACGACCGGAGGGCACGTGTCGCAGGGCGCGGGCCGGTTGCCGATGCGCACCCGGTCCACGAACGGCAGGCCGCCGCCGCCACACGTGGGCCGCACGTCGAAGTGCGCGGGCAGGTCCTGCACGCGGCGCGCGAGCAACTGGCCCGACGCCGACATCGTGCGCAGGACCACGCGCAGCAGCGCGTCGTGCGGGCCCGCCGAGAGCCGTCCGAGCGGCGCGACGGCGTGGATGTTCGGGCACGGCACGACCTGGCAGTCGACGTTGGGCCACACGGACAGCACCACGGTGATGCTGCGCTCGCCGATCAGGATCGAGTCCGCGCCGCACGCGAAGCACACGTCGGCCACGAAGCGCACGCTGTCGTCGACGCAGGGGTTCGCGGGTTCGATGCGCCAGGTCGCCGGGGCGACGATCGTGGTGTCGGTGGCCGTTCGGGCGGCGGCGGCGACACCCGGAAGAACGGCGCAGATCGCGGCGAGCGCGACCGCGCACGCGGCCCGCCGGAGCGGGCGATGCGGCAGGCGGATCATGTCGACCTCGTGGGTGGGCCCGGTCAGGAGCCAGCGGGGCACGATCAAGTTGCTCTCCTCGCCGTTCCGGGGTCAATGGCGATGTTCCGATCCACGGGCCGCGACACGCGGGGGGGGCGCCCGGAGGCGCCCCCCCACACCGATGTCACCGGGACGCGCCCGGGCGCCGCTCGCCGGCGCGCCGGATCTCGCCCCCTACTGGCCGGAGCCCGACGGCGCGGCGCGCGGCGCGTCCCACGCCGAAGGAGGCGGGAAGCGCAGCACCGGGCCGTTCGCCGTCTTGCCCGGCGCGACGGGCTCGGGCACCTCGTGCTTCACCGGCGGCAGCGACATCAGGTACGCGGCGATCGCGTGCGCGTCCTCGTCGCTGAGCTGGCTGAAGTTGAGCCACGGCATCACCGGCGCGAGCTGGCGACCGTCGGGGCGATTGCCGGTCTTGAGCGTCTTCACGATCTCGTCCTCGCTCCAGTAACCGAGCCCGGTCTCCTGGTCCGGCGTCAGGTTGGACGCGTAGACGACGCCCCACGGGCCCTCCCAGCCCATCTCGCTGCCGGACAGGAACCGGTTCATGTCGGGCGCGCCGTAGAACGTGCCCGGGGTGTGGCAGTCGTTGCAGCCGATCACCGAGACGAGGTACTTGCCGCGGGCGACCTTCGCCGCGGACGGCTTGCCGGCCTTGGCCGGCGCGGCTGCACCCATGGAAAGGAATCCGCTGACGGCGACCAGGGCCACGAGCCCCGCCACCAGGAGTCGAGTGCGCTTCATGCGATGGGACCTCCGAAAACGCGTCACGCACCCGGACCGGCCCCCGCCAGTCGCGCGCGTGACGAACGCGGGCCCCAGTACGCGGGCATTGGGACTCGGGATTCAAGCGAGAACCGCGTCTCGGCGGTTCGGGGCGTTGCCGGACGGCCCGCGCCGGCGGCGGGCTCAGCGCTCGGGCTTGCGCGCGGTGAGCACGACGCGGTCGCCGAACACGTTGAACGCGCGCGTGAGCGGCAGGTTGAACGCGTCGAACGCCGACATGGCGGCGCGCTGCAGCGCGCCCTTCGAACCGTGCGTGCGCCCGGGCGGGATCTTGGCCTGCTCCATCCGCACCTCGCCGAGCCGCGCGGATCGCACGAGCCGTTCGAGCGAGCGCGGCGTGAACTCCCACAGGTGGTAGGGCGGTTCGCGCAGCACGATGTCGCGGCCGGCGAGCCCGTAGAGCGCGAGTCCGGCGCGGCGTGCCAGCGAGTTCGTGGTGATCGGCCCGCGCAGGAACAGGTGGCCGCCCGGCGCGAGCACGCGCGTCACGTGCGCCAGCGTGACGAGGCAGTCGGGCACGTGCTCGAGCACGTCGCCCATGTAGACGACGTCGAACGCGTCCGCGGGCAGGCCGGCCGACTCCAGCGAACCGGTGACCACGTCCAGCCCCAGCGAGCGCGCGTGCGTCGCCGCCTCGGACGACAGCTCCACGCCCTTCACCTGCCAGCCGCGATCGCGCGCGTGCTTCAGCAGCAGCCCGTACGCCGGCCCCACCTCCAGCAGCCGCCCGGCGCGCGGGCGCCCCGCGGACACGCGCAGCCGCTCGAACCGGTCGACGAGCCCGCGGTTCTCGTCCGCGAACGCCGATTCGTCGGCGCTCGTGGCGTCGCTGCGGCCGCAGCGGAAGTCCTGCTCGAAGTACGCCACGGAGTACATCGCCTCCAGCGTCTCGCCGGTGGGCTGCACGCGCAGGAAGCGCATGCCGCAGCGCGGGCACTCGGCGGCCGGGAAGCGAAGACCCATGTACTCGTAGCGCATCGGCAGCGGCCGGATCTCCTGGCCCCCGCACGCGAGGCACTGCTCCAGCGTGCGCGTGCGCGCCCCGGCGTTCACGCGCGCGCTCCGCTCGCCTCGCCCTCGGCCGCCCCCGCGCGCACGGCCGCACGGATCGGTGCGCCGCCCAGGCAGCGGTCGCCGTCGTACATCACCGCGAGCTGCCCCGGCGCCACCGCCGGCTGCGGCGCGTCGAAGCGAAGCTCCACCCCGCCGTCCGGCCGGGGGGTCAGCGTGGCGCCCACGCCCGCGTGGTTGTAGCGGATGCGCGCGGTCACGCGCGTGCCGGGCGCGGGCGGCGCCGGCAGCAGCCAGCGCACCGGCTCGGTGACGAGCCCGGGCGAGCCGAGCTCGTCGCGCGTGCCCAGCGTGACCGTGTTCGCGGCCGCGTCGATCGCGAGCACGTACCAGCGCTCCGCGCCCGCGAGCGCGAGCCCGCGGCGCTGGCCCACCGTGTAGTGCACGACGCCGCGGTGCGTGCCCAGCCGCTCGCCGCGCGTGTTCACGAACGCGCCGGGCTCGGCGCCGCGCGTTTCGCCCATCGCGCCCTGCAGGAACCCGGCGTAGTCGCCGTCGGGGACGAAGCACAGGTCCTGGCTCTCGACCTTGTCCCAGCACGCGAGCCCGAGCCGGCGGCCGTGCGCGCGCACCTCTTCCTTGGTGAGGTCGCCGAGCGGGAAGCACGCGCGCGGCAGCACCGCGTAGGGAATCGTCGCGAGCGCGTAGGTCTGGTCCTTCGCGGCATCGCGCGCGCGGTACAGGCCCCAGGCGCCGGTCGCGTCGCGCTCGACGCGGGCGTAGTGCCCGGTCGCCAGCGCGTCGGCGCCCACCAGCTCCATGCGCGTGACGAGGTCGCCGAACTTCAGGTGCTCGTTGCAGGCGGCGCACGGGTACGGCGTGCGCCCGCTCGCGTACGCGTCGGCGAACGGCTGCATCACCCGGTGGCGGAACACCTCCTCGGCATCCACCACGTGGTGCGGAAAGCCCATCGCCATCGACACGCGCTTCGCGTCGTCGATCGCGTCGAGCGTGCAGCACGCGCGCGGGCTCATCGGCGTCTTGCCGTAGCACGCCAGCCGCAGCGTGATGCCGGTGACCTCGTGGCCCTGCTCGGCCAGCAGCGCCGCGGCGACCGCGGAGTCCACGCCGCCGCTCATGGCGGCCAGCACGCGCAGCGCGCTCATGCGGGCACTCCCCCGGCGCGCCGCGCCGCGGGCAGCGCGGCGGCGAGCGCGGCGAGCGCGGCGTCCACGTCGGCGCGCGTGCTCGTGCGGCCGAGCGAGAAGCGCAACGCGCACACCGCCAGCTCGCGCGGCACGCCCATCGCGCGCAGCACGGGCGAGGGCTCCACCGCGCCGCTCGCGCAGGCCGCCCCGGCCGACACCGCCACGCCGCGCGCGTCGAGCGCCATCAGCAGGTGGTCGCTGCGCGCGCCCGGGAACGACGCGTTCGTCGTGTTCGGCAGGCGCGCCACGCGCGCGCCGTGCACCACCACGCCGGGATCGAGCGCGCGCAGGCCGGCCTCGAAGCGATCGCGCAGCGCCGACAGCCGCGCGCCTTCGGCGGCCACCTCGGCGGCCGCCAGCTCCGCCGCGCAGCCGAGCGCCACGATGCCGGGCACGTTCTCGGTGCCGCCGCGGCGGCCGCGCTCGTGGCCACTGCCGCGGAACAGCGGCTCCATGGGCGCGCCGCGGCGCGCGATCAGCGCGGCCGCGCCCTTGGGCCCGCCGAACTTGTGCGCGGACAGCACCAGGAAGTCCACGCCCAGATCGGCGAACGACACGGGCACCTTGCCGGCCGCCTGCACGGCGTCGCAGTGCACGAGCAGGCCGCGCGCCCGCGCGCGCGCCGCGAGCTCGGCCACCGGCTGCAGCACGCCCGTCTCGTTGTTCGCGAGCATCACCGACACCACGGTGGCCCCCTCGGGCAGTGCGTCCACCGACTCGGGCCGCGTGCGCCCGTCCGCGTCGCACGGCAGCACGTGCTCGTGCCAGCCCAGCTCGCGCAGCACGTCGGCCGCGCCGTGCACCGCGTGGTGCTCCACCGCGGCGAACGCCACGTGCCGGCCGGCGTCGCGACGCGCCCACGCGGCGCCGATCACGGCCAGGTGGTCGCCCTCGGTGCCGCCCGAGACGAACACCACCTCGCCGGCGTCGGCGCCGACCATGGCTGCGACCTGGGCGCGCGCGCGCTCGACGGCCGCGCGGACGCGCTGTCCCTCGCGGTGCGCGCTCGACGGATTCGCCCCGAGATCGACGAGGGCCTTCGTCAGGGCCTCGGCGACCTCGGGGCGGACCGGAGTGGATGCGTTGTGGTCGAGGTAGATCATGTTCGCCCCGGAGGCCCGGTGCGAGCGCCCGCGGCGGCCGCGGGGGGCTCCGGTGGGCGCGCGCGCTACTTCTGGTTGATGAACCGCTCGAGCACGTCGATGGACTCCTTCGCGCTCACCGCTTCGGGCGATTCGGGCGCGAGTTCCACCACGCGGCGCCATTGGCGGATCGCGTCGCGGTACAGGCCCGCGTCGGCGAACGCCACGCCCATCGTGAAGTAGGCGCAGTGCGACCTCGGCTTCTGCGCGATGAGATTGCGCAGCAGGTCCATGGACTCCTGGTACTTGGCCTGCGAGTAGAGCGAGCTCGCCATGCGGCACGTGGCCACGGAGTCGCCGGGCATCGCCTTGAGCGCGCCCTTGTAGTAGTCCTGCGCCTCGGCCGGGCGGCCCATCGCGTCGAGCGCGACACCCAGGTTGACCTGCACCTTGTGGTTGCCCGGCTTCACGCGGTCGGCCTTCGCGAGCACCTGCGCGGCTTCGGCCATCTTCTCGCGGTCCAGGTACATCACGCCCAGGCGATACAGGTTGTCGAACTTGGTGGAATCCTTGGCGACGGCCTTCTCGAGCAGTCCGAGGCTGTCGACCAGCGCCGGCGCCTTGTCGGCGGCATGCGCCGAAGCAGCCACGCACAGTGCGAACACGACGACGAGGGCAGCGAAGCGCTTCACGGGTGGATCCTCCGAAGGCGACGTGGCGTGTGGAAAGCGGCGGGGAGTGTAACAGAAGCCCCGGGGCCGGGCATGGCAAGGGAGCGTCAAGAACGGGCTCGATCGCCGCGCCCCGAGCCGCGCGGACCGCGTGGCGACGCGACGCGGCCGCGGCCCGATGCGAGCGGCGCCAGCGCCTCGGCCAGCGCCTTCGCGCCGCGCCGGATCTCGCGCACGTCCATCGCCGCGAAGCCCAGCAGCAGCCCGGCGCGCGTCGGCGCACCGACGTGGAATCGCCCGAGCGGCACCACCTCGACGCCCGCCCCGGCCGCGGCACGTGCGACGGCGGCTTCCGCGAGCCCGCGCCCCAGCCAGCCCACCGTCTGCAGCCCCGCCTCGATCGGCGACACGTCGACCCGGCCCGCGAGGTCGGTCTCGAACGCCGTCACCATCGCGGCCCAGCGCTCCGCGTACACCTCGCGCATGCGGCGGATGTAGCGCGCGAAGTGCCCGGCCGCGAGGAAGTCGCAGACGACCGACTGCTCCAGCACCGGCGCGTGCCGGCTGAGCAGCGACTTGGCCGCCGCGATGGTGTCGAGCAACGCGTGCGGCACCACGAGGTAGCCCAGGCGCAGCGACGGGTACAGCACCTTGCACAGCGACCCGGCAAACAGCACGCGGCCGTTGCGGTCCATGCCCTGCAGCGCCGGCAGCGGGCGGCCCGCGTAGCGGAACTCCGAGTCGTAGTCGTCCTCGAACACCCACGCGCCGCTCGCCTGCGCCCACTCGAGCAGCGCCAGCCGGCGCGGCAGGCTCATGGGCACGCCGAGCGGGTACTGGTGGGCCGGCGTCACGTACGCGAGCCGGGCCGCGCGCCAGCGCGCGCGGTCCACCACCACGCCTTCGGCGTCGACCGCGCCGGGGATCACGCGCGCGCCGTGGGCGGTGAACAGGCGCGAGGCACCCGTGTAGCCGGGGTCCTCCACCACCACCGCGTCGCGTGGCTCGATGCACACCCGCGCCACCAGGTCGAGCGCCTCCTGCACGCCCGAAACGATCACCACCTGTTCCGGATCGCAGTGCACGCCGCGCGACGTGCGCAGGTAGTCGGCGAGCGCGCGCTGCAGCGGCGGGTAGCCCGCGGGCGGGCAGCCGAGCAGCTGCGACGCCGACACGCGGCGCAGCCGGCGCGACGCGAGCTGCGCCCACAGCGCGGTCGGGAACTGGTCCACCGCGGGCTGGTTCGCGCGGAACGCGCGCATCGGCGACGTGTCGGTGCCGGGCAGCACCTGCAGGCGCGAGGCGAAGCCCGACCGCGCCGTCGGGCGCGGCGCGGCCACGTGCCTCCCGACCGGCGACGCCGGACGGCGCGCGTGCAGGAGGTCTTCCGGCAGCGACGCGTTCACGAACGTGCCCGCGCCCACGCCGCTCGTGACGTAGCCCTCGGCGGCGAGATCGGCGAACGCCGCCACGACCGTGCCGCGCGAGAGCCCGTACTGCCGCGCGAGGTCGCGCGTGGCGGGCAGCCGCACGCCACCGCGCAGGCGACCGTCCAGGATCAGGTCGCGCAGCGAGGCGTACAGCCAGCGGGCCACGCCCGCGCCACGCGGGCGCGGCGGCAGGGCGAGCGGCAGGGTGGTCGCGCGCTTCGGCATAATGGACCAGCATATTTTCGGAATATGGCTCTGTTGACCAGTCCTTTTTCGGGCGATCGTGCGTGCACGCGATCGCGGAGCCGGTCGCCGCCGGCGACCGCCGGTGCGCGACGCCCGCCCCGAACGAGGAGCACGCATGACCGCACGTCTCGACTACCCGCGCGTGGCGCCGGGCCTGTACGAAGCCATGGACGCCCTGGACCAGCGCACCGCGCGCGGCGGCCTGGAGGAGTCGCTGCTGCACCTGGTGCGCCTGCGCGTGTCGCAGATGAACGGCTGCGCGTACTGCCTGGCCCTGCACTGGAAGGACCTGCGCGCGCTCGGCGAACCGGAACACCGGCTGTACGCGCTCGACGCGTGGGGCGAGAGCCCGTGGTACACGCCGCGCGAACGCGCCGCGCTCGCGTGGGCGGAGGCCGTCACGCACATCGGGAACGGACACGCGCCTGACGAGCTGTTCGCCCGCACGCGCGAGGTGCTCGGCGAGAAGGACCTGGCCGAACTCACGCTGGCGGTGGTCACGATCAACGCGTGGAACCGGCTGTCGATCGTGGCGCGGCTCGTGCCCACCGCCGGCGCACCCGCCGGAGCGGGCGCCTGATGCGCGGCCGGGACCTCGCGGTGTGGCTCGCGCTCGCCGCCACCTGGGGCGCCTCGTACCTGTTCATCCGCATCGCCGCCCCCGCGATGGGAGCGTTCCCGCTCGCGGCCGTGCGCGTGGCGATCGCGGCCGTGGTGCTGTGGGCGGTGATGCTCGCGCGACGCGAGCGCGTGGATCTGCGCGCGAACGCCGGGACGCTGCTGCTGCTGGGCCTCGTGCACGCGGCGGCCCCGTACGCGCTCGTGGCCGCGGCCGAGCGGCAGGTGGACGCCTCCACCACGTCGGTGGTGCTCGCCGTGCAGCCGCTGTGGACCGCGTTGCTGGGCGCGATGTTCCTGCGCGAGCGGGCCTCGTGGCGCACGTTCGCGGCGCTCGCGCTGGGCGTGGCCGGCGTGGGCGCGATCGTGGGCTGGCGTCCCGGCGGGCTCGCCACGATCGGCGTGCCGGCGTTGCTCGCGATGCTCGCGGCGGCCGGGCTCTACGCGGCGGGCAGCGTCCTCGCGCGGGCGCGGTGCGCGCGCGTGCCCGGGTTGACGCTGGCGTTCGGCCAGCAGCTGGCCGCGCTCGCGTGGCTCGTCCTGCCGGCGGCACGCCAGTGGCCGCACGCGTGGCCGGCCCCGCACGTCCTCGCGGCCGTCCTCGTGCTGGGCGTGATGTGCACCGCGTTCGCATACGTGCTGTTCTTCGGGCTGGTGCAGCGCGTGGGTGCACTGCGCGCGTCCACCGTCACGTACGGCATCCCGGTGTTCGGCATCGCGTGGGGCGCGCTGTTCCTGGGCGAGCGTCCCGCGCCGGGGCTGTTCGCGGGGCTGGCGTTGACCGCCGCGAGCCTCGCGCTCGTGCACGGCGGTTTCGCGCGCTTCGATCCGCGAGCGTGGCGGGTGCGGTTGCCGTGGCCCGGCGCCCGGCCCGTCGCGTGAACGCGGCGCGCCGGGCGGGCCCGGCTCAGGCGCCGGCCCCGGCCGTGTCGATGGCGCGCGACAGGTCCGCCCACAGGTCGTCCACGTGCTCGATGCCGGCGGACACGCGGATCAGGCCCTCGGGAATGCCGGCGCGCCGGCGCCCCTCGGGGCCGAGCACGGCGTGCGACGTGTACGCCGCGAGCGAGCACAGCGACTCCACGCCGCCGAGGCTCGCGCCGTGCTTGATGAGCCGCATCGCGTTCACCACGCGCAGCGCCGCCTCGGCGCCGCCGTGCACCTCGAACGACAGCAGTGGCCCGAACCCCTCGCGCATCTGCTTCGCCGCGATCGCGTGGTTCGGGTGCGAGGGCAGCCCGGCGTAGAACACCTGCGCGACGCCGGGGTGGTGCTGCAGGCGCGTGGCCAGCTCGAGCGCGTTCGCGTTGCCCTGCCGCACGCGCAGGTGCAGCGTCTTCAGGCTGCGCTCGATGAGCCACGCCGCCGACGGCTCCACGATCGGGCCGAGGATCGTGCGCGCCTGGAACACGGGTTCGATCGCCCGCCGCGAGCCCATCACGGCGCCGGCCAGCACGTCGCCGTGACCGGCGATCGACTTGGTGGCGCTGTACACCGAGAGGTCGCAGCCCAGCTCGAGCGGCTTCTGCCCGATCGGCGACGCCACGGTGTTGTCGCACGTCACGAGCAGGCCGCGCGCACGGCCGAGCGCCGCCCCCTCGGCCAGGTCGAACACGGTGAGCGTGGGATTGATCGGCGTCTCCAGGTGCAGCAGCTTCGTGTTCGGGCGGAACGCCGCGGCCCACGTTTCGGGCCGGCGCGCGTCGACGAACGTGAAGTCCCATCCGAAGCGGTCGCGCCCCCACACGAGCAGCTGCTGCGTGCCGCCGTAGCACGGGTCGACGCACACCACGTGGTCGCCCGCGCGCAGGTAGCCCAGGAACACCGTCGAGATCGCCGCCATCCCCGACGGGAACACCAGCGCCGCCTCGCAGCCCTCGATGGCCGCGAGGCGTTCCTCGCAGCCGAAGTTCGTGGGATGCCCTGCGCGCTGGTACACCGAACCCGCGGCGCCGCGCTGCTGCTCGTGCACGAGCGCGTCGAGGCTCGCGTGCGAGAACGTGGCGCTGTGCACCACCGGCGTGCTCATGGGCCCGGTGGACTCGTGGTGCGGGCCGTGGACGGCGAGCGACTCGGGGCGGATGTCGTGAGCGTCGGACACGATGGCTTCCTCGCGGGCGCGGTGGGTCGGACGACGGGCGGCGCGCAGTCTACCCAAGCGCGGCGCGGCCACCTACTCCGCGCGCGCGCCGACCAGC